>JAQUSB010000040.1 GCA_028715345.1 Candidatus Omnitrophota bacterium | reverse complement strand
TCTACAAGCTTATAGAAATCCATACCGGAACCGAACAGGTTCGTGCATACCTTGAAAGTAAAAGGACGGACGTTGGGCAGACGGAATGAGCTTGTCTCGACTATTATGGAAGTCATGAGATTTTCCGCTATATCCTCGGTGATGGGGATCTCGAGTTTTTTGAGCAGCATGTAGATCATCTCGCCCACGGCCGCCGCCTTGCCGTCGACATAGGTGATATCGCCGAAAGGCCTGCGGAAATCGTGGTGGTCTATTTCGAGTATCTCGCTCGCCCTGGCAAACACCTCGTAAGTCTTGCCCAGTATCTCTTTATTGCCGCAGTCGACCGATATGGCAAGGTCCACGGCTTTATCGAGCTTCCTGACAATGCGTGAAGCGCCCGGGAGTTTTTTATAGCGCTGCGGGATGCCGTCGCAGCTTATCATGTATACGCGCTTTCCAAGTTTTTCCAAACCCAATCCGAGCGATAATAGCGATCCTATAGAATCACCGTCGGGATTTATGTGGCCGGATATAGCTATATCGCGTGCCTGGATGATGCTGTTCTTCGCTTTGGTAAGGCCGTTCATATATTTAACCGCCGTTGGTTAGGAAATTTCAGCTTCGAGCCTATGGATCAGCCCCGACATCTCTTTTAAAATGCCGGCAGGCAAAAGCTTCTGCGCCTCGGCATCCATCTTAAGCGTATTCAGGGTAGATACCATCCTCTTTATTACGGCAAATTTCCGTTTCTGCCGGGCCTCGTCGGGCGACAGCTCCTCGCGCTGTCTCATAAGGCTCGTCAGGTCCTTCTTTATCAGGCCGGGGTCTCTGCCCTCTTCGAAAACGTTTTTCTTGAAACGCTGGTAATCGTCCTTATCGAGAGTGTTCTTGCTTTTCGCCAGGCGGAGCAGGTTGACCGCCTCATAGCTCGGCACGGACGCCGGGGATTGCGCCTCGGAATATTCTTTCTGCAGGTATACGGGCTCTTCTTTTTCGAGGAAGTAATAAGATTTGAGCAGCTTCATCGCCGTAGGTTTTTTTATGCCTATCTCTTTCTGGGTATAGGCATCGAATGTCAAGTACCCCCATTCCTTATATGCCTTGTCTTTCCACACGGTATAGAGCGCCTGGCCCAATTCGATCCAGGAAGTCTTAAAATTCTTGGCGCTCTGCAGCACCCTGTAACGGATGGAGTCCGGCTCGACACCGGTCATCCTTTCCTCTATACGTTCAAGCGATCTGGTTTTCATAGGCCTTCATTATAGCTTAAAAAAAAATCTTTTCAAACATTTTTCATCAGGCAAAGTTTCGTAGTTGACACTTTGGCCGATATAGCTTATCATTATTTCATGTTCAAAAAAGTATTTCTGTCCGTGATCATCTGGGTGATCGGCACCACCCTTACCATTCTGCTATATTTCGCCATGCTTTTTACCGTAGTATTATTCCCGTTCGATAAGATGCGCAGGAAGGCGCACGCCCAATGCTTCTGGTGGGCGAGATCCGTCGTAGGGCTGAACCCTTATTGGAATATTACGGTCAGCGGCCTCGAAAATATAGATAAGAACAAGACTTACGTCATCGTGGCCAACCACCAGAGCCTTGCCGACATAGTGATCATATATCTGGCCGGGATGCAGTTCAAATGGGTCGCCAAAGAGAGCCTGTTCAAGCTGCCGTTCGTGGGATGGTGCATGTCCATAGCCAAACATATCAAACTTGAGCGAGGGGCATTCGGCAGCATCAAAAAGGTTTATAGGGAAGCTGCCCATCTTTTGAGGGGCGGGATGTCGGTATTGTTCTTTCCCGAAGGCACGCGCAGCAACGCCTCCGAAATGAAAGAGTTCCAGAACGGCGCGTTCAAACTGGCCATAAAAGAAAAGGTCCCGGTCCTGCCCATAGCCATAAAAGGCACCGGCGACGCGATCCCTAAAGGCACCTGGCTATTCGAGTCAAAGATACCGGGGAGTCTGAAAGTCCTGCCGGCGATAGACACATCTTCTTTTACCGCCGCAGATTTCGCGAAATTACGGGACATGGCGCGGACCGAGCTGGAATCCGCTTAACGTATTCCCCAGATGTCTTTAGCGTAATCCTTTATAGTCCTGTCGCTCGAGAACTTTCCCGACTTTGCCACGTTTATGATAGATCTCTTTATCCAGCCCGTCCTGTCCCTGTACGTATCCGATACTGTGCCTTGCGCCTTCAGGTATTTTTCGAAGTCGGCGCAAACGAAGAAGTAATCGCTCGACGTAAGATTATAGATTATCGGGTCGAAAAGCCCGAATTCTATGGGCGACAAGAAATTGCTGCGCACCAGCTCTATCGCGTCCTTCAAAGGCCGGCATCGTTCGATGTATTCGTTCGGGTTATATCCGCGGTATCTCATCTCTTCTATTTCATTTGCCTTGAGCCCGAAGATGAAAATATTGTCCTTGCCCACCTCTTCGGCTATCTCGATATTGGCGCCGTCGAGCGTTCCTATGGTAAGGGCGCCGTTCACCATGAATTTCATGCAGCCCGTCCCCGAAGCCTCCGTGCCCGCCGTGGATATCTGTTCGGATAGGTCGCTTGCCGGGAATATCTTTTCTGCCAGCGAGACGCAATAGTTCTCGAGGAATACGACCTTCATCTTGTCTTTTATCGATCTGTCGTGATTGATCACCTCGGCAACGCTGTTTATGAACTTTATTATCAGTTTCGCCATCGCGTAACCCGGGGCGGCTTTCCCGCCGAAGATGAACGTACGGGGCAGCATCTCGGCTTTAGGGTCGCTCTTTATCCTGAGGTACTCGGAAAGAACATACAGGCTGAAGAGCAGCTGGCGCTTGTACTCGTGTATCCTCTTTACCTGGACGTCGAACATCGAGGAAGGGTCGACCGCTATCCCGGTAGTTTTACGGATATGATCGGCGAGGTATTTTTTATTGGCCGATTTCGCTTCGTCCCATTTAGCCCTGAATTGTTTATCGTCCTTCAGCGGCAGCAGCTTTTCAAGCTTGTAAAGATCGGTCGTCCACTTATCGCCTATCGCGCCGGTAATAAGGTCCGAGAGCTTTTCATTGTCCTTCTTAAGCCAGCGCCTCTGTGTGATGCCGTTCGTCTTGTTATTGAATTTCTCCGGGAATATCTCATAAAAATCTTTGAAGAGGCGCGTCTTTAAAAGCAGGGAATGCAGCTCGGAAACGCCGTTTATCGAATGGGAACCGACAACCGCCAGGTGCGCCATTCTCACTTTCTTGACGTCGCCTTCCTCTATTATGGACATCCTGCGCAGCCGATCGTTGTCCCCCGGAAACTTTGAGGCGACTTCCTCGAGGAACCTGAAATTTATCTCGTAAATTATCTGCAGGTGGCGCGGCAGGAGTTTTTCGAACAGGCCCACGGGCCAGCACTCGAGAGCTTCGGGCATTATGGTATGATTGGTGTAGGCAAAAGTATTTACCGTGGCGTCCCAGGCCGCGTCCCATTCGAGATTTTCCTCGTCCACCAATATACGCATAAGCTCGGCAATGGCGATGGAGGGATGAGTGTCGTTCAGCTGTATAGCCGCTTTCGACGCAAGCTCGGAGACGTCCTTATTTTCCATTTTGTAGCGCCTGACTATGTCGGCAAGCGAGGCGGCGGTGAAGAAATATTCCTGCTTCAGGCGAAGCTCCCTGCCCTGGCTTATGTTATCGTTAGGATACAGGACCTTCGAGATATTCTCGGTCGTCATCTTGTTAAGAACGGCGTGTTCGTAATCGCCGTCATTGAAATAGCTGAGGTCGAACTCTTCGCTGGCCCGCGCCGACCACAGGCGGAGCGTATTTACGATATCGTTCTTATAGCCGGGGACCGGAACATCGTAAGGCGTGGCGAGGACATCGCTTGTATCGATCCAATGGACGCGCGGTTTACCGTTATCGTCATGCGATATATACGTCTTACCGTAAAATCTCACCTTCACATTGTATTCGGCGCGCTGGAATTCCCAGGGATTGCCCTGCCTTAGCCATTCATCCGGGTATTCTACCTGGTAGCCGTTCACTATCTTCTGCTTAAATATGCCGTACTCGAACCTTATGCCGTAACCGTGTGCCGGTATGGCGAGGGTTGCCATCGAGTCGAGAAAACACGCGGCGAGCCTGCCGAGGCCGCCATTACCCAGGCCTGCGTCCGCCTCGTTCTCGGAAAGCTCGTCGATATCGAAACCCATCTCTTTAAGGGCCTCCCTGGTCTCCTTCTCGAGGCCGAGGTTTATTATATTCGTCCCGAGCAGCCTGCCGATAAGGAATTCCATCGAAAAATAATAGACCCTTTTGGCGTTCTCGTCGTGATAGCGCTCCTGGGTGACCATCCAGCGCTCGACTATACGATCTCTGACGGCGATAGAGGTTGCCATGAAATTATCGTGCAGCGTAGCCGTGTATTTATCTTTAGCCAGGCCGTATTCGCGATTCGCCACGAAAGATACGCGCATCCCGTCTTTCGTCATATCCTTGTGATATCTTTTTACTTTCGCCGCCTCGGAATTTACTACTTTCGACTTCATATCGCTTCCCCTTTCGCTATAGCCTTCCGCCTGCGATAAATATGGAATTATTGCCGAATCTCTGCTTTATCCTGTCGAGCGCCTTATGTCGCGCTTCCCGTTTTACGTCGCGGGAGTCGCTGAATAAATTATCCCGGAAACCGGCCGGGCAGAAGTTCGACCCCTTCACTCCCAATAGGCGCACTTTTTTGCCGCGTAGATCGAAATTTTTATATAATGCCGTGATAGTTTTATATAAAATATCTATAAAATTCGTGGCGCTCGGTAGGGTGACCGCCCTCGTAAAAGTGCTGAAATCCGCGAGCCTTATTTTAAGGGTGATCGTCCTGCATTTTAAGCCCGCCGCGCGCAGGCGACGTGAAACTTTTTCGCATAAAGTCATAAGAGCACACTCTATCTTCTGGCTTTCTATAGTATCGGCGTCGAACGTCATCTCGTTACTGATCGACTTCGCCTCGCTATCGCACACGACCGGCCGCTCGTCTATCCCGTTGGCGAGCCGCCAGAACTCCAGGCCGTTCTTACCGAAGATGCCCGCGAGCCTTTTAGGGTCCGTCGCGGCCAGCTCGCCTATCGTCCTGATCCCCAGGCGCTCCAACTCCTCGCCGCATTTTTTGCCCAGTCCCCATATCCTGCGCACTTCGAGAGGCCTCAAAAAATCGAGCAAACTCTCCTCGGTCACTTCGACCAGGCCGTCAGGTTTGTCTATATCCGAGGCGATCTTGGCCGCCATTTTGGTCGGGGCAAGCCCTATAGAAGCGGTCAGTCCTGTCGCTTTCTTTATTTTATCTTTGATAAGCCTGCACGTTTCGATGGGAGAGCCGAACAAATGGTAACTGCCGGTTATATCAAGGAACGCCTCATCTATGCTTACAGGCTCGATGTCTGGCGAGAAAGAATAAAATATCTCCTGTATCTCGTCGGACACCTTGGAATATTTTGCTATGTCGACCGGCAAAAATACCGCATTCGGGCATTTCTTATAAGCGGTAGATATCGGCATCGCGGAATGTATGCCGTACTTGCGCGCCTCGTACGAACAGGTCGAAACTACGCCCCGGCCTGTCCCAAGTGCGGGATCAGCCCCGACGACAATAGGTTTTCCGCGTAATTCGGGACGATCCCGCTCTTCTATGGCCGCAAAGAACGCGTCCATGTCCACGTGTACTATACAGCGTCTTTTCTTCAAACCGCTTTTTTATCCTTTAAATACTACCAATGCCTTTTCGTTATCGCTTGTAGATACTATGATCGTCGCCGCGCATCCGCCCGAACAGGTAGTGCCGTAAAGATACTTGATGTCGATCTTCGCGTCGAGCAATTTCGTGCTCAGGCTTTTCAATGCGCCCGTCTTGTTCTCGAGCTGGGCGACCACGACCTCTTTCGACTCGATCGCATTGAACCCGGCTTTCGTCAGGGCGTCTTGCGCGCGAAGCACATCATCCGCGACGAGCATTATCTTCGCTTCGTTACCCATGGCGTAACCCGCGACTCCCTCGATATTGATCCCGTGGTCGGCGAGTATCTTCGATACATTTGCCATCGTCCCCATCTTATTGGGAACCGTGAGAACAAGTTCCTTCCCCATTTTCGCATCTTTGATCATACCGCACCTCCCTTTCTTTGTTTACGCACTGACCATTTCCGCGTCGACTATACAGTCGATCCTGAAATTCCTCTCCGTATTCTTTAAATGGCAAAAGGCTACAACGTAAGACCTGTCATACGCATTTTGTATCTGGATGGGAGTTATGACGCGTTTCGTGACCCGGTTGTCCCAGGATGAACGGTAAGTGATGTTTAATTTCTTCTGCGCCTGTATCGCTTCTTTTATAAGGGAGGTCCTGTAATCTTTGACTTTTTTGACGGCGGCGTCCGGCCTCGAATACGCTATCGCCTCTATGTCCTCGATGCCCTCCGCTAAGATCATTGCAAGTTCCTTTTCGAAGACTTTCCAGGTAGCGGAAGCGTCGGCCAGCGCCCTGTGCTCGCCGGATGTTTTAATATTCAGATGTTTGGCGATCGTGCCCAGATTGTACCGCCCTGCATCGGGAAAGAACCTCCTGGCGAGGGCCAGCGCGTCGATGACGAAGTAATCGTTAAGCTTGTCCTTATTCTCGCCCATAGCGCTTTCAAGAAAACCGAGATCAAAGCCGGCGTTGTAAGCTACGAGTACGCTGCCTTCGGCAAAATTCAGGAATTTCGGGAGGACTTTATCTATAGTAGGTTCCCCGGCGACCATTTCGCTTGTTATGCCGTTAACGCTGAACGCGCCGTAGGATATGGGCCTTTGCGGATCGACGAGCGAACTGAACTTTTTCGCGTTTTTGCAGGATGAATTTACCCTGACGGCGGCGATCTCGCATATCCTGTCGCCGGAATACGGGAAGAGGCCCGTCGTTTCCACGTCGAAGATAGTAAATTCAGCCTTGGCTATTTTCATTTAATATCGGCTTTCTTAAATGCGTCTACCAGCTTTTTTACCTCTATCGCGATCTTATGGAATTCCTTTTTCTCCATCCAATCCTTCCGGAACACGGCCCCGCCGAAAGCGATCGCGTCCGCGCCATTATTCAAATAATCCTGCAGATTACCCGCCGTAACGCCTCCGCAGGCAAGAAGCTCAATGTCCGCGAAAGGCCCCTTTATTTCCCTGAAATATTCAGGGCCGAAGAACGCCGACGGGAATACTTTCACCATCGTAGCCCCGGAATTCCACGCGCGGTATATTTCGCCGGGCGTCAATGCCCCGGGGAATACCGGTATGATGTTTTTGGAACAATATTCGATCACCTCATCGATCATTACGGAAGTCACTATAAATGTAGCTCCTGCGTCGAGGGCGGATTTCAGCGATTCCACGTTCAAGACCGTTCCGGCGCCGACCATCAGCCTTTTCCCGGCGGCTTTAACTGTCTGCGTTATGAGCGACTGCGCGTCTTGCGTATTCATCGTTATCTCTATCGTTTCCAGGCCTGCCGAAACTACGGCTTCCACAAGAGGCGTAACGGAATCGGCCGTAATGCCCCTGCATATACCCATTATCGGAAGTTTTTTAAATCTTGCTATATCCATCTTTAATCCAGGTCTGTTCCCGCAAGGCTATCGTAAAATTCCCTGTAATTCTCTTTTTTGGCGCCCTCGCGCAATTCCATCGCCGCCTTAGGATGCTCGTCGAGTATTCCCGTAATGGCATACGGTATTATATATCCCCATTCCATACGCTCGCGCAGCGGTATGAATTCTTTTGATATCAGGTCCAGTATCGGCCGGATGTCGTACTTCGGGTTTTTCAGGAAGCCTATCAAAAGTTCGAGCGGGCAATTTCCCGCGGCCCTGCCCAATCCGTACACGGTCCCGTCGACGTAATTGGCGTCATGGATGATCGCCTCGATCGTATTGCCAAAGGCGAGCTGCTGGTTATTATGAGCGTGCATCCCTACTTCTTTGGTCTTGAGGATGCTCTTCGCCTTTTTTATAAGTAACTCGGCGGATTCCTGGTATAACGCTCCGAAGC
>JAQUSB010000039.1 GCA_028715345.1 Candidatus Omnitrophota bacterium | reverse complement strand
CCGCAGGCCTTCTACGAGCTCTTGGCCGAAAATTATTAAAAGATATGGCGTTCCGCAGTGAGGAAATATTTTTCTCTCCCACGGCAAAGTGCAATCTTGCCTGCGTCCACTGCAATACCCCGCGATCTAATACCTCGTTATCCCTGAAATTTGCCGAAAAATTCCTTATCGACTGTAAAAAACACGGCGTTAAAAGGGTCGGATTTACCGGCGGAGAGCCTTTCCTGCGCACAGATCTTATGTGTCCGCTGGTTCGACTTGCCGTCAAAAATGGCTTTCTGTTTTCCAGGATAGTCACGAACGGCGTCTGGTATAAAAATAAACGCGGCCTGAAGAGCGCTCTCGTACGGTTATTCAACGCCGGATACGACGGGTCCATATGCGTAAGCGTAGACGCCTACCATAAGCAGGACCTGCGGAAATTGGCCGGGTTCATAAAAGAGGCGCGTAAAATATGGAGAAGGCCGGATGTTGTGTCGATAGTTTATGTTACGGGTAGGGACGCCCGAACTAAACGGAAGCTGGCAAGGCTCGCCGGACTTCTGGGCGCGCGCCTTTCGGGATTCGGCTTCAGCCATCCTAGGATAGCTTCCGATGAGCTTTTTATACGGATAGACAGGATCGATCTTTCTCCCGTAGGAAAAGCCGCGCGCCTGAAAGACCCGTGGGACGGCAGGTGGTTCAAAGAAGATATGTGCAAAGGCCCCGGAAACGTGTTTTTCGTCGAGCCGTCCGGAGAAGTGAAACCATGCTGCGGCTACTCGTCCGAATCGGACGCGTTAAGCATAGGAAATATAAAAAGAGACACCGTCCCGGTAATACTTAAAAATATTCGCCAAAACAAGATCGTTTATGCTATATTTAATCTTGGCTTAAGCCGTATCAGGGATAATCTGGTGAAGAGCGGCGTAAAATTTCCCGGCAAGACATCGAATAATTGTTTCTTTTGCCACTATATACTTACGGAAGTACCGGAGAAGATCCTCTTAGCGTCTTTGAATAGGTGATATGATGAAGAGATTTTTCATGTTATGCGTTACGGCAGCTTTCGTTTTTTTAGCTTCCGCGGCATCCGCTCAATACACGAATGAAGATAATGATGAGACGGGCGTCCCCGCCGGTATGGAGGTCAGGAAGGTGAATAACGACGTCTCTGTCCTGGTCCCCAAAGGCGCGAGGATGTATAACCGCAACCGCACCACTTACGTCGAAGAGAGCGCGGATGAATACGCCGCCCGTAATGTGGCGCAGTTAAAAGACCGCCTGAAAAAACTTGAAGCAGAGAACAGGGTGCTGGTCGAAGAGATCGATTATCTTAAATCCCAGATCGTGATCCCGGAAAAGGCCGCAGCTCCCGAAAAAGCCGCGGAACAAAATACAGCGGAAGAAAATGCGTCTGAACTTGTTGAAAAAGAATAAGGCAGCAATTTTTATCGCGGCGCTCATCCTGATCGCCGCGCAATCGGCCCTCCATGCGTACGAAACCGCTCTTTTAAGAAGGGCCTCGTCCTATAGATCGTTTTCCGTGAAAGTCCTGCAAAAATTCGTCGTCCCCAAAGGGTATCATGAGGGCCTTTCTTTCAACGGTCCCGACCTGCTCCTGGCGAACGGCGAAAAGGGCAAGATATGGGTCCTGAACGCCGTCTCGGGAAATGTCAAATCTTCCATAGAGCCGGTATCGGATTTCACCGAGAGCGTTCTGCCGCTGCCGGAGGATCAGTTTTTTACAACGGAATGGGAAGATAAGAAACTTTACAGGGCTTCTCTGGCTGAAAATAAATTGATCCCGGAGGTGTGGATATCCGTTAGCCCCGCGCACCCGGCAGGCATAGCCTGGACGGGCGAACAACTGTATATGATCATTTGGACCAGAGGCATCGGTACCAAATACGATATATTGAAGCTCGATACGAACATGTCCCTTTTGGAAAGGGTCTCGGTACAGATCATAGATGAGCCGACTCAGCTTGCATGGGACGGTAAGCATTTGTGGGTAAGCAGCTGGTATGGCCAGCACGTATACAAGATAGACGTGGCTAATTGGGAAGTCCTGGGGGCTTTTAAATCACCGGTGCCGAGGACGACGGGCATAGCCTGGGACGGAAAATATATGTGGCTTACGGGGACCTACAGCGATCTATATAAGCTAGAGATTTCTCAATGAGGCATTTACGGGTATTGATCATAGTATGCGTATTTGCAGCCGGTTTTCAAAATTACGCATATCCTAACGAGGGGGAGACGCTTATGAAGATAAACGTTACCAGCAGCGCTTTTAAAGACGGCGGCACGATACCTTCTTTGTATACGTGCGACGGTGATGATACCTCTCCGGATATAAGTTGGGCCGGTATTCCCGATGCCGCGAAAAGTATCGCCATGATCGCCGATGATCCGGATGCGCCGAGAGGTACGTGGGTCCACTGGGTAATTTACAATATACCTCCTCAATCGGAAGGCCTGCCGCAAAATGTCCCTCCCGACAAGATATTGGGCGACGGTTCCATGCAGGGAATGAACGACTCTGGACAGACCGGGTACGGCGGCCCTTGCCCTCCCGGAGGCGTGCATAGGTATTTCTTCAAAGTCTACGCGCTCGACACCAGGCTTTCGCTCGGGCCGGGTGCGACAAAGAAAGACTTGGAAGACGCCATGAAAGGCCATATCCTTGCCGAGGGCCAGTTGATGGGCCGTTACAAGAGATAGGGTCTGAATTTTTCCTTCTTTATTGACATAACCCCATATATATAATAAAATTACAATACTATGGATATAATAAAGAACATTGCTGTTATCGGCGATGGGGGGTGGGGAACTACCCTCGCGGTGCATCTTTCTAAAAAAGGCCTCAATGTCAGCCTGTGGGGCGCTTTCCCGGACTACGTCGAGGTCCTGAAATCCAAAAGGGAGAATATAAAATTCCTGCCCGGGGTCAATATCCCCGATGGCATAAAGATAACGGCTTCGATGGGTGAGGCTTTGAACGGCAGGCAGCTTGTCGTCCTGGCCGCGCCTTCGCAATTCGCGCGGGGCGTCTTTTCCATACTGAAGATGGAGTCTCTCGCCGGCAAAAAATTTGTCAGCGTTACGAAAGGCATAGAGAACGGGACGCTGAAGCGCGTATCGGAGATCGCCTTCGACGTTCTCGGCAGGCAGGAACTCGCGGTCCTTTCGGGGCCGACCATAGCTCTTGAGGTCGCGAACGGCGCTCCGACGACAGTGGTCACGGCCTCCGAAGATCTTAACTTCGCAAAAGAAGTCCAGGCTGTATTCATGACGGACCGTTTCAGGGTATATACCACCGATGACGTCACAGGCGTTGAACTGGGAGGCTCTCTCAAAAATATAATAGCGATAGCGGCGGGGGTGACCGACGCTATGGGTTTCGGCGCGAACGTGAAAGCGGCATTATTGACGAGAGGCCTTGTCGAAATAGTGCGGCTCGGACGGGCGATGGGCGCGAAGGCAGAGACGTTTTACGGGCTGAGCGGCTTAGGCGACCTGACGACCACCTGCATAAGCCAGTATTCCAGGAACAGGTGGCTGGGCGAAGAGGTCGGTAAAGGCAAGCGGCTTAAGGATATTCTAAAAGAGACGGATATGGTCGTGGAAGGCGTAGCGACGGCAAAGTCCGCGCACGATCTGGCGAAAAAATACGGAATAGAGATGCCGATAACAACGGAGATATACAAAGTTCTTTACGAAAACAAAGATCCTAAGCGGGCCGTCCATGACCTTATGACACGCGCGCCTAAGATGGAAGGCGAATACTAAAGTATAAAAAGTTTATTGCGGGGGGTGGCTCAGTCCGGCTAGAGCACTTGCTTGGGGTGCAAGGGGTCGCCAGTTCAAATCTGGTCCCCCCGACCAGTTTAGATAAAGGAACTGATATGAAAAAAATAAAGATAGGCTTGATCGGTTTCGGCACCATAGGTTCCGGCGTTATAAAGGCGCTCATCTCCAAAAAGAGGTCCATTAAGGAGAAGAGCGGCCTCGATATTTCCGTGGCGAGGATATGCGATAAGGACCTGAAGAGAAAACGCCCCGTAAAGGTCAGCCGGAAGATCCTCACTAAATCCGTGAGCAAACTTTTATACGATCCCGGCATAGATATAATAGTCGAGCTGATGGGCGGGGTGAGGCCCGCCAGGGACATAGTCCTCGAAGCCTTAAGGCAGGGCAAACATGTCGTTACCGCGAACAAGGCCCTTCTGTCCGATTCCGGCTACGAGATATTCAAACTTGCCAACGAGCTGAAACTTTGCGTCGGCTTCGAAGCGTCGGTAGGCGGCGGCATGCCCATAATCCGCGCCCTCAAAGAAGGTTTCGTAGCGAACAGGATCGATCTTATTTACGGGATAATAAACGGCACGAGCAACTTCATATTGTCGAAGATGGCCGAAGAGAAGATAGGTTTCGAGGAAGCGCTTGCTATGGCGCAGGCTAAAGGATACGCGGAGCGCGACCCGAGGCTCGACATAGAAGGCGGCGATTCCTGCCACAAGCTTTCGATATTGGCTCTTCTCGGGTTTGGGATCGCGGTGAAGCCGTCCGAGATATACACCGAAGGCATAACAGAGATCGAGGCGAGCGATATACAGTTCGCGAAAGAATACGGCTACGCGATCAAACTTCTCGCTATCGCGAAGAGGTCGGGGAAGTCGGTCGAATTGCGAGTTCACCCGACACTGATACCGGCCAAGCACCTGCTTGCGAGCGTCGGCGGCGTCTACAACGCGATATTCGTCAAGGGCGATCTGGTCGGCGAGAATCTTTTCTACGGCCAGGGCGCCGGGGCGGCGCCTACTTCCAGCGCCGTGGTAAGCGATATCGTTTCGATAGCGAAGAGTTTTACCGACGACTATAAGTCGCCGGACCGCATGCCGCTCGGCCGCGACGCAGAGCGCGTGAAAGAAATGACTGACGTTAAGATCAGGTATTACGTGAGGTTCTCCGCACTCGATAAGCCCGGTGTCCTTGCGAAAATATCCGGCATACTCGCGAAGTACGATATCAGCATTGCCAGCGTCACCCAGCTCCAGCGTAAACATACAAGCGGCGTGCCTATAATCATGATGACCCACGAGGCGCTTGAGCGCGACATGATGAAAGCTTTGAAGGAAATAGACGCGCTGAAGGTCATAAAGAAAAAATCCGTGCGTATAAGGGTGGAAGGTTAAAACGATGCGTAAAGGTTTGATAGAAAAATACAGGAAATTTCTTCCGGTAACGGACAAAACGCCGGTAATAAGCCTTAACGAAGGCAATACGCCTTTGATCTACGCCTGCCATATCTCGGGCCTGGTCGGCAAAGATATCGAAGTCTATCTTAAATACGAGGGGCTGAACCCATCCGGTTCTTTCAAAGACCGCGGGATGACGATGGCCATTTCTAAAGCGGTCGAAGAGGGTTCCAAAGCTGTGATGTGCGCGTCGACCGGCAACACCTCCGCCTCCGCCGCTGCCTATTCGGCCAGGGCGGGCATAAAAGCGGTGGTCCTGATCCCCGAGGGCGCGATAGCTTTAGGCAAGCTTTCGCAGGCCCTGATACACGGCGCTAAAGTGATCGCGGTGCAGGGAAATTTCGACGACGCGCTGGAATTGGTGCGGGAAATCACCGCGAAATACCCGATCACTTTAGTGAATTCGATAAATCCTTACAGGATAGAAGGGCAGAAGACCGGGGCGTTCGAAGTGTGCGATACACTTGGCGATGCGCCCGAGTTTCACGCAATACCTGTGGGCAACGCCGGCAATATCACCGCGTACTGGAAAGGCTATAAAGAATATAAAACCGCCGGCATCAGTAAAAAATTACCGAAAATGCTCGGTTTCCAGGCGGAGGGCGCGGCCCCGATAGTTCTGGGCCACCCCGTAAAAGAGCCGAAGACTATAGCGACCGCGATAAAGATCGGCAATCCCGCCAGCTGGAAACAGGCTGAAGCCGCACGGGACGAGTCCGGCGGCCTGATAGACATGGTTAACGATGACGAAATATTGGCGGCGTATAAACTTCTGGCGTCGAGCGAGGGCGTCTTCGTCGAGCCTGCAAGCGCGGCGAGCGTAGCGGGAGTGTTGAAGCTTGCAAAGAAAGGTTATTTTAAGGCATCCGGTAAGGCCAGGATAGTCTGTGTGCTTACAGGGCACGGTTTGAAAGACCCTGACAGGGCGATAGCGAGCGTTGCCAAGCCGGTAGTAGTGAAGCCGAAAATGGAATCGATCTTAAAAGAGATAGGATTATAAAATGAAGTACGCGATATTGGTCGGTGACGGGATGAGCGATTATCCTATTGCCGAATTGGAAAACAAGACGCCTCTGGCTGTTGCGAAGATACCGAATATGGATGAAATAACCAGGAGCGGTATGGTCGGATTTGTAAAAACTGTGCCCCGGGGAATGAAGCCTGCCAGCGACATAGCCAATCTTTCGATACTCGGCTACGATCCGAAAGCGTATTACACGGGCCGCGGGCCGCTGGAAGCCGCGAATATCGGCGTCGAGATCGGGGAGAACGAAGTGGCTTTTCGCTGTAACCTTGTCACTGTCAATAACGACATAATGGACGATTACAGCGCCGGGCATATAAGCGACAAAGAATCTCAGGCGCTTATGGAAGAACTGAATAAAAAACTGGGTTCCGATAGCCTGAAATTTTATCACGGTAAAAGTTACAGGAACCTTTTAGTCATAAAAGCAAAGTCCGCCGGAGACCTCGATGACCTTGTAAAGGCTTCGTGCACTCCGCCGCACGATATAGCGTCCCAGAATATTGCCAAGCACCTTCCCAAGGGAAGCGGCGCCGCTCTCCTCGGCAGGCTTATGTCCGAGTCCAGGGCCGTCTTGGAAAAGCACGAGATAAATAAAGTGCGCGTCGATCTCAAGGAGAATCCCGCGAACATGATATGGCTGTGGGGGCAGGGGACGAACCCGAATATGCCTACCTTTAAAGGGATGTTCGGCATAGACGGCGCGGTCATTTCCGCCGTGGACCTTGTGAACGGCATCGGCAAGATCGCCGGGCTGGAAGTCGTAAGCGTGCCGGGCGCGACCGGTTATTACGACACGAATTATAAAGGCAAAGGCGAGTATGCCGTTGAAGCGTTGAAGCGTAAAGATTTTGTATTTGTCCATGTGGAAGCGCCGGATGAAGCAGGGCACAACGGCGAGCTCAGGGCCAAGATAACGGCGATAGAGAATTTCGATAAATTTGTGGTCGGGGCCGTATGGAATTTCCTTAAAAGTGCCGGCGACTACAGGATAATGGTATTGTCCGACCATGCTACTCCGGTAGCGGAGAAGACGCACGTTTCGGATCCCGCGCCTTTCGTGATGGCCGGCAAAAATGTAGAGCATAACGGTTTCGACCGCTTTAATGAAGAAAGCGCCGCTGCGAGCAAGATGAAATTCAAATCCGGCGCGGCGATGACGGAGTATTTTATTAAAAAAGTATAAGGTGAGATCATGGCAAGGCCGATAATAGTGCAGAAATTCGGCGGGACGAGCGTCGCGGACGTCGAGCGCATAAAACATGTCGCAAAGCGCGTAGTGAAGACGAAGAAAGACGGCTATGACGTCGTTACCGTGGTCTCGGCCCTCGGCGATTCTACCGATAACCTGATAAAGCTTGCCCACAAGATAACCGATAACCCCTCCGATCGCGAGCTTGACATGCTGGTATCCACAGGTGAGCAGGTATCGTGCGCTCTTTTGACTATGGCCATACACGAGCTCGGCGAGGAGGCTATATCCTTTACCGGCGCGCAGGTGGGCATAATAACCGACAACGCTTTTACTAAAGCCCGCATTATCCAAATAGACGCCAAACGCATAACAGAGGCGCTCAAGACGAGCAAGATAGTGATAGTGGCCGGTTTTCAGGGGTTAAGCCAAACCCAGGATATCACCACCCTGGGAAGAGGCGGTTCCAACCTTACGGCGGTAGCGCTGGCAAAAGTGCTTGGCGCCAGGTCATGCGAGATGTGCACGGATGTCGAAGGCATATTTACCGCAGACACCAGGATCGTGAAGAACGGCAGGAAAGTCGACAGGATAAGTTACGAAGAGATGTTCGAACTGGCATCGCTGGGCGCTCAGGTGCTCCAGCCGCGTTCGATAGAAGTTGCCATGAAGTTCGAAGTGCCTATACACGTGAGGTCGAGTTTCTCCGACAAG
>JAQUSB010000038.1 GCA_028715345.1 Candidatus Omnitrophota bacterium | reverse complement strand
TATCATAAAAGGCATAATGAATAACGTGCCCTATATAGATAAGTGCGTCATAAGCGTCCACTGCCATAACGACCTGGGGCTGGGCGTGGCGAATTCGCTCTCCGCGGTATTGAACGGCGCCGGACAAGTCGAATGCACGATGAATGGCTTGGGCGAGAGGGCAGGCAATGCGTCGCTGGAAGAGATAGTGATGGCGATCAGGACGAGGAACGATCTATTCAAAGGCATTACGACCGGTATAAATACGAAAGAACTGTATAAGACGAGCCGTCTGGTCTCGAAATTGACCGGCATGGTCGTCCAGCCGAATAAGGCCATAGTGGGTTCGAACGCGTTCAGCCACGAGTCGGGCATACATCAGGACGGTGTGCTGAAAGAGCGCATCACTTACGAAATAATGAAGCCCGAGGATGTCGGTTTCGAAGAGACGCGCCTTGTCCTGGGCAAACATTCCGGCAGGCACGCCTTCAGCGAGAGGCTGAAGAAGCTGGGATTTGAATTGAATAAGGAAGAGATCGACGCCGCTTTTGACAGGTTCAAGAAGCTGGCCGACAAGAAGAAAGAGATATTCGACGAAGATCTCGAGACGATCGTCGACGAAGAGATATCGCGCATCCCCGAGAAGTTCCACCTGCTCCATTTCTACATCTCGTCGGGCGATGAGGTGAAGCCCTCGGCTACCATAAAATTGAGATTCAGCGGCAAAGTGATCGAGGCGACCTCGACCGGGGACGGTCCTGTCGATGCCTGTTACAAGGCTATCGATAAGATCACCGGTTCGGGCGGCAAACTTTTGGACTACCAGATAAGGTCCGTTACGAGCGGCAAGGACGCGCTGGGCGAGGTTTCGGTCAAGATATCGTCCAAGGGCGGCATAGTTTCCGGCCGCGGCGCGAGCACCGATATCATCGAGGCGAGCGTCAAGGCGTACGTCAATGCGGTAAATAAGCTCGTATATAAGAGCCGTAAGACTGCAAAATAATGACTAAACTTAAATACGGCCTTATAGGCCACCCCGTAAAGCATTCGCTTTCACCCGCGATGCAGAACGCCGCTTTCGGCGCGCTCGGCATCAACGCCGAGTATGTTCTGTATGACATCGAACCCGAGAACCTGGAAACGTTTTTAAAGAATGCCGCATCCAGCAGGATAGCCGGCCTGAACGTAACGATCCCGCATAAGATAAAAGCTAAAGAATACCTGGAGCGCAGAGGGTCTCTGGACGAGAACGCAAGGCGGCTCGGCGCCGTGAACACGATAAAGATATCCGAGGACGGGACGCTCTGCGGTTACAATACCGACGGCCCCGGATTTTACCGCTCGCTCATCGAGGATTTGAAGTTCGAGCCGGAAGGCAAGAATGTCTTCGTGCTGGGCGCTGGAGGCGCCGCGAGAGCCGTAGTGATGTATCTGGGCAACGGGCCGAAAAATATATTCATTTCCGACGTGGACATGGCGAAGACGACGGATCTCAAAGCGCATTATAAGAAATACTTCGACGGCAACAGGCTCGCGATAGTTGATGAAAACGATTTTAAGGAAAAACTTAAAGCATCGGACCTCCTGATAAACGCGACGCCTGTGGGCATGAAAGGATCGGACCCGTCGCCCGTAGACGCTTCTTTGCTGCATTACGGCCTCTATGTTTACGACCTTGTTTACAACCGCCCGTCGACCGAGCTTGTGAAGACGGCAACTTCGCTCAAGCTACACGCCTCGACAGGTGCCGGCATGCTCCTATATCAGGGCGCGATAGCTTTTGAGATATGGACGGGGGCGAGGGCGCCGGTAGCCATTATGAAAAAAGCGCTCAGGGAAGCGTTAAGGAACGGATAACGCTATGACGATCGCGGCCGTATTCGTATTTATCCTTGGGACGGCGCTCGGAAGTTTTTTTAATGTCTGCATCCACAGGATGCCCAGGGGGGAATCGATAATATTCCCGGCATCCCATTGCCCGGCATGTAAAAAGAACATTCTCTGGTATGACAATATACCGGTCTTAAGCTACTTCGCGCTCGGCGGCAGGTGCAGGTCCTGTAAAGCGCGGATATCGTTCAGGTACCCGCTCGTTGAGCTTGCGACGGGGTTTTTGCTCGCGGCGCTCTTTGTGAACTTCGGCCTGACGCCTAAATTTTTCGCTTATTCGGTGATGGCGTGCGTTCTCATAGTCTCGGCTTTCATAGATTTCGAGACGGGGTACATATTCTACGAGATCACCATAGGCGGCATTATCGCAGGGCTTCTGTTCGCGGTCTTATTCCCGTCCGTCATGAATGAAGCGGCGAGGATCGGGAGCGTTCTGGATTCTATCGCAGGATTGATCGCGGGCGGCGGCAGTATCTTTATCTTGAAGTTTTTGGGCACCATCGCCTTTAAAAAGAAAGTCGATAAGCTCGGCATCAAAAGCGCCATGGGCGAAGGCGATGTCGTTCTCATGGCGATGATCGGCGCGTTTATCGGCGCGAAACTCGTCCTTTTCACGTTCTTCGCGGCTCCTTTCTTCGGAGTGGTCCCCGGCATCGTCGCGAAGATCGGAAAGGGCAAGGACACGATCCCTTACGGGCCGTTCCTGGCGATAGCCGCTTTTGTAGCCATATTTTTCGGGGATGCTATTTTAAGGTTTTTGTTCGGAGGATTTTTTTAAAGGGGGGCACAATGCTTAGATACATGACCAGCGGTGAGTCTCACGGCGAATGTTTGACGGCGATACTGGACGGGATGCCGTCCGGGCTTAAGGTGAGCGAGTCGGCGATAAACGAAGAACTGCGCCGGCGCATGCAGGGCTACGGCCGCGGGGCGCGGATGAAGATAGAGTCCGACAAGGCCGAGGTGCTGTCGGGATTGAGGCGCTCGGTCACGATCGGCAGCCCGATAACGGTCATGATCAGGAACGCGGACCGGTCGATCGACAGGCTTCCCGTGGTTTTGAACCCGAGGCCCGGGCATGCGGACCTTACGGGCGCGATAAAGTACGGCCTCGGCGATATCAGGAGCGTCCTGGAGCGCGCGAGCGCCAGGGAGACCGCCGCGAGAGTAAGCGTAGGTGCGATCTGCAAATTGTTGTTGTCGGAATTCGGTATCCGCATAACGAGCCACGTGACGGGCATCGGCAGCGTCGGGTCGCGGCCGAGCATGAGCTTAAGTTTCGACAAGATAGCGTCGCTTGCGGCGAAGTCACCCGTCAGGTGCGCCGATCCTGCGGCGTCGAAGCTCATGTGCAGGGAGATCGACCGCGCCGCCCGTGACTGTGATACGCTGGGCGGGACATTCGAGGTTGTCGTAACAGGCGTTCCCCCGGGGCTCGGCAGCTACGCGCAATGGGACAGGCGGCTCGACAGCATTCTTGCGGGCGCCGTCATGTCGATACAGGCGGTGAAGGGCGTCGGTATAGGCGCCGGTTTCGAGCTTGCCGGCATACGCGGGTCGGCTGCGCACGACGAGATATTCTATTCTAAGGCTAAAGGGTTTTTCAGGAAGACGAACCGCTCAGGCGGCATCGAAGGCGGGATGTCTAACGGCGAGGATATAGTGATAGCGGCGGCAATGAAACCGATATCGACTTTGCGGAAGCCGCTTGCGAGCGTGAATATAAAGACGAAGAAGGCTTTAAAGGCGACGGTCGAGCGTTCGGATACCTGCGCTGTTCCGGCAGCCGGCGTTGTGGCCGAGAACGCGGTTGCGATAGAGATCGCCGATGCCATGATAATTAAATTCGGCGGCGATTCGACCGGCGAGATGCTGCGCAATTACAAAGGATACAAAGAACAGGTCAGGAGATCTTAAAAAATTATCATGAAGAACATCGTTCTTGTCGGATTTATGGGTACGGGGAAGACGACGATAGCTACGCAGCTTGCCAATAAGCTCGGCATGCGCTATGTGTCGACCGACAGCCTTATAGAGGAGCGCGAGAAGCGCACGATAAACGAGATATTCACTAAAAGCGGGGAGGACTATTTCCGCGACGTCGAGAGCGCCGTTATCGGCGAGATATCGCGGATGGACGGGCAGGTGATAGACGCCGGCGGAGGCGCCGTGATCAGGGAAGAGAACATGGCGAATTTCAGGTCCAACGGCGTCGTGATATGCCTCACTGCCGACGAACAAACGATAATGGAGCGGACGAAAAAATATAAGCACAGGCCGCTTTTGAATGTCGAGGACCCGAAGCTGAAGATACGCTCGCTCCTGGCAAAGAGGGCCCCTTTCTATGCCAAAGCGGATCATTTTATAGACACGGGCAAATTTACTGCGCGGCAGGTCATCGAAAAGATAGAAGGTATGGTGAAATGACGAAAAAAGCGCGGCTCTGGACGGGCGTGACCCTTATAATAATACTCGCATTCAATTACGGCATCATCGGTCTTCCTATGATAAGAAAAGCGATCTCGCTCAACGACAAGTCCACGAAGATCCTTATGGCGAAGATAAAATCGGGCAATGCGCTCCGAAGCTCGTCGGAGGAAGAGTATATACTGGATATTTTCAGGCGCGAGAAAGAAGCGATCACGCGCAAGCTGATCGTACTGAACGCCATAAGCCTGACGTTCGTGGTGGTTATAGCGAGCTGGACGCTCTTCGGGCTCGTCATCGGCAAAGATAAAAAATAATGGCTATACGTAAAATTACGCTAAAAGATGCGGAGTACCCGGAGAACCTGCGGAATATTCACACTCCGCCGAAACAGCTCTTCGTTAACGGGACGCTCCTCGGCAGCGATGAGACGGCGGTGGCGGTCGTGGGTTCGCGCCGCGCCTCCATCTACGGGCTCGAAACGGCAGAGAAGCTCGCCTTCGAGCTTGCCGCGCGCGGCATAACCGTCGTAAGCGGGATGGCCGTCGGCATAGACTCGGCGGCCCACAAGGGCGCGCTGAAAGCGAAGGGCAGGACTATCGCGGTAATGGCCGGCGGGCATAACCACATCTACCCGAAGCAGAATAAGAAGCTGTATGAAGAGATCGCCGCTGCCGGCGCGGTCATAACGGAATACGAAGACGACAGGCCGACCCTGCCGCAGCAATTCCCGGCGCGTAACCGCATCATAAGCGGCCTTTCGCTCGGCGTAGTCATAGTAGAGGCCGCTAAAAACTCAGGCGCGCTCATCACCGCGAATTTCGCGGCGGAGCAGGGCAGGACGGTATTCGCCGTGCCGGGCAGGGTATCCTCCGGCACCAGTTCAGGCACGAACGAGCTGATTAAAGACGGCGCGTGTCTCGTCCAGTCCGTCGACGACATATTGCAGGAATTATCGCTTGCCGAGATCGAACCTGTTTCGGGCCCGGCAAAAGAAGCGATAGATGTTAAGATATCGAGGCAGTCAAAGGCTTATATTTATAATTCATTGACCGAAGATGAGCGTAAGATATATAAAAATTTGTCGGATGAGCCGGCATATATAGATGAGATCCTGGAAAAAACCGGGATGGAACACCCGAAGGCGTCGAAGATACTGCTTGATCTGGAATTGAAGAAGCTGATATCGCAGCTTCCCGGTAAGCAATTCATAAAGAAAGGGAATTAATTAATGGCAAAAAACCTGGTGATAGTAGAGTCGCCCGCGAAAGCGAAGACGATAAATAAATTTCTCGGGTCGAGTTACAAGGTCGTCGCGAGCATGGGCCACATCATCGATCTGCCGAAGTCGAAACTCGGCGTCGACGTCGAGAACGATTTCGCGCCGCATTACATAGTCATGAACGACAGGAAGAAGAACCTCGCGGCGCTGAAGAAAGACGCCAAGACGAAGACCTCGATATACCTGGCCGCCGACCCTGATCGCGAAGGCGAGGCCATAAGCTGGCATTTAAGGAATCAGCTGAGCGCTAAGGATAAGAAGTGCTACAGGGTCGAATTCGACGAAATAACCAAAGACGCTGTATTGAACGCGTTCAAACACCCGCGCGAAATAAATATGAACCTTGTCAATGCCCAGCAGGCGCGCCGTATCCTTGACCGGCTCGTCGGATACTCGATAAGCCCGATCCTGTGGAAGAAGGTCGCCAGGGGGCTTTCCGCCGGCCGTGTCCAGTCGGTCGCGCTGCGTCTCATAGTCGAGCGCGAAGGAGAAATAAATAAATTCAATCCCCAGGAATACTGGAGCCTTGAGGCGGAGCTGAAACGTAAGGCTGACCAGCCGAAGGATAAATTCATAGCGAAGCTCTATAAGCATAAAGGCGCGGATGTAAGCATAAAACATAAGCATGACGCGGACAAAACTCTCGAGCACCTGAAAAAAGAGACTTTCATAGTAAAAGATCTTAAAGAAACGAAGAAGAAGAGGAACCCGTATCCGCCGTTCACTACATCGAAACTCCAGCAGGAATCGTTCAACAAATTGAAATATTCCGGCGCGAGGACTATGCACATCGCCCAGAGTTTGTATGAAGGCGTCGAGATAGGCGCCGAGGGGTCGGTCGGTTTGATAACCTATATGAGGACAGATTCCGTTAAGATTTCCAAAGACGCGCAGGCCGCGGCCAAGGAGTATATCCTTTCGACTTACGGTAAAAAATATTATCCGGAGACGCCGAACGCGTATAAATCCAGGAAATCGGCGCAGGAAGCGCACGAGGCTATAAGGCCGACGCTTCCTTTAAGGAGCCCTGATTCGGTCAAAGGCCATCTTTCCCACGACCAGCTCAGGCTTTACCAGCTAATATGGAACCGTTTCCTTGCCAGCCAGATGACACCGGCCGTATATTCGCAGGTCACCGTCGATATCAAGGCCGGCGAATATTTATTCAAAACAGGCGATACGAGCGTCGTATTCGACGGCTATACTGCGGTCTACGAAGCCGAAAAAGAGAAAGAAGACGAGGATGATGAGAAGACGAAATTGCCTCAGCTCTCCGTCGGCCTGCCGCTCGACCTCCTGAATCTGATCCCAGCCCAGCATTTTACGAAACCGCCGCCGAGATATTCCGACGCGAGTTTAGTCAAAGCGCTCGAAGAATTGGGTATCGGCCGGCCTTCGACGTACGCGCCGATAATTCAGACGATAACCGCCAGGGACTATGTCAGGCGCGAGTCCGGTTATTTCCACCCGACCGAGCTCGGCACCGTGGTCATGGGGCTTCTCCTGAAGCATTTCGCGAAGGTGCTGGACGTGGAGTTCACGGCCAGGATGGAGAACGAGCTCGACGGCGTAGAAGAGGGCGAGGCGGACTGGATCACCGTCCTTAAAGCATTTTACTCGCCTTTCATCCATTCGGTCGAGGCGGCGAAACTCGAGATGAAAGATGTCAAAAAAGAGATAGGCGCGACCGACCAGATATGCGAACTGTGCGGGAAGCCTATGATAATAAAATGGGGCCGCCGCGGTAAATTCTTAAGCTGCTCCGATTATCCGACATGCAAGAACGCGAAATCGATAACCTCCGGCGTAAAATGCCCGACCGGCGACGGCGGTGAGCTGGTCCAGAGGCGTTCGGCCAGGGGAATGTTCTACGGCTGTACGAAATATCCGGCGTGCACATTTACTACAAAAAAACTTCCGAGCGCCGAAGACAAGCCGGCCGAAACGGGCGACAAAGGCGGCGCGCCGGCCGCGTTCTAATATTGCCTTACGGGAGTTTCTATGCAGAGGTTCGTAGAAAAATTCATAAACTACCTTGAGGTCGAGAAGAATTTTTCCGCCCACACGATAACAAATTACTCGGTAGACCTTAAAGCCTTCGAAACATTCCTGGGCGATAAAGAGGTCTCCTCCGTCGATCATCTCCTGCTCAGGAAGTTCCTTGCGGATATGCGCGCGAAGAGTTATTCGAAGAGAACGATAGCGCGTAAGCTCGCCTCGCTGAGGAGTTTTTTTAAATTCCTGTACAGGGAAGGGCACATAAAGACCAATCCCATCACCGCGATATCTACACCCAAGCTGGATAAGAAACTGCCTGTAGTGCTGGACGAAGCCCAGGTGGCAAAGCTGCTCCGGTGCCCTCCGGACGACGACGTTTTCGGGCTCAGGGACAGGGCTATACTGGAGACGATCTATTCGGCGGGTCTGCGGGTGAGCGAGCTCGTGGGTTTGAATATCAATAATGTCGACCTGATCGGGGAAGTCATTAAAGTCTTCGGTAAGGGCTCGAAAGAGCGCATGCTGCCGATAGGCCGTCCTGCGACTACGGCGCTCAGGCGGTATCTCGATAAGCGCGACGAATTGAAAGTCAAAGAGAAAGACAAGAACGCGGTGTTCCTCGGCAAAAACGGGACGCGCCTCTGGGGCAGGAGCGTGCGCCGCATACTCGATAAGCACATAAAGACATGCGCTGTCGCAGGACATATTTCGCCGCATTCGCTTCGTCATTCGTTCGCGACCCATATGCTCGACCGCGGCGCGGACCTTCGCAGCGTTCAGGAACTTTTGGGGCACGCGAACCTGTCGACGACGCAGATATATACGCACGTTACGATGGACCGCCTGAAGACGGTGTACGACAAAGCGCATCCGCGAGCGTGAAAATTTTCGGCTCAGCCGAATGTGCTGTGCCAAAGTGGTTCGCAAGGATGTGCGATTTTTAACCATGTAAAAATCGCACTCCGTAAATTTGCCCGGACCCTGCCGGGCAAATTTAAGGCCTTGCTCACCACTTCGCCACATCACA
>JAQUSB010000019.1 GCA_028715345.1 Candidatus Omnitrophota bacterium | reverse complement strand
CCAGTTCGAAGTAGTCTTAATCACCCCTATTGCTATGGAAAAGGAACTGCGCTTCGCCATCCGCGAAGGCGGCCACACCGTAGGAGCAGGGGTAGTAACCGAAGTCATAGAGTAAACAATGGCACAGCAAGCACCTCAAAAAATACGGATCAAATTGATAGCGTACGATCACAGGCTTTTGGACCTTTCGGCCCAGGAGATAGTCGAGACGGCTAAGCGCACAGGCGCGGATATAGCCGGCCCGATCCCCCTGCCGACCAAGAGAGAGATCTTCACGGTCTTAAGATCGCCGCACGTCGACAAAAAGTCGCGGGACCAGTTCCAGATCAAGACTCATAAGCGTATCCTGGATATAATAAGCCCCACATCCAAAACGATAGACGCGCTTAAGAAGCTGGATCTGCCGGCTGGTGTGTACGTTGAGATAAAATAAGCTTTAAGCCGTAAGCTTCGAGCTGTAAAAGAGACGATAAAATTATGATAGGCATACTGGGTAAAAAAATAGGAATGACGAACGTTTACAACGAGACCGGCAAGATAGTTCCGGTGACGTTGATCGAGGCAGGACCATGCCAGGTCATGCAGGTCAAGACGAAGGATAACGACGGTTACAACGCCATTCAGGTGGGTTTCGGCACGCGCAGGGAGAAGACGGTAAATAATCCCGATAAGGTGAGGTTTAAAAAAGCGGGCGCCGCTGCTCCGGCTAGATTCGTTAAAGAGATCCGTGTGGCCGATACCGCGCCTTATAAAGTCGGACAAAAGATCGAGGCAGATATATTCGCCAAAGGCGATTATGTCGATGTTACGGGCACTTCGATAGGTAAGGGGTTCCAGGGCGGAGTCAGGCGCTGGAATTGGACGGGCGGCGAGGCAGGGCACGGCTCCATGTTCCACAGAGCTATAGGATCTTTGCAGTCCGGCGCACGTCTCGGCCGAGTGACCAAAGGCCATCATCTCCCCGGGCATATGGGCGTCGAGAAGATCACCGTCCAGAACCTGGAAGTTATCGATGTCGATAAGGCGAATAACCTGATCCTTGTAAAAGGCAACGTGCCGGGGCATAAGAACGGTTTTCTTATAGTAAAAGAAGCCAGGAAACGTCCGAAAGGATTTGTAAAACGTAAACAGGCCCCCACGCTCTCTAAAAAAGGCGTAAAAGGCCAGACCCAAAAGAAATAGAGATAAAAATGAAATCTAATAAAGAGAATCCAAGAAAAGCAAAAGCCAGAAAGATAAAAACGAATATCGAGAAGGCGAAGACCGAAAGCCCTAAGAGCAAAAAAGACGGGGAGTTCTCGATACCGGTTTACGATATGAAGGGCAAAGAGGTAGAGCAGCTTAAGCTGGATAAGAATTTATTCAACGGCGAAGTCAATAAAGAGGTGCTTTACCACGCGATAGTGGTATATAATTCGAACCAGAGGCAGGGCAATGCCTCGACGAAGACGCGCGGCGATGTTTCCGGCGGCGGCAAGAAGCCGTACAGGCAAAAGGGCACGGGACAAGCGCGCGCGGGTTCCACCAGGTCTCCTTTATGGAGGCACGGCGGATCCATATTCGGCCCTCATACGCGGGATTTCCATCGCGAGCTTCCGAAAAAAGTGAAGAGGCTGGCGTTCCTGTCCAGCATCAATTCGAAGCTGAACGACGAAAAGCTGGTCGGTATAAGCGCCGTCGAGATCGCGGAAGCGAAGACGAAACAATTTAAATCCGTGGTCGACGCGCTGAAGCTCGAAGGTAAAAGCCTTTTTATTCTGGATGCCGTTGACCCCAAAGTGAAGATAGCTTCCAGGAATTTGCAGGAAGTTTCGGTGAAGAATTATAAAGATTTCAACACGATAGACGTCCTCAAGTGCGACAACATGGTCATTTCGAAGGCGGCGTTAAAAAAATTGCCGGAAAGGTTCAAAGTCTAACATGAAAGACCCGCACGACATAGTAAAAGGTATGATAAGGACCGAGAAGGGCGCGAATCTGATGCCTTTGAATAAATACCTCTTCTGGGTCGCTAAAAATTCCAACAAGATCGAGATCGGGAAAGCGGTCGAGGACATCTACAAAGTAAAAGTCGAGGGCGTGAACACGGTTTCGATGAGAGGCAAGTCGAAGAGGGTCAGGTACGTGATCGGCAGAACACCGGATTGGAAGAAGGCTATAGTGACCCTTAAAGAAGGAAGTAAGATAGACGTAGCATAAAAAAGGAAAATTTTCATGGGAATAAAAAAATTCAAACCAACAACGCCGGGATTAAGACATGCGGCGATATCGGACTTCGAGGAGCTCACTAAACGCACCCCGGAGAAGAACCTCCTCGTAGCGCTCAAAAAATCGGGCGGCAGGAATAACCGCGGGAGGATCACTTCACGCCATCGGGGCGGCGGTCATAAGAGGATGTTAAGGCTCATAGATTTTAAGCGCAATAAGTTCGACGTACCGGGCAAGGTGATAGCGATAGAGTATGACCCGAACAGGTCCGCGAGGCTGGCGCTAGTAGAATATACGGACGGCGAGAAGCGTTATATTATCGCTCCGGTAGGGTTGGCCGTTAACGATGTGATCATATCGAGCCAGACGGCAGAGATAAAAACCGGCAACACGACGACATTGGCCAATATACCCGCGGGCATACCTATACATAATATAGAATTGAATAAAGGCAGCGGCGCCACTATAGCGAGATCTGCCGGGAATTCATGCCTTATAATGGCCAAAGAGGGCGGTTTTGCCCAGGTGAAATTACCCAGCGGCGAATTGAGGCTGATAGACCTGAATTGTATGGCGACGATCGGGCAGGTCGGCAATATCGAACACGAAACTATTATGATAGGTAAGGCGGGGAGGAGCAGATGGCTGGGCGTGAGGCCGTATTCCCGAGGAGTTGCCAAGAACCCGCACGACCATCCTATGGGCGGCGGCGAAGGCAAGGCTACCGGAGGGTTGCCGCGTTCACCATGGGGCCAGTATGCCAAAGGCCTGAAGACCCGGAAAGTAAAACATTCGGATAAATATATCCTTAAGAGGAGAAAATAGTAATGTCAAGGTCAATAAAAAAAGGGCCGTTCATCGACGAGAAGCTCCTGATGAAGGTGCAGAAGGCCGCGGCCGCGAACGATAAGAAGCCTATTAAGACATGGGCGAGGAGATCCACCATAACGCCGGAATTCGTAGGCCTGACACTGTCGGTCTATAACGGCAGGAAGTTCATACCTGTTTACGTGACCGAGAACATGGTTGGCCACAAAGTGGGCGAATTTTCGCCGACCAGGACGTTCAAGAAACACGGAGCGGCGACAGAAATTTCGATGGACAAGACATAAAACAAGTTTTAGCCGTAAGAAAGAGAAAAAATATGATAACCAGAGCAGTCTTAAGATACGTGAGAATAACGCCGAGGAAGTTCAGGCAGATAATCCCGCTTGTAAAGGGCAAGAACCCCGAAGAGGCCATTGCCATATTGACGAGCGTAAAGAAAGGCGCATCCAAATACGGTATAGATGTCATATCTTCCGCTATCAATAACACCAAGAGGATGCAGGGCGTCGAAGTGGCGGACCTGTACATATCCAACCTGGTGGCGAACGGCGGCCCTATGCTAAAAAGATTCAGGGCTGCGTCCATGGGCAGGGCAAGTTTGATAAAGAAGCGGACCAGCCATATCACGGTAGAGTTGGATCGCGTAGCGCGCCCCGCGGCTCAGGCACCTAAAGCGGCTGCCGCTAAATATCCTCATAAAGAGGCTGCGGCTGCGGTAAAAAAAGAGGCCGTAAAAAGCAAGCATCCGGAGATCAAGAAAAAGAGCACAACTAAGAAGGGTAAGGAATAAGATGGGCCAAAAAGTACATCCATATGGTTTCAGGGTCGGCTACATTTACGACTGGAAATCGAGATGGTTCTCAAAGAAGCAGGAGTTCCCGAAGATGCTCCTTGAGGACGTCAAAATACGCAAATTCATAAAGAAAACGCTGTCGACGGCCGCCGTATCCAAGATCGAAGTAGAGCGTTCGAGCGATAAGGTGAGGGTCCTCATATTCTCCGCAAGGCCCGGTATTATAATAGGAAGGCGCGGATCGGAGATCGAGAAGCTTAAAGAAGAACTGCATTCCATCACCGGAAGAGAAGTTGTAATAGATATTAAAGATATTAAGAACGCCAATATCGACGCGCAGCTTGTCGCAGAGAATATAGCGTTCCAGATGGAGAAACGTATACCGCACAAAAGGGCTATGAAGAAGGCCGTGCAGAGCGCTCTCGACGGCGGTGCGAAGGGCGTGAAGATCATCTGCTCGGGCAGACTGGGCGGCGCGGAAATAGCAAGGCGGGAGAGTTACCGCGTAGGCTCTATCCCGGCACAGACGCTCAGGGCGGACGTCGATTACGGTTTTGCCGAAGCGCTTACGACCTACGGGTTGATAGGCGTTAAGGCCTGGGTGTATAAAGGTGACAAGGTACTGGATAAGGCTAAAGACGAGCCTGTAGAAGAGAAGAAATAACAAAGGCGATATATTATGGGTTTAATGCCAAAGAGAGTAAAATTCAGGAAGTCGCAGCGCGGCAGGCGGTTCGGAACTTCTTTCCGCGGGGCGAAGCTTGCTTTCGGGGAGTTCGGCCTGAAAGCGCTCGAGAACGCTTATTTTACCGACAGACAGATCGAGGCGGCCAGGGTGGCGCTTATGAGGAATTTAAAAGGCGGCGGCAAGGTATGGCTGAGGATATTCCCGGATAAACCGATCACCAAGAAGCCTGCCGAAACGAGAATGGGAAAAGGCAAAGGAATGCCGGACCATTGGGTGGCGGTTATAAAGAAGGGCAAGATACTATTCGAGATGGACGGTGTGCCGGCCGATATAGCCCGTGACTGCATGAGGATAGCCGCGCACAAAGTGCCTTTCAGGACCAAATTCATTACAAGGATGATGCACTAATGATCAAAGCAAACGAATTACGCAATATGACAGCCGATGAAATAAGGATGAAGATAGAAAGCCTGAAGAAAGAGCTTTTTAACCTGAGGACCGAAGCCAAGGCCGGCAGGATCGAGAAGCCGCATAAGATAAATGAGATAAGAAAAGATATTGCCAGATGCGAAACCGTTATAAACGAGAAGGCGGCGCAAGAGGGTAAAGACAAATCGGAGAAGGCTAATGCAAAGTAACGCGAGGAATAATCGTAAGGAAAGGATCGGCACTGTAATAAGCGATAAGATGGATAAGACCATAACCGTCAAGGTCGAGAGGACCATGCACCATTCCGTTTACGACAGGTCGGTCAAAAAGGCCGCTAAATTCAAAGCACATGATGAGGCCAATACAGCGAAGATCGGCGACGTGGTCAGGATAGAGGAGACGAGGCCGTTGTCCAAGACGAAAAGATGGCGGCTGGTAGAGATCGTAAAAAAAGCCCCGGGCAGTGCGGAGATCAAAACTTCCGAGGCCGAAAAAAGTACGACGGAAAAACAAGGATAGATTAAAATGATCAGAATGCGCAGTATATTAGATGTTGCGGATAACACAGGCGCGAAGCGCGCGTCGATGATCGGTGTCCTTAAGAGGCAGAACAGGCGGCATGCGGACATCGGGGATGTTATCACCTGCAATATAAAGGAAGCGTCGCCGGACGCTATGGTGAAAGACCATGAGGTTGTTAAGGGCGTAATAGTCAGAACCGCGTATTCGATAACCAGACCGGACGGGACGCGCCTGAAATTCGACAGGAACGCGGTCGTTATAATAGACGACCAGATGAACCCAAAAGGGACCAGGATATTCGGGCCGGTTGCCCGTGAACTGCGCGATAAGAATTTCATGAAGATAATTTCGCTCGCGCCGGAAGTATTGTGAGGAAGATGTGAATAAAATAAAGAAGAACGATATCGTATATGTTTTGAGCGGCAAAGATAAAGGTAAGACCGGCAAGGTCTTCCGTGTTAATGCTAAAGACGGCAAAGCCCTCGTCGAGGGGATAAATTACGTTAAGAAGCATATGAGAAAGACGAAGCAGGACCAGCAGGGAGGTATAGTGCAGAAGGAGAGCCCGATACGCCTGGAAAATATCGCCCCTCTGTGTAAGACCTGCAATAAGCCCGCGAGGCTCGGTATCCACGCCCTGGCGGACGGCACAAAGTCCCGTTATTGTAAAAGATGCAAAGAGGTATTGTAAAAATGACCACCCCAAGATTATTAGAGAGATACAGGAAAGAGATAGCCCCGGAGATGGTGAACATATTCAAGTATAAGAACTTGATGGAAGTCCCGAAGCTATCGAAGATAGTTATTAATATAGGGCTGGGAGAAGCTACCCAGGATATGAAGTTCCTGGATGCAGCCGTGAGCGAACTGGCAATGATCACGGGCCAAAGGCCGGTCATCACAAAAGCCAAAAAAGCCATAGCGAGCTTTAAGATACGAAGAGGGTCCGCGGTAGGCTGCAAGGTCACATTGAGGCGCGCGCGCATGTATGAATTCCTTGACCGGATGATCGCGGTCGCGATACCCAGGATCAGGGACTTCAGGGGATTGCCGACTACCTCTTTCGACCAGGGAGGCAATTACGCTTTCGGTCTGAACGAACAATTGATATTCCCGGAGATCGATGTCGATAAAGTGGCCAAAGTACACGGCATGGATATAATAATATGCACTACAGCTAAAACCAGAGATGAAGCGTTCGAGCTCCTGCGTTTAATGGGTATGCCGTTCGCGAAAAAAGGAGATCGTTAAAATAACATGGCGAAAACATCGCTTATAGTAAAGCAGACAAGAAAACCTAAATTCAAAGCCCGAAGGTATAACCGCTGCAAATTGTGCGGCCGGCCGCGCGGCTATATGCGAAGGTTCCAGCTGTGCAGGATATGTTTCAGGGAGCTTGCCTCGCGAGGCGAAATACCGGGCGTCGTTAAAGCGAGCTGGTAGAAAATAGAGAGGAAAGATAGATGGCAGTTACAGATCCGATTGCAGATGCGTTGACCATTATAAGGAACGCAAGTTTTGCCAAAAAAGAGGTTGCCGAGATCAGGAATTCCAGGATCACCGAAGAGATCCTCAAGATACTTAAAAAAGAGAATTTCATAGCCAATTACAAGCTGATCAAGGACACTAAACAGGGGCTCTTGCGCGTATATTTCAAATATGATAAAGACGGCACGCCGGCGATCCTTGGGATAAAACGCATATCCAAGCCCGGGTTAAGGATATACAAGAAATCGGATGAGCTGCCTAAAGTGTACGGCGGCCTGGGTGTCGCGGTAATTTCTACATCAAAAGGCCTTATGACGGATAGCGCCGCGCGCGATAGTAAAATGGGCGGCGAGGTCATCTGTTACGCCTGGTAAAAGAGGAACGATATGTCACGTATTGGTAAAAAACCGATTGCAATACCCGGCGGCGTGAAAGCCGCGGTGAGCGGGAATACTATTAATATCGAAGGGCCGAAAGGAAAGCTGAGCTATTCTTTCAAGCCCGGTTTTAAGCTCGAAGTTAAGGATAACGTCATTTCCGTAACGAGGCCGTCGGATGCCAAGCAGGACAAGGCGACCCACGGGCTTATAAGAAACCTTGTGAACAATATGATAATCGGCGTTACTCAGGGTTATAAGAAAGATCTGGAGATCACGGGCGTAGGTTTCAAGGCCGCGGTTCAGGGTAAAGTACTGAATCTGCAGTTGAGCTATTCCCATCCCATAAATTACGATATCCCGGAAGGTATAACCATAGAAACGCCTAAACCGAATATCATCCTGATAAAAGGTATCGATAAGGCAAAGGTCGGAGAAGCTGCGGCAGAGATACGGGATTTTTACAGGCCTGAGCCGTATAAGGGCAAAGGTATAAAATACGCGGGTGAGCACGTCAGGCGTAAAGCCGGTAAAGCGGTTGCCGGCGCCGGCGGGACTGGTGGAGCAAAATAAAATGAAAAAATGGATAAAGCTGGAAGGCAGAGACAAAAGGCATAAAATAATACGTAAAAAGATCGTCGGCACGAGCGACAAGCCGCGGTTAAGTGTCTATAGAAGCCTTAGCAATACGTATGTGCAGTTGATAGATGATGTGGCAGGCAACACGCTTGCGGCGCTTTCGACGAATTCCCCGTCAGTTAAGGATAAGGTGAAGAAGGACGCGGGCAATCTTAAAGGCGCGGCCCTGCTGGGCACCGCTGTGGCGGAGCTCTGCAAGGAGAAAGGTATTACAAAGATAGTATTCGACCGTTCCGGCTACACGTATCACGGAAAAGTTAAAACGCTTGCGGACGCGCTTCGTAAGGGCGGGTTGAAATTTTAACCGGCTTACCGCCGGATTTAAAGAGGAGCATAAGAAAATTGCAAAATCCTAACGAAAATAATAACGAGAAGATCGAGAAAAAAGCCGAAGAGAAACCGGCGGCCGTCCAGGCCCCGGCACAGGCTGCCGCGGCGCCGGCTCAGGCGACGCCGGCACAAGCGCCGCAGGGACGCACCCGCAGGCCGAAAGGCGGCGGCAAGCCTCAGAGAGGCCCGCGCCAGCAATCGCGCTCAGGCGATGACGACGGCATGATAGAAAAGGTCGTTACTATAAAGAGGGTTGCCAAAGTAGTGAAAGGCGGGCGCAGGTTCTCTTTTAACGCGCTTGTGGTCGCCGGGGACGGAAAAGGCAATGTCGGACTTGGTTTCGGCAAAGGCAACGAAGTGGCCGACGCCATACGAAAAGGCCTGAACGACGCCAAGAAGAGCTTTTTTAAGATACCGCTTAAAGGCACCAGCATACCTCACGAGATCATAGGCCATTACAAGTCGGCAAAAGTGCTTCTGAAGCCGGCAGTCGAAGGAACGGGCGTAATCGCGGGCGGCGCGGTCCGCGCTGTATGTGAAGCCGGCGGCATAAAAGACATCCTGACGAAGAGCCTGGGATCCGATTCCGCGATGAACGTTTTAAAGGCGGCGGTAGAAGGTTTGAAACATCTGCGTCTGGAAAGAAAGAATTTTTAACTAAAAAGGGAAGATAGTCGTGAAAATCAATGATATAGGAATGCCGAAAGGCGCGAACAGGAAAATGAAGAAACTGGGACGCGGCTCAGGTTCCGGGCACGGGAAGACTTCGTGCCGCGGCAGGAAGGGAGCCCTGAAGCGCTCTGGAAGGACGACGAGGCCGGGATTCGAAGGCGGCCAGATGCCCCTTATAAGGCGCATACCTAAAAGAGGATTCAACGCCCTATTTAAGAACGGCTACCAGGTCGTGAACATCGAATCTTTGAACAGATTTACCGCTAATTCTACCGTCGGGCCGGAAGAATTAAAGAAGGCCGGTTTGATAGGAAGCGTAAAAGAACCGATAAAGATACTCGGCACCGGAAAGGCGGCCAAGGTGCTGACTATAAAAGCGCATAAGTTCTCGGAAAGCGCCAAAAAAGCGCTCGAGGCGGCCGGCTCCAAACTGGAATACCTGGCGAAATAAAATATGCTACAGGCATTTGTAAATATAGTTAAGATACCGGACCTGAGAAAGAAGATATTCTTCACTCTCGGCCTGATAGCGGTTTACAGGATAGGGACGTATATCCCTACTCCCGGGATCGACGGGGCGAAGCTGGCGCAGTTCTTCGCGAACCTTGCGCAGACTTCCGGCGGCGCGCTATTCGGTATAATGAATATGTTCTCCGGAGGCGCCATATCGCGTTTGACGATATTTGCTCTGGGGATCATGCCGTATATATCGTCATCGATCATAATACAGCTTTTGACGGCGGTAATACCCGCGCTCGAGAAACTCGCCAAAGAAGGCGAGGCGGGGCACAAGAAGATAGTTCAGTATACGCGTTACGGCACGATAATACTTTCGGTGATACAATCGTTCTTTATAGCTATGTGGCTGGAGAATCCGGACAGATTCAACGGCCTGCAGATAGTGCAGTTCCCCGGGTGGTCATTCAGGATACTCACGGTGATCACGCTGACAAGCGGTACCGCGTTCATCATGTGGCTGGGCGAGCAGATACAGGAATACGGCATCGGTAACGGGATGTCGCTCATAATCACGGCCGGTATAGTTTCGAGGATACCGACGGCGCTGTACCAGTTGTGGGCGTTGTTCTCGCCGTTCGCCCCGGAAAAAGCTCAGTTGGGGCCGTTCACGCTGATCCTTATGATAGTGATGCTGGTGGCGGTCGTCGTGGCAGTCATAGTCGTAACTCAAGGCCAGCGTAAGATACCCGTGCAATACGCCAAGCGCGTAGTCGGCCGGAAGGTTTACGGAGGGCAATCCACGTTCCTGCCGCTTCGGGTCAACCAGGCCGGCGTCATCCCTATCATATTCGCGCAGAGCATAATACTTTTCCCGGCGACGATAGCAGGTTTTGTGCCGCATAAAGGTTTCCAGGATTTCGCGATGGCCCTTACAAAAGGTGAGTGGCTTTATAATTCGATCTACGCTCTTTTGATAATGTTCTTCGCCTATTTTTACACTGCCATAACGTTCAACCCGATAGACATTTCCGACAACATGAAAAAATACGGCGGGTTCGTCCCGGGCATCAGGCCGGGCAGGCAGACGGCAGAGTATCTCGATTTTATAATGACGCGTATCACGTTCCCCGGAGCGGTATTCCTCGCGCTTATCGCGGTCTTCCCGAGCATCATTTCGGGTTGGCTCAAGATACCGTATCTTGTGGCGAGCTTTTTCGGCGGCACGGGACTTTTGATCATCGTCGGAGTTATGCTCGACACGATGAAGCAGATAGAGTCGCACCTTTTGATGAGGCATTACGAAGGGTTCATGAAAAAGGGCAAATTAAAAGCCCGGATGTCGTAACGAGGAGTCGATCTTGAAACTTATATTACTAGGGCCTCCGGGAGCCGGAAAAGGTACACAGAGTGTTGAGTTGTGCAAGCGCTACGGCGTACCGCATATCTCCACAGGCGATATTTTAAGGCAATCCGTCAAAGCAGGCCTGCCGCTCGGGCTCAAGGCCAAATCCTATATGGATAAGGGCGAGCTTGTTCCCGACGAGGTGGTCATAGGCATAGTCGCAGAACGGCTTAAGGACAAAGACACGGAAAAAGGTTTTATACTCGACGGCTTTCCCAGGACGGTGAAGCAGGCTATCGGGCTCGACGAGGCTTTGAAAGGTATCCGGTCCGGGATAGATATGGTCATATATTTCCAGACATCGCCTAAGGTGGCCATAGAGCGCCTGACGGGACGAAGGGTATGTAAGAATTGCGGTTTTAATTATCATATAAAAAATATGCCGCCGAAAAAAGAAGGTATCTGCGATAAATGCGGCGGGGCTCTTTATCAAAGGCCGGACGATAACGAAGCGACGGTATTGAACAGGCTTAAGGTTTATGAAGACCAGACCAAGCCGCTCGTCGACTATTATTCCGGAAAAGGCATACTGAAGAAAGTCTCCGGCGATCTCGGCGTTAACGATCTGTTTAAGGTGTTGTCCGGGCTGTTCGCCGAAGCCAAGCTTGCATGATAGTTTTACGGTCCAAGGACGAGATCGGACAGATACGCAAGGCAGGTTCGATACTGGCGTTGACGCTGGAAAAACTGAAGAGACACGTCAAGCCCGGCGTCGAGACTAAAGAATTGGACGAGATAGCCAGGGATGAAATAATAAAACGTAACGGCTATCCGGCGTTCAAAGGTTATAACGGGTTTCCCGGTAATATCTGCGTTTCGGTAAATGAATGCGTTGTCCACGGGATACCTTCTGATAGAAAATTGCGGGACGGCGACATAGTTTCGCTGGATGTGGGTGTGAAGTTCAGGGACTATTGCGCGGACGGCGCCATAACGGTAGGCGTCGGCAAAATAAACGACGCGGCCGTTAAATTGCTGGAAGTGACCGAAAAAGCTCTTTATATAGGAATAGAGAAGGCCCGGGCAGGTAAGCGCCTGACGGACCTATCGCACGCGATACAGGAATACGTGGAATCGAACTCTTTTGGTGTAGTGCGTTCTCTGGTAGGCCACGGCATAGGGACGAAGATCCACGAAGATCCCGAGATACCGAATTTCGGAAAACCCGGGATGGGGCCGGTGCTCGAACCGGGGATGATACTGGCGATAGAGCCGATGGTGAACGCCGGGACGTACGAAGTCGAAACATTGGACGATGGATGGTCGGTCGTCACGAAAGACAGAAGGTTGTCGGCCCATTTTGAACACACGATAGCCGTCACGGCCGAAGGGCCGCAAATTTTGACCGCGAAATAACGCGGATGTCCGGAAGGATAGAGAAATGTGCCCGAAGGAAGAAGCGATAACGGTTGAAGGGAAAGTGCTCGAGACTCTGCCGAATGCCATGTTCAGGGTGGAATTGCCGAACGGGCATAAGGTACTGGCGCACGTTTCGGGCAAGATGAGGATGAACTTCATCAGGATCCTTCCCGGTGATTCGGTTACGCTTGAGTTGTCGCCCTACGATCTTTCGAGGGGCAGGATAATTCGCAGGGAAAAGTAAAGGCGGGTTGATATTATGAAAGTAAGATCGAGTATACGGAAGATTTGCCCAAAATGTAAAGTAGTGCGCCGCAAAGGCACGCTCATGATAATTTGCGCAAACCCGAAGCATAAACAGAGACAGGGATAATTTCCAGGAGGAAGAAAGTGCCGAGACTAGTTGGTGTTGACATACCGAAAGAGAAAAGGATAGAGATAGCTTTGGGCTATATATATGGCATAGGCAGGTCTCTTTCCAATAAGATCCTTAAGATAGCGAACATAGATCCTAGTAAGCGCGCCAAAGACCTGACCGAAGAAGAGATAGCCAGGCTCTCGTCGGTAATACAGAAGGACTATAAGGTGGAAGGAGATCTCAGGCGCGAAATTTCGGCGAATATCAAAAGGTTGATAGACGTAGGAAGCTACAGAGGTTTACGGCACAGGCGCGGTTTGCCGGTAAGGGGACAGAGGACCAAAACCAATGCGAGGACAAGGAAGGGCCCCAGGAAGACGGTAGGCGTCATAAGGCAAAAAGCAGAAAGGACTGTGAAAGACAGTGGAGCAGAAAAAAAGTAAAGTAAAAAAGGCTAAAAAAGCAATTCGTGTAGTAACGAGCGGTATAGCCCGTATACTGGCGACCTTCAACAACACCATAGTGACGATCACGGATAAGGAAGGCAATACGCTTACATGGGCATCTACGGGAAGCGCCGGGTTCAAGGGGTCGAAGAAGTCCACCCCGTTCGCCGCGGGTATTGCGGCTGAGAACGCGGCTAAGAAAGCCGCCGAGCGCGGCGTCAAAGAGGTCGAAGTTTACGTCAAAGGGCCCGGGGCAGGCAGAGAGTCGGCCATCAGGTCTATACAGGCGGCAGGTCTTACGATAAGGTCTATCAGGGACGTAACCCCGATACCGCACAACGGCTGCCGTCCAGAGAAGCGAAGGAGAGTGTAATGGCAAGGAATACGGGTCCGTCGTGCAGGCTTTGCAGGCGAGAAGGTATTAAGTTATTTCTGAAAGGTTCGAGGTGTAACGGCGACAAATGCGCCGTATCGAGAAGGACTTTCGCTCCGGGCCAGCACGGCCAGGCGAGGAAGAAAGAATCCAACTACGGCACTCAGCTCAGGGAGAAACAGAAAGTAAAAAGAATATACGGCGTCCTGGAAAGGCAGTTCAGGCATTATTTCAAAATGGCCGAACGCTCCAAAGGCGTAACGGGCGTTATGCTTTTACAACTACTGGAAAGAAGGCTCGATAACGTTGTCTTCAGGATGAATTTCGCGAATTCAAGAGCGGAAGCGCGCCAGATAGTACAGCACGGGCTGGTCAAAGTGAACGGAAAGCGCGTCGATATACCTGCGTATGTGGTAAAGGCGGGGCAGGAAGTGTCGATAAAGATGAGAAAAGACGCTGCCCAGAAGAAACTGGCCGAGACCTTCGAGGACCTCAAGACGAGAGCGATACCCAAGTGGCTGGAGGTCGACGCTAAAAATTTCAAATGCAAGATAACGGCGATGCCCGCAAAAGAAGACGTGGGCTTCCCGATACAGGAACAGCTGATCGTAGAGTTGTATTCGAAGTAACTAAGAGCTATTCGCAAGTATATACTGGAGGAAATACGATATGGGTATAAGTATGAAGAATTTCGAAATGCCTAAAAGGCTCGTCCTGGACGAATCCACGCATACTCCGACGTACGGTAAGTTCGTCGCCGAGCCTTTTGAACGCGGATACGGCGTGACCGTAGGCAACAGCCTCCGCAGGGTCCTGATATCCTCGATCGAAGGCACAGCCGTTACCAGTATCAAGATATCCGGCGTACAACACGAATTCTCCGCCATAAACGGGATCGTGGAGGATGTCCCGCAGATCATCCTGAACATAAAGAAGCTGATCCTGAAATCCCACTTCAAGATACCGAAACCGATGGTGATCGATGTCGAGAAGAAAGGCGAGATAACGGCCAAAGATATCAAGTGCGACGAAACGGTCGAGATAGTGAATCCCGACCTCCACATCGCCACATTGACCAAGAACGTGCGTTTCCAGATAGAGATGGAAGTCGCGCGCGGCAGAGGCTATGTCCCCGCCGAAAGGAATAAAAAAGAAGGGCAGCCGATAGGCGTCATTGCGGTCGATTCGATATTCACGCCGGTCACCAAGGTTAATTTCTTCGTCGAGAACACCAGGGTCGGACAGATAACCGATTACGACAGGCTGATACTCGAGGTCTCGACCAATGGGTCGATCGATCCTAAGGAAGCGCTCCTTTACGCCTCGAACATACTGCAGAGGCACCTGGACATATTCGTAGGGTTCGGGAAGCTCCCGGAAGAGGAAGAGGCGCCGATGGAGACCGACGAGCAGAAACAACTGCGCGAAAAACTCAAAGTCCCCATATCGGAGCTTGAGCTGTCGGTCAGAAGTTCGAATTGCCTGAGAGAAGCCAGGATAAAGACGATAGGCGATCTCGTGAGGAGATCCGAACTTGAAATGCTCAAATACCGTAATTTCGGTAAAAAATCGCTGGCGGAAATAAACAAGATATTGGTCAGTATGGGGCTGTCGTTAGGCATGAAGATAGACGAGGCTGCCTCTAGTAAGGAAGAGTCGGAATAATATGAGACACGCAAACAAACGCTCAAAGCTGGGAATGAAGACCAGCCACAGGAAAGCAACTATCAGGAATATAGTCAGGAGCCTGATAAAGTACCAGAGGATAGAGATAAGCCTCGCCAGGGCAAAAGAAGTGCGCAAACTCGCCGAGCAGATGATAACGCTCGGCAAGTCCGACACGGTAAACGCGCGCAGGCAGGCCTATATTGTGCTCGAAGACAGGGATCTCATAGCGAAGCTATTTAAAGAGGTTTCTCCGCTCTTTAAGAACCGTTCCAGCGGCTACACCCGCATCATCCCTACCGGTTTCAGGAGGGGCGACGGCGCTAACATGTGCATATTGGAGCTTACCGAGCGCAAGATCGTCGAGAAGCTTCCTAAAAAAGCGAAGGCCGGCAAAGCCAAGGCAAAAGCCGAAGAAGCCAAACAGGCCTCCGAAGCCAAGCGCGAAGAAATGCCTAAGGCGGGTGCAGAAGTAAAGCATAAAGAGCCGAAGGCGAAGACGATATCGAAATCGAAGCCTACGCTTGATGAAGAGCGGAACAGGGAGAGGGCCAAGAGCGAGGATAGGAAACTTGCCGATAAACGCGGTTTCATGAAGAATCTGCGCGGTCTCTTCCGCAAGCGCGGCGATTTCTAGTTAGCTATAGGTATCAAGCTGTTTTAGAAGCCCATCGATTTTCACGGTCGATGGGCTTTTTATTAATTTTTCCGTTTTGAAATTCGCGGACTTTATATTATAATATATAAGCTAATTATAAGGATTAGATTAAATGAAACTTGCCAAAAGAGTATCGGACATAGCGGAATCCGTGACTTTGCAGATCACTTCCAGGGCCAAAAAAATGGTCAAAGAGGGCGTAGACGTGGTCAGCTTTGCAGCCGGAGAACCCGATTTCGATACGCCTATGCATATAAAAGCCGCAGGCCTGGAGGCTATAAGGAGCGGTTTTACCAAATACACTCCATCCAGCGGTATAGTGGAATTGCGCGAAGCGATATCCGAAAAATTCAAACTCGATAATTCGATCGATTATCCCGCATCGCAGATAGTGGTATCGAACGGCGCCAAACATTCCCTGAACAACGTATTCCAGGTATTGTGCGAAGAAGATGATGAAGTGATAATACCTGCGCCTTATTGGCTCAGCTATCCGGCCATGGTAAAGATGGCGGAAGCGACCCCGGTATTTGTGAACACTTCGAGCAGGAATAATTTTAAGGTCACCGAAAAGGACCTCACCGCCAGGATAACCAGGAAGACAAAGTGCTTTATTTTGAACAGCCCTTCGAACCCGGCAGGTTCCGTCTATTCGGCCGATGAATTGAAAGTTATCGCGAAACTAGCCGTAAAATATAATTTCTATGTCATAAGCGATGAGATATACGAGAAACTCATATACGGCAATACGAAACACGTCTCGATAGCATCGCTCGGTAAAGATATTTACGATCGGACGATAACGATAAACGGCTTATCGAAGAGCTATTCGATGACGGGGTGGCGCATAGGATACGCGGCGGGGCCGGCGGAAATAATGAAGGCGATCGCGAACCTGCAGAGCCACGCGGCGTCCAACCCGAGTTCGATCAGTCAGAAGGCCGCGCTTGCGGCTATCTCGGGCGACCAGAAATGCGTCGAAGAGATGCGCGCGGAATTCGAGAAGAGGCGCGATCTTATGGTGTCGATGATAAATGGCATGGGAAAGGTATCGTGCACAAAGCCCGAAGGCGCGTTCTACGTCCTGTGCGATATCTCGAAAATCGGCATGTCGTCGGTGGAAGTTGCGAATAAACTTTTAGACGAAGCGAAGGCGGCGGTCATACCGGGCGAGCCGTTCGGCGATGACGCGGTGATACGCCTGAGTTTCGCCGCGGGGATGAACGCAATTAAAAAAGGCCTGGACAGAATAGGAGAATGGGTTAAGAAAAATGGGTAAGACTATAGCTGAAAAGATCTTGTCAAATCATGCCGGCAGGGACCTGAAGGCGGGCGACATAGCGATATGCGACGTCGATTTCTGTTTCGGCCAGGACGGCACAAGTTCGATAATAATCGACAGCTTCAAAAAACTCGGCGTCAAAAAAGCTTTCGATAAGTCGAAATTTTACATGATAATAGACCATAGCGCGCCGAGCCCGAATATCGGAGTTTCCGAGATACACAAGAAGATGCGCAATTTCGCCAAATCGCTCGATGTCGGGATGTACGATATCGGATGCGGCGTCTGCCACCAGCTCGTCCCGCAGAAAGGGCACGTCGTCTGCGGCGACCTCGTTTTGGGCGCGGATTCGCATACCTGCACTTACGGCGCGATAAACGTATTCTCGACAGGCGTCGGCTCGACCGACCTTGCCATAACGCTTGCCAGCGGCAAGAATTGGTTCAGGGTGCCGGAGACCATAAGGGTCACCGTCAAAGGAAAACTGCCGAAAGGCGTCTATTCGAAAGACGTGATACTCCATATCATAAAAGACATAGGCTCGAACGGCGCTACTTATAAGTCGGTCGAATTTTACGGAGAGGCGATCTCGGCCATGAGCGTGGACGCGCGGCTTACGATATCGAACATGGCCGTGGAAATGGGCGCCAAGGTAGGTTTGATGGAAGCCGACGAAAAAGTGCTCAAATGGGTGGCTGAGCGCTCGACGAAAACTCCAAAGCCGGTAGCGGCTGATATAAACGCGAAATACGTTGCGTCTAAAGTTTATGACGTATCGAAGCTCGTCCCGCAGGTAGCGAAGCCTCACGCCGTAGATAACGTGAGCGACGTCACCGCGCTCGCCGATATAAAGATCGACCAGGCATACGTCGGTACGTGCACGAACGGCAGGCTCGAGGACCTGGAAGCTGCCGCCAGGATCCTGAAAGGGAAGACCATCCATCCGGACGTGAAGTTCATCATAGCGCCCGCGTCGAGAGAGATATTCCTTGCGGCCGCGAAGCAGGGATTGATCGAAACATTCGTGAAGTCGGGCTGCACTGTCGTAGGGCCGGGCTGCGGGCCGTGCGTGGGCACGCACAACGGCGTCCTCGCGGACGGCGAGGTGGCGATCTCGACCGCGAACAGGAATTTCAAGGGCAGGATGGGCAATCCTAACTCGTTCATATATCTTGCCTCGCCGGCGACCGTGGCCGCTTCGGCGTTGACGGGAAGAATATCGGATCCAAGGGAGTATAAGAAAAAACTATGAAACATTTTGCCAGAAGATTAAAAGTTAAGGACAATATCAATACCGATTATGTGATTTCCGGGCGGTATAAATTTAAGATACAAGACCCTAAAGAGCTTGCCAAATACATATTCCAGGATATCGATCCCGATTTCGCCGCGCGCGTGACCAAAGGCGACATACTGGTCGCGGGAGAGAATTTCGGGTGCGGTTCGTCGCGTGAGCAGGCGCCGCAGGCTTTAAAGCAGGCCGGATTTCACGCCGTAGCCGCCAAGAGTTTTGCCAGGATATTCTACAGGAACGCTTTTAATATAGGCCTGCTTCTCGTGGAATGCGACACGGATTTTATCGATGACGGCGATGAGCTTGAGCTCGATATCGAGAAGGGAAAACTGAAAGATAAGGCTAAGGGGCTCGTATTCGACACAAAACCCGTCCCGGCCGTTATGAAAACTTTGCTGGGGGACGGCGGGGTCGTCGGACATTTTAAAAAGCACGGAGGGTTCAGCTTTTGAGTAAGTACCGCGTAACTCTTATACCCGGCGACGGGACAGGCCCGGAGCTTGCGGAAGCCGCGAAAAGGTGCGTGGCGGCAACGGGGGTAGATATAGCCTGGGATGTCGTCGAAGCAGGCACCGCCGCGCTGGAAAAATACAAGACGCCGCTCCCGGAAAATGTAGTCGAATCCATAGCTAAAAACAAGATCGCCCTCAAAGGCCCGATCACGACACCCGTAGGAACGGGTTTTCGCAGCGTAAATGTCGAGCTCAGGAAAAGGCTCGACCTGTACGCGTGCCTGCGCCCCTGCAAAAGCTATAAAGGCGTCCGTTCGAAATATAAAGATATAGACCTCGTGATCGTTCGCGAAAATACCGAAGACCTTTACGCCGGTATCGAATTCCAAAAAGGGACGAAGGACGTAAAAACCCTGATAGAACTACTCGAAACCTTAGGCAAGAAAAAGATACGCCCGGATTCCGCTATCAGTATAAAACCGATCTCCGTGGAGGGCTCAAAAAGGATAGTGAAATTCGCTTTCGACTACGCCGTTAAAAATAACCGCAAGAAGGTCACCGCCGTCCACAAAGCCAATATAATGAAATTCACGGACGGGCTGTTCCTGGAAGTGGCGCGCGAAGTCGCGAAGTCCTACGAGGGTAAAATAGCGTTCGAGGACCGCATAGTCGACAATATGTGCATGCAGCTCGTCCAGAAGCCCGAAGATTACGATGTGCTGGTGCTTCCTAACCTTTACGGCGACATCCTATCGGACCTTTGCGCGGGGCTCATAGGCGGCCTCGGAGTAGCGCCGGGCGGTAATATAGGCGCTGACGCAGCCTTGTTCGAGCCGACACACGGCAGCGCCCCGAAATATACGGGTTTAAATAAAGTCAACCCTGTCGCGATAATACTGTCGTGCGTGATGATGCTCAGGTATATGGGCGAAGCCAAGAACGCGGACAGGTTAGAAAAAGCGGTAGCCGCGGTCATAGCGGAAGGCAAAGCTGTCACATACGACCTCAAGGAAAACAGGAATGATCCCACGGCTGTCGGCACAAGCCAGATGGCGGACGCAATAATCGAAAAGCTGAAAAAATGACGCAGGCCTATCCTAAAGTCTCGATAATAGGCGCCGGGATGGTGGGCGCAACACTTGCTCAAAGAGTGCTTGAGTCCGGCCTGGCCGACGTAGTTCTCCTCGATATCGCCAAAAACATGGCGATAGGCAAATCCCTGGATCTTTCGGACGCTTCTCCGATAACGGGGCATGAAATGACTGTTATCGGTACGGATGACTATAAGAATATAGCCTCCTCCGGCATAGTGGTGGTGACTGCCGGTTTTGCGAGAAAGCCCGGCATGACACGCGAAGACCTGATCGCGAAAAATTCGCAGGTCGTCAAAAGTGTCTCTGAGAACATAAAAAAATACGCGCCCGATTCCATAGTAATAGTAGTTACGAATCCGCTCGATTCGATGACCTACCTCGCTTATAAGACCACCGGCTTCAAACGCGAAAAAGTATTCGGCATGGCGGGCCTCCTCGACGCCTCTCGATTTATATACCTTATATCATCCGAATTAAAAGTTCCCCGCTCATCCGTCCAAACGTACATGCTGGGCAGTCATGGCGATACGATGGTGCCCATTCTGTCCAAAACTTCCGTTTCAGGTAAGCCCATCCGCGAATTGATGCCGAAAAACAGGATAGATGAGATCGTAAAAAGGACCCGTGAGCGCGGGGCGGAGATCATTAAACTATTGGGTTCCGGCAGCGCTTACTATTCTCCGAGCGCCGCTGTTTTTAAAATGATAGGCGCCATCCTCGCAGACAAGAAAGAGACGGTCGTCGCATCGGCGTGCCTGGACGGCGAGTACGGCTTGAAAAATATCGCCATAGGAGTGCCTTGTAAGATCGGCAAAAACGGGATAGAGAAAATAGTAGAATTAGAGTTGTCGCAAGAGGAGGATATTGCTTTCCGCAGATCCGCGGAAGCGATAAAAAGCTCGATCGATATTTTATGACGAATTACGACATCGCCATCATCGGTTCCGGTCCCGGCGGTTATGTAGCCGCCATTTACGCCGCACGGCATAAGCTGAAGACGTGCGTGATCGAAAAAGGTTTAGTCGGCGGCACATGCCTTAACAGGGGCTGTATCCCCACAAAATCATTCCTGAATTCGGCCTCAATTTTATCTGAAATAAAAAGTTCTTCCGAATACGGCATAGACGTATCCGGCTATAATATCGATTTCGCGAAGATGGCTTCCAGAAAAGACGAGGCCGTCCTGCGCCTGAGGGCCGGTATAGAGACTCTCTTCCGCGGGAATAAAATAGAACTTATCCGCGGCCGCGCGGAAATATCGGGCCCGGACGCCATAAAGATAGAAGGCGCAGGGACGATCACCGCGAAAAATATCATAATCGCAGCCGGGTCCCGGCCCGCGAACCTTCCCAATGTAAAGATAGATGAGGCAGATGTGCTTTCGAGCGACGGTATCCTGGATATCAAAACTCTCCCGAAAAGCCTCGTCATAATAGGGGGCGGAGTGATAGGATGCGAATTCGCCAGCCTGTATAATACCCTGGGATCAAAAGTGATCATAGTCGAATTCACCGACAGGCTGATCCCCACTCAGTCCAGAGAGGCATCGAAAAAACTCGAGATGAGTTTCAAAAAGCGCGGCATCGATATTTTTACTTCCTCAAGCGCGGAGACGGTCACTAAAGACGGCGCGCTCAAGGTCTCTGTGTCGGGCGGCACGTCCATCGAATGCGAAAAAGTGCTTGTCTCAGTAGGGCGCAGGCCCGAAGCCGACGGCCTGGGCGACATGAAAGCGGCCGGCATAGCGCTCGATAAGGGCAGGATCGTCGTAGACGAGCACTTAAGAACGGGGGCGAAGAATATTTTCGCGATAGGCGACTGCATTAATGGCCCGCTTCTTGCGCACAAGGCATCGTATGACGGGATCGTAGCCATCGATAATATACTGGGCAAAGCGAGAAAGCCGGATTATTCTAATGTGCCGAGCTGCATATGGACGGAGCCGGAGATAGCGAGCGTCGGCATCTGCGAAGAAGAGGCTAAGGCGAAATATCCGGATGCGCGAATAGCAAAATTTCCGTACATGGGAAGCGGCAAGGCTTATATTATGGGCAAGAGCGAAGGCTTTGCCAAGATCATCGGCGATAAAGACGGCAAGATACTCGGTGTCGAGATGTTCGGCGCGCTCGCCTGCGAGCTTATAGCCGAAGCCGTGCTCGCGAAGACCGCAGGTCTGACGATCGAAGAATGGAGCCGCGCGGTACACGGCCATCCGACATTGTCCGAAATATTGCAGGAAGCCGCGCATGTTTTTTGCGGCACGCCTATACACGGGCTATAAAAATGATACTGGATCTGGGACTGATAGATTACGAAGAGTGTTACAGGATACAGAAAGACCTTGTCAGGAAGCGGCGGCTGGGCGAGATAGAAGACAGCCTTATCATCGCCGAACATAACGAAGTATTCACGATAGGCAGGGTGGGCGATGAGAATAATGTCCTCGTTCCGAATGATATGCTCTTTGCCGGAAGCTTAAAGGTCCTGCGGGTCGACAGGGGCGGAGATGTCACATTCCACGGCCCCGGGCAGATCGTCGCATATCCTGTGATCAGCCTGAAAGATCCCGCGCGGGACCTGCACAGCTACTTGCGGGACCTCGAGGAAGCGGCGATACGTTTCCTGGGCGATTACGCCGTTTGCGCTGAAAGGATAAAAGGCAAGACCGGCGTCTGGGTATCAGGCAGGAAGATAGCATCCGTAGGCATAGGCGCCAGCAACTGGGTGACGTTCCACGGCTTGAGCGTAAATGTGAATTGCGACCTCAGTTTCTTTTCGATGATAAACCCGTGCGGTATGGACGATGTCGAGATGGCCTCACTTGCGAGAATAAAGGGGCAGCCGATAAAGATGGACGAGGCGAAGCGGCGCCTCTTAACGCACCTGAAGGATATTTTAGGCCTTGATGAGAACCGGACAATTGATAGAGAGGCCGTCCTGGCTTAAAAAACGGCTCATTTACAATGGCGCGCTTGCCGATACGCGTAAGATATTGTCGGAAGGCGGGATAAATACGGTTTGCGCGTCGAGTGTCTGCCCGAACCAGAACGAGTGCTTTGCAAATAGCCAGGCGACGTTCCTGCTTCTCGGGGAGAAATGCACCCGCTCATGCGCATTTTGCAATTGCGGCAATAGCAGCGCAGGTTTAAACCTGCCGTACGATCCGCCGGATCCGTCCGAGCCGGAACGCATATTGAGCGCGGTAAAAAAGCTGGGCCTGCGTTACGTAGTGCTTACATCCGTAACGCGTGACGACCTCGCAGACGGCGGGGCGGGGCAATTTGCCGCGACTATCCGCGTTGTTAAAAGTTATTCGGATAAAATAAAAGTCGAAGTCCTGACGCCGGACTTCAAGGGCGACGAACGCTCGGTCGGGACGGTGGCCGAGGCAGGGGCAGATGTTTTTGCTCATAATATCGAAACGGTCGAAAGTTTGTACAGCCGCGTAAGGCCGGGCGCGGATTATGGCCGCTCATTAAAATTATTGAAATATGTCAAAAAGATAAAACCTTCGCAATTGACCAAAGCATCCATAATGGTCGGCCTGGGCGAGGATGAGGTCAGCGTCCTGCGGACAATAAAAGATATTGCAGGGACCGGATGCGACATTTTGACTATCGGGCAGTATTTGAGCCCCGGGCCGGACAATGCCCCGGTCGCGAAATATGTAACGCCGCAGGAATTCGAAAGATACAAAGAGGCGGCGCTCAGGACAGGTCTTAAGCATGTTGCCGCCGGACCGTTCGTGAGAAGTTCGTATTTAGCCGAAACGGCGTACAAAAATGCAAGAAAGGGTACGGTGCGTTATGACAGAAGTTAAGTTACCGTTGATAGCGGAAGGCGTCGATAAGGCAAATGTCTCGTACTGGCACCATTCTGCCGGCGAGGCCGTAAAAGAAGGCGAAGACCTGGTGGAGCTCGTGACCGACAAGGCGACATTCAATCTGCCTGCCCCCGCGACAGGAACGTTGAAAGAGACCCTCGTAAGCGAAGGCGATGAGGTCAAGGTGGGCCAGATACTGGCGAGGATAGAGTAAAGATGGGGAAGAGAGTCCTCTTATTATTCATATCGGAACATTCGGGCCATCATTGCGCGTCGCGCGCCATAGAAAAGGCGCTGCATGATCTCGAACCGGCCATCGAAACCTTTAATATCAATTCTTTCAATTACACGAACCCCATCCTCGAGAGGGTCATTAACAGGGCGTATATGAGCGTCGTTAAAAGGACGCCGGAGGTATGGGACTATCTCTATGACAACCCCAAGGTCCTTAAACAGACACAAGCTCTCCGGGCGATGATCCATAAATTCAATAAGGATAAAATGAAGACGCTCTTCGAGGAGTTCAGGCCTGACGCCGTCGTCTGCACCCAGGCCTTCCCATGCGGCATGGTGGCCGACCACAAAAAGACGTTCGGTCTGGACCTGCCGATATTCGGCGTCCTGACAGATTACGCGCCGCATTCGTATTGGATATATAATAACGTCGACCAGTACATAGTGCCGTCGAAAGAAACTGGCGATAAGCTCATAGCGGACGGCATCGAACCGGCGAAGATAAAAGATTACGGTATACCCATAGACCCCAAATTCCGGGATACGTCGGACCGCGCCGCGCTTCGCGAAAAGCTGGGGCTGGATAAAAATAAGCCGTGCGTCCTTCTTATGGGAGGCACTCAAGGGCTTGGCCCGATAAAAGATATGGTGCGCCTTCTCGACCGTTCATGCTTAGATATCCAGCTTATAATCGCCTGCGGCACGAATAAAAAATTGTACAAATGGCTCAAACCCAGGCGCTACCAGAAGAAGACTATGGTCCTGGCGTACGCCGGTAATATCGACGAACTTATGCGTGTGTCGGACATAATACTTACAAAACCCGGAGGCATAACTACCGCCGAGGCTCTGGCCGAAGGCCTGCCTATGCTCATAGTCAACCCGCTTCCCGGGCAGGAGTCCATGAATACAAAGTTTCTCCTGAAGGAAGGTGTTGCCGTAAAGGCCGAGCTCCCGGAAGATGTAACTGTATTATTAAAAGAGCTCCTGGATAACAGGAATAAACTGAAATTGATGAGCGATAAGGCGCGTTCGCTGTCCAGGCCCGACAGCTCGGTTAGGATAGCGGAGTCGGTATTGGAGGCGATGGCGGCAAAGTGATATTGTACATCCTATACAGGATAGGCTATTTTCTTGTGAACCTGCTTCCCTTGAAGTTTTCCTACAGGCTGGCATGTGCTGCCGCCGACATATGCTGCCTATTCTGTGCAAAAGACCGCAGGAATGTTATCGATAACCTCAAGACCATATCGGGCCCGGGCACGCCTCCCGGCGATCTGCGGCGGATGGCGCGAGAGCTATACAGGAATTTTGCCAAATACTTAGTAGATTTCTTCAGGTCCGAGAAGGTAGACGAAGAATATGTGAAGAGATTCGTAAAGGTGGAAGGCGCCCGCCATTTAGACAGTGTGCTTGCGGAAGGCAAAGGCGCTATTTTGCTGTCGGCCCATATCGGCAACTGGGAATTGGGCGGCTCGGTCGTTTCATTGATAGGCTATCCGGCCAGCGCGGTAGTCCTTTCGCATAAAAATAAGAAGATAAAAGAATTTTTTAATAAACGCAGGTTGACGGGCAAGTTGATGCCCATAGAGATGGGGACGTCCTTAAAGGCATGCTATAAATTGCTTGCGTCTAACCGGGTATTGGCCCTGCTGGGCGACAGGGATTTTACCAAGAACGGCCTTAGGTTCGATTTTTTCGGCAGGAAGACCTTGTTTCCCAAAGGCCCTGCCGTATTCAGCTACAGGCTGGGCGCTCCGATAATTCCTACTTTAATAGTCAGGCAGCCCGACGACACATTCCTTATGACATTCGAAGAGCCGATACGCGCGGATAGCGCGAAGAAAGAAGACGAGGCGGTCCCGGAGCTCGGCAGGAAATGCGCGTCGATAATAGAATCGTACGTAAAGAAATACCCGACACAATGGTATGTGTTCAAGGATATGTGGAGCAAAGATGAATAAAACTTGCGTCCTGATACCCTCGTATAACGAAGCCAGGACGATAGGCGGTATAGTCAAAGATGTCATCGGGCTCGGTTTGGCGGCCTACGTGATAGATGACGGGTCGTCCGACGATACGGCGGCCATAGCCCGCAAGGCGGGCGCCGTAGTGGTGAGGCACGAAACGAATAAAGGTAAGGGCGCCTCTTTAAGAGAAGGCTTCAAACACGTGCTGAATGGTAAATTCGAAGCGGCCATAATAATAGACGGCGACGCTCAGCACGAAGTTATCAGTATCCCGGACTTTATTAAAAAAGCGCAGGACGGAAATGCCGACCTGGTAATAGGCAATAGGATGCTTGATACCAAAGGTATGCCTTTTATCCGCCGCGCGACCAATCGCTTCATGTCATGGATCGTTTCCAGAATATGCGGCCAGGAAATACCCGACACTCAATGCGGTTACAGGCTTATAAAGAGGAAGGTGCTGGAAACAGTCGAACTGAAGTCGTCGAATTTCGAAATAGAGTCCGAGCTTATAATAAAGGCGTGCCGTAAAGGATTCAGGGTCGGCTCAGTGCCGATAAAGACCATTTATAAAGACGAGAAGAGCAAAATAAACCCGATCGTGGACACTTTACGGTTCATGGTGTTCATGGTCAAATTGTGGCGGGACAAATGATGCGCGGCCTTAAATTGGGGTTGGTCCAGGTTTACACAGGCTCCGGCAAGGGTAAGACGACGGCCGCGCTCGGGCTTGCCTTGAGAGCGAGCGGCGCGGGATTAAAGGTCTCGATCCAGCAGTTCGCCAAGAGCGGGGAATACTGCGAAATAAAAGCGCTGCGCAGGCTCGGCAATATTAAGGTAAGCCAGTGCGGCAGTAAATGTTTCATCAAAGGGCGGCCGGATACCTCGGATATCGAATGCGCAAGGCGGGGACTCAAGAAGGCGAAAGGAGATATTTTTTCCGGAAAATTCGATCTCGTTATTCTCGATGAGGTAAATGTCGCGATGAAACTGAAACTGATAAAAATTAAAGATGTAATAGATGTTATAAAACGCAGACCGAAGTCCGTAGAATTGGTTTTGACGGGCAGGGATTGCCCGGCGTCTATTAAAAAAATGGCCGATCTTGTTACCGAGATGCGCGAGATAAGGCATCCCTATAAGCGGGGCATCAACGCCAGGCGCGGCATTGAATATTAAATAGGAAATAGTTAGTTTATTTGACTTGACAAATCCTGAAAATATAGTATAATTTTTTACAACAAATCGATGCTTGACAAAACCACCGGAGGGGCTTGTGAAACGCATAGTCTTGTTGGCGTTTTTCTTTTCGATAATTCCTTTTACGAATTCCTGGGCAAACAGCTCCCCTGAAATCATCGGGATATCTCCTTCGTCAGGAACGTTCAAGCCGAATACCGCTTATAACTTCACCGCTACTTATAAAGACTCAGACGGTTACTCCAACATAAAAAACGCCTATCTTCTTGTCAATTCATCCCTGACGCCTGTGAAGGGTTTCTATGCTTACTATAGCAGGCCCTCTAATAGGGTCTATTTCTGGGGCGATAACAATAAAATAATTACCGCTATCCCCGGATCTTCTACGATACTCGAAAATTCCTACATCAAGGTCGACTGCTCGAAGACCACCATATCCAGGTCAGGGACTACTCTCGCGGTGAATTGGAACATCACGTTTAAATCTACGTTTACCGGATCGAAAAAGGTATATATGAACGTATCGGATAACTCTATCAGCACTGGGTGGACGCAGAAAGGGACGTGGCGGATAAACAGCTCCCCTGAAATCGTCGGGATATCTCCTTCGTCGGGAACATTCAAGCCGAATACCGCTTATAACTTCACCGCTACTTATAAAGACCTCGATGGTTATTCGGATATAAGAAACGCTTATCTTATAGTCAATTCATCCCTAACACCCACAAAGGGTTTCTATGCTTACTATAGCCGACCCTCTAACAGGATCTATTTCTGGGGCGACAACAATAGAATACTTACCGCTACGCCGGGCTCCTCTACGATACTCGAAAATTCCTACGTAAAGGTCGACTGCTCGAAGACCGCCATATCCAGGTCAGGGACGACTCTCGCGGTGAATTGGAACATCACGTTTAAATCTAAGTTTACCGGGTCGAAAAAAGTATATATGAGCGTATCGGATAGCTTTACCAGCGCCGGGTGGACGCAGAAAGGGACGTGGCGGATAAACAGCTCCCCTGAAATCGTCGGGATATCTCCTTCGTCGGGAACGTTCAGGCCGAATACCGCTTATAACTTCACCGCTACTTACGCGGACCCGGCCGGTTACTCCGATATAAGGACTGCCTACCTTTTAATCAATGCATCATTGTCTACAAAAGGCTTCTACGGTTATTACGACCGGTCCCGCGATAAGATTTATCTCTTGAGCGATACAAATAGCTGGATGACCGCCGCGCCGGGCTCCTCTGCTATACTCGAGAATTCCTACGTCAAGGTCGACTGCTCGAAAACCACCACATCCGGATCAGGGACGACTCTCGCGGTGAATTGGAACATCACGTTTAAATCTACGTTTACCGGTGTAAAAAATGCGTATATGCTTGTGCGCGACAGCACGGCCAGCGCTGGGTGGACGCAGAAGGGGGCGTTGGAGATAGTAGCCGATACAATACCTCCTGCCGGCAGCCTTACGATCAATAACAACTCGCAGTATAGCGTATCCACAGCCGTTACATTGAATTTATCCGCAGAAGACGATCAGGGCGGAACAGGCCTGGCCCAGATGAAATTTTCGGACGATAACACCGCCTGGAGCGATCCCGAGACTTATAACAAGATTAAATCCTGGACGTTAACGCCGGGCGACGGGGCAAAGACCGTATACGTTAAATTCTCGGATAATGCCGGTAACTGGTCGGGCGCTTATTCCGATTCAATAACCCTTGATACAACGCCTCCGGATATAGTCATAACGAGCCCGGCCGACGGCGCTACGTTAAATGAGGCGGCGTTAACCGTGAACTATATAGTAGACGGGGCGGCGAATACGAAAGACTTTACGCTTGTCGAAGGGGCGAATACTCTGACGATAACCGAAACCGACGCTGCCGGCAATGCAAGCACGGTGTCTATCGCGGTAAATATGCATTTCCCGCCGGTCGCTGATTTTACGGTAACCCCGGTTACCGGCCAGTCTCCGCTTACCGTTCAGTTCGCCGATAAAACGACAGGAAATGCCACCTCTTATAATTGGGATTTTGGCGACGGGCAGACGAGCGATTTACAGAATCCGGCTCATATATATGAGTTGAGTGGATGGAGTGTCAATTATAACACTGTTGCGCTTCCTCATAATTCCGGATGGTCAAAATATTCCGTCGGTAATAATTACACGGAAGGACTGCAGGACGGCGTACTTTACATGAGATCCGGTTTTGTCGAGGGCGGGCTCAATTATTCGCGAACGCCTGGCTTTAAAGCGGCGGATGGTTATACGATCGAGACAAGGTTTAGGCTGGGCACGTTTAGTGCCCCTGTTACGTATGGCGGTATGGGTATCAGTGTTTTTGACGATAGCTATTACTGGCGGCTCGATTTTATGCCGGGAGCAGTGGGCATAGCGGTGGGCGCGGAATATATAGGAATGAGTTATTTAGATACAACATCGGATTACCACACTTACAGGATGGTCGCGAAAAACGGGATAGTGAATGTTTATATCGATGGGACAAAAGAGATCACGGCCGATGTTGCATCTCTGACGCTCGGTTCTTATGTTCCTTCCATGGCATTCGGTAGCTTCTGCGGCGGGACGGGCCCTGAGACATGGAATACAGAAGGTTGGTGGGATTACGTAAAGGTGCTCGAATCGAATCTTGCCTCTATGCCGACTGAGAAATATTACACTGTCAGCCTGACCGCTACAGGTCCGGGCGGTTCAAATACAGGCTTGAAGTCCAACCTCATCCAGGTGACTGCCAATCTGCCGGAAATAAATACCGGCAGCCTTCCCGACAGCACCGTAAATGAAGAATATTCCGCATATCTGGTTGTCAGTAACGGGACGTCGCCTCATATGTGGTCTGTCGAAAGCGGGAATCTGCCTGACGGGCTTACTATCGATAGTGTATTTGGTACGATATCGGGTACACCGACAAAGACAGGGACTTATGATTTTACGGTAAAGGTTACAGACAGCAACATGTTCTCCGCTGTAAAAACATTTTCTCTTAAGGTATTGTTGAGCCCCGACGAACAACTTCTCGACGATACGCAGGCAAAAGCGGCGCTTTACTTCTATAATGAAATCCTGCCGAACGGTTTCGTAAAAGACGGCAACCATAAAGAGTTTTCGAGCATTGCCGCCACGGGATTCGGCCTTGCTTCGCTATGTGTAATGGCGGAGCGTTACGGGACTACTGCCGCGTGGACGGTTACACCGGAACTGGCGAGAGCGCGGGTGAATAAGATTCTGGACGAGTGCATACGGATACAGAATTTACAGGAATCGGTATGCAATCAATACGGCGTTGCAGGATTTTTGTGCCATTTTATAAATGCATCGGGTGCGTGTTATGGCTCATCCGAGATTTCGACGGTAGATATGGCGCTATTTTTGGCGGGCGCGGTTACGGCAGGGGAGTATTTCGGCGGTGAAGTAAAAACTAAGGTTGAACAGATTTACAGTAAGCTTAACTGGGGATATTTCTTTGTTCCGTCCAAAAAACAGTTTTCTCACGGGTATTCTGTCGGTGGTACATTATTATCTGCCACATGGGATCGGCCGGGCGATGAGGCGCTGATAGTATCTCTTATGGCATTGGGTTCGGACCCTGAAAACAAGGATTTCCTTGCCGCTGTGTATAGTCAGCCCAGGACGGTAAGGGCCTATGGTAGTCACAAAGTAGTTAACTCGTATTTTAGTTCTCTGTTTACCTACATATTCGCTCACTGTTATTTTGATTTCGAAAAGTTAGGGAAAGACAATCCCCTGCTGTCGCTTTCGCCTGTAGGCTCTGTCGACTGGTGGGCCAATTCAGTGGCCGCGGCCAATGCGAACAGGCAGTTCTGCATAGATCAAGCCGCGAACTATTCCTCATACGGTCCCGACAGTTGGGGTATCACCGCGTGTGAATATCCGGCCGGCGGGTACGCAGGCTCAATAGGTGCCGCACCGTGCGAAGTTAATAACGGCACACCGATCCACGATGGTACAATAGCGCCTTACGGGGCTATAAGTTCTATGCCTTTTATGAGAACGGCGCCCGACGAAAATCTAGCAGATAATCTGTCTTTCAAAGCGCTGAAATTCTATTACGATACTTACTACAATAATCTTTGGGGGCCTTACGGTCCTCGCGACTCATTCAATAGCGAAGGCGAATTCGATAGCAATTATCTCGGCATCGATGTAGGGCCGGAAGTTCTGATGATAGAAAACTACAGGACCGGTTTACCGTGGGCCAAGTTTATGAGTAATAACAGGATAAAAGCGGCAACAGCTAAAGTTTTCAACGATGAAGGATTGCCGGAGCCGACTACGCTATATGTCGATGCCGCAAATTCTGCAGATACGAATCAGGATGGATCTCAGACACATCCATTTAGTGCGATACAGAAGGCTATTGATGTAGGAGGTAGCAATATCATTGTTAATATTGCGCCGGGGCAATATTTAGGGAAAACGCAGATATTGGCAAAGCTGAACATAACATTAAAAGGAATTATCGGCGATCGTAATAACCCCGTCAATACAGCGGTAAATACGGTTATAGATAATACCGTGGGTGATTACTCCTTGGCAATAAATAACTCGAGAGATGTAGTCGTGGATAGTATAGTAATTACAGGGCATGACGATCCAAATGTAGGCTCATCAGGGATTTTGGTAAGCAATAGCGTGGGGTTGGTTATAAAAAATACTATTGTTAAAAATTTAATTGGTTTTGGAGGTATGGAAATTAACGATACGAGCAATGTAATAATCTCTAATAATACTATAAAACAAAATGAGGGCGTAACCTGGCCTGGCGGTATTGGTGGTCTGAAGGTTAGCGGAGGCGCTAATATACTCGTTTGTGATAATGCTATAATCGAAAACCATGGATGGCCCAGCGGAGGAGGTGTTAGTGCCCATGCGGATGGTCTTGTAATCCGAAATAATTTAATATATAAAAACAGGGCTAATGAGTGGGGAGGAGGGTTGGTTATAGGCGGTACGAATGTTACAGTGTCGAACAATATCATAGCTAATAATTATACGTGCGGTGGGTGGTATCCAAATCAAGGGGCCGGTGGTATTCTTTGCCGTGCGGATGATGCCATTTTTACTAATAACACTATTTATGGTAATGAATTTTATATCGGTTCCTATCGTGTAAAAGTAGCTAACAATATAATTAAGTCGTGTATCGTTACCTGCGCCGACCCATCATTAAGTCCTCTATTGACATACAACAATGTGCTCCCAGCTTACGGTGGTTCGGGTTATTCCTATTGCGTGCCAGGCGTAGGCTCAATTTCGGAAGATCCTTTGTTTGTTGCCGCTAGTGATGGTGATGATGACCCATATAACGATGACTACCATTTAAAATGGAATTCTCCGTGTATAAATACCGGAGACCCGGATCCAATATACGTTGATAAAGATGGCTCACGAAACGATATGGGCGCTTACGGCGGGCCTGCGCCCTTTTCTCTCGACGGAGTTTAATCTAAAATATCTAAAGTTTAATTTAGTTTACAAAGCTAAAAAGGTAGCTTTGTTAAGTCATAAAAAAGCTACATATAAATTATTGACATTTGTATATACTATGATATATTTTTAGTATCAAAAAGAAAAGGAGGGAAAAATGGGAAGCTTTTTAAATGCGTTAACAAAGGTTGTTACGCAGTTTTTAAATTCAAAAGAAAAGGAGGTGAAAAAAATGACAAAAAAAATCATAAGCTTTATTATGATTTTAGCATTTGTGGCTAGTATTGCGTGTCCTGCATATGCAGTGACGGACCAAGTTGCTGCGACGGCGTCAATAACCCTTAGCGAGACATTCTCTATAGCGACTAAGACCCTAGCGGGCGATGTTACTGTTCCTGCCAAGACGATTGCATTTGGCACTCTGACGGGGACTGTTACAAACGCTCCGGCGTATATCGAAGTTGCTTACTCGTCTAATGAAACGCTGTGGAAGATTGACATATACACAAATAACACGACTGCTGTTGAGGCAAATCTTCCTTATGGAAAAGCGGGGCTATTGAAGTCTGACGGTAAGGATAGAATACCGCTGTATTGGTGCGTCTTTGATGCTCCAACAACACCGGTAACCCTTACATTGGATGTGAACGGCGTACCTAACGTAAGGACGCCTTCAATGTATCCAATTGCAGATCCAGTTGCGGAAGCGGCTAAAAATAAGGTAACTGACTGGGCGGTCATGAAAGATAAGAATGATCTGGATGACCCCTCTTCTACAGACCTTAATGAGAGCTGGGCAACTGCATTTGCGGGTGGCTACTGTGACATCGCGTACGGATCGCCTACGTATTCTAATTTGAGCGCGTTTCCGTATTATGATTCAGCAGTTGCTGGTACCTCTGGATGGTGGAAAGTTCCGCCTCCGGGTACAGATACGCCTACGGTTTATCCTGGCGCCGTTAATAACACGATACATAGAGCGGCTACCTCTCCTGCGTATGTTTATATTGCCGCAGGTGGCGGTGCGTCGGCTGGCACCTACTCGACTAATATCGGGTTGGATTTGTATCACGAGTAATAGCAGCATAACTTCACATTTGTGAAGAAAAGGAAAACGGCCATGCTTAGTAAAGTAATGCAGAGAGTGTTTATAGTCGCCTTGCTTTTATGCGCGAACATTCTCTGTGTGGACAACTTGTTAGCGGGTATAGGGGTTAAGCCCACCGTTGTAGAGGTGGAGGCGACTCCGGGGGTCGAGAAGACCGGTTCGCTTACGGTTGGCCATAGCGAAGCAGAAACCGTTGTTGTAAAAGTAGAGGTCGAGGACTGGCTCAAGCTAAGGACCGGTAGTAGTCCTATAAGCATTAAACAATGGCTTATTATGGACGACACGGAATTGGTGCTTGAGCCAGCCAAGGCCAAAAATATTGGTTATCGTATTAGAGTTCCAGAGGGGGTAAAGGGTGAGCTTATAGCGCAGATATTTTTTTCAGGACTTATCCCTAGCAAGGGAGAAATGAATATTACGAGTAGGTTTGGAATTGCTCTTTACGTTGGAATAGAGGGCACAGAGATTTTGGATCCGGTAATAACAGATATGCAAATTAATGGGTCTGCCCTTGGAGTTACAATTCAAAACAAAGGAAATGTTCATATAAGGCCAGTAGGTAAAGTAGTTATTAAAAATAATGATGGTACCATTAATCAGGAGGTGATAGTACCTTATACTGCTGTTATATTTTCTGGTAGAAAGCATTCCTATGGTGTGAATATAGATACCAGCAGACTTATTAAAGGTAAAAAATATACGATAGAAGCAGAATTTAGTACCGGGGAGATTTATAAGAAGAGTAAGGATTTTACTAAAATTATAGATTGTGAATACAAATAACCTGTTTTTTTGTTTTAGGCGTTTTAAAAGGGGATGGGGACGATGCGAAAACTTAAGTTCTGGATATTTTCGATAATCGCTATCCTTTCTCTCGTTTCTATGAGGGACAAGGAGATAGTCCTTACTATACCCGAAAACAAACCTTTAATAGCTGAAGCATACCAAAAACCGTTAGTTCAAGATATTGATATTGTTTCACCGTCCGTTCCCGGAGGTTCGAGCGGAATACTTTCCCAGCCTCAAAATAATTTGCCCGGCTCCTCATTTGGTAATAATATTTATCCGCCTGATACATCCGGTGATTTGACAGGTTCCAATAATTTTACGCCTTCCCGTTCCGGCAGCAGCGGCCCGGCACTTGGTTCTTCACCTGCCGCTGCGCCTTCTTCGGGTTCGGGTTCAAATAGCGGCTCTGGCTCAACCGGCGGCGGTTCCGACGGCGGGTCGGTTATTTACGGATTTGCCAGCACCAGTTTGACCGGTGATGGGGCAGGGGGCGATGGCGGCGGCGTAGCGATGTCTTCCGCCCCAAATAATCCTCCGCAAATAGATTCGCATATTCCGAGCTCATCGACAGTAACCATCGATAGCGGCTC
>JAQUSB010000037.1 GCA_028715345.1 Candidatus Omnitrophota bacterium | reverse complement strand
AATAGGCGAACTTAAGTCGATGAGCATACTGGAACTGACGAAGCTTGCCAAAGAACTTAATGTGAACGGTATAAGCGGCCTCAAAAAGCAGGACCTGATATTCAAGATCCTGCAGGCCAAGACCGAGAAGGAAGGGCTCATATTCGGCGAAGGCGTGCTCGAGATATTGCCCGACGGGTTTGGGTTCTTGAGAAGCCCCGACTACAATTACCTCCCGGGACCGGACGATATATATGTATCGCCGTCGCAGATAAGGCGGTTCAATCTCAGGACAGGTGATACTGTCAGCGGACAGATACGCCCGCCTAAAGAGGGCGAGAGGTATTTCGCGCTTCTTAAGGTCGAGGCGGTGAATTTCGGCAACCCCGAGGAAACAAAAGATAAGACGCTGTTCGACAACCTGACGCCGCTCTACCCGGACGAGAGATTCCTGTTAGAGACGAAACCGGACGAGCTGTCGATGAGAGTGATGGATCTTCTTACACCGGTCGGCAAAGGGCAGCGCGGCCTCATAGTCGCCCCGCCATACAGCGGTAAGACGGTGCTCCTGCAGAAGTTCGCGAACGCGGTGACTACGAATTACCCGGAGGCGGTGCTGATCGTGTTGCTCATAGACGAGCGCCCCGAGGAAGTCACGGATATGCAGCGCTCGGTGAAGGGCGAGGTCATCAGCTCCACGTTCGATGAACCGTCGGAGCGCCACATACAGGTAGCCGAGATCGTGTTGGAGAAAGCCAAGAGGCTCGTCGAGGCGAAGAAGGACGTCGTCATCCTTCTCGATTCGATCACACGCCTTGCGCGCGCGTACAATTCGTGCGTGCCTCACTCCGGGAAGATCCTCTCCGGCGGCGTCGACTCGAACGCACTGCAGAAGCCGAAGAGATTCTTCGGGGCCGCGCGTAACATCGAGGAAGGCGGCTCGCTCACGATCATCGCGACCGCGCTCGTCGATACGGGGTCACGAATGGACGAAGTCATATTCGAAGAGTTCAAGGGCACGGGCAATATGGAACTGCAGATGGACCGCAACCTCTTCCAGAAGAGGATCTACCCGGCCATCGATATCAAGCGTTCCAATACCCGTAAAGAAGAACTGCTCGTCCACCCGGATGAGCTGAAACGCATATGGCTGATGAGAAAAGTGCTGAACGAGCTAAATACCGACGAAGCGATGCAGCTTCTGATCGAAAAATTGTCCAAATCGAAGACGAACGCCGAGTTCTTAATGTCGATGAACCAGAAATAACCAAACAAAAAAGGAGAAACAAAGATGAAAGATAAAATCCACCCGGTATATAAAGAAGCGACGATCGCATGCGTATGCGGAGAGGTCATACAGACCCGCTCGACGAAACCGACCATCCACGTCGATATCTGTTCTAAGTGCCACCCGTTCTTTACGGGCAAACAGAAACTTATCGACTCGGCAGGCCGCGTCGAGAAATTCACGAAGAGATACGCAGGCAAAGTCACGGGCAAGGCGAAGAAATAATCAGATGGTCTTTGCGAAAGTAATAGAAGAGAAGCGTAAACGCTGCGATAAACTCCACGAACTATTGGCCGACCCCAAGGTGATAGGCAATGCTTCGGAGTACCAGGCTTATGCCAAAGAGCTCGCCGGCCTTACGCCCATCATAAACGCGCATAACGACTATCTCAGGATATCGAAAGACCTCGCGGATATGAATAAAGTCCTGGGCGAGAAGGCTCACGGCCACGATAAAGATTTTCTCATCCTGGCCGAAGAGGAGAAGCATAAACTCGAAGGAGACCTCAAGGCTGTGGAAGCCAGCATCGAGGAGCTGCTCCTGGAAAAAGAATCCGGCTCGGACCGCGACATCATAATGGAAATACGCGCAGGCACCGGAGGGCTCGAAGCGAGCCTGTTCGCCGGCGACCTTTTGCGCATGTATTCCAAGTACGCGGCGAAAAAGGGCTGGAAGGTAGAGCTTATAGATTCGAGCACGACCGAAAAGGGAGGGTATAAGGAAGTCATAGTTTCCATTTCGGGCAAAGGCGCTTACGGCGTATTTAAATTCGAGAGCGGTACGCACAGGGTCCAGAGAGTCCCGGAGACCGAAGCGTCGGGCAGAGTCCACACTTCGGCCGCGACGGTGGCGGTGCTGCCGGAAGCCGAAGAGGTCGAAATAGAGATAAGGCCGGAGGACCTTAAGATCGACGTATTTAGGTCGGGCGGCGCGGGAGGGCAGGGCGTTAACAGGACGGACTCGGCAGTGCGGCTTACGTATTTACCGACAGGGCTTGTCGTAACCTGCCAGGATGAGCGCTCGCAATTGAAGAATAAAGCAAAGGCGATGAGGGTCTTACGGGCGAGGCTTTACGACCAGAGACGCTCGGAGCTTGACAAAAAGATGTCGCAGGACCGGAAATCTCAGGTCGGTTCAGGCGACAGGTCGGAAAAAATACGGACGTATAATTTCCCGGACAGGCGCATTACCGATCACAGGATAGGATTCACCGTCCATAACATGGAAGACGTCCTGGAAGGCGAACTGGACGAAATGATAAACGCGCTGAAAGCCGAAGAGAAAAAGTTAAGAATAAAGGCTGTGGCCAAATGAAGACAATAGAACCGTTCACCCCGGTCCAATACATAATCGGTCACACGGAGTTCTGCGGGCTCGACATCGAAGTCAATGAGAAAGTCCTTATCCCGAGGCCGGAGACCGAGCTTTTGGTGGAGAAGGCGGTAGAAGTTGCAAAAAGTCAGAAAACAGGGGTTAGGGTGCTTGACCTCTGCACAGGCTCGGGCAATATAGCAATTGCATTGACAAAATCCGTATCTGACTGTAAAATAGTCGCTTCCGACATTTCGGAAGAAGCGCTCGATGTAGCGCGTTCCAACGCCCGCAGGTTGGGCGTATCCGGCAGGATAACGTTTATTCATAGTGATCTTTTTACCGATATAAATGATAAGTTTGACATAATAGTTTCAAATCCGCCGTATATAGCGAAATTCGAATTCGAAACATTGCAGGAAGAAGTCTTAAGGGAGCCCAGGATAGCTCTGGACGGCGGGGATGACGGGCTCGATTTTTACAGGAAGATAATCGAAGCCGCGCCGTCGTATTTAAAATCGGGCGGCCATATTTTATTCGAAATAGGTTTCGGCCAGGCCGCGCAAATTAAAGAAATTATCGTCGCGGGGCGCGGGGATTTTAAATTAATAGAACTGGCGAAAGATCTTAACGGAATAGACAGGGTCATTATCGCTCAATGGACAAATTAGTCATCGAAGGCGGCAGGAAACTGGAAGGCTCCGTTACGATAAGCGGGGCGAAGAACGCGTGCCTGCCGATACTCGCGGCGGCGCTCTTGTCCGACGAGAGATCGGTGATAAAAAATATCCCGAATCTCCGCGACATGGCGACGATGCTGAAGATACTGAAGAATTTCGGCGTCAGGGTCGCGCAGGACGGTTCTACGGTTACCGTCGAGCCGCACGGGTACAAAAAATATATAGCGCCGTATGACCTGGTGAGCACGATGCGCGCTTCGGTCTGCGTGTTGGGGCCGCTCCTGGCAAAACAGCGCAGGGCGCAAGTGTCGTTCCCGGGCGGTTGCATTATAGGCCCTAGGCCGATCGACCTCCATATCAAAGGCCTGAAAGCGCTGGGCGCCGATATCAAAGTCGAGCGCGGATACATTCTTGCCGACGGCAAAAAGATGCGCGGCGGCAATGTTTACCTGGGCGGCCATTTCGGCTCGAGCGTCCTTGCGACGGCCAACACTATGATGGCCGCGACCCTGATAAACGGGACGACGGTGATCGAGAGCGCGGCATGCGAGCCCGAAGTAGTGGACCTGACGAATTTTCTCATAAAGATGGGCGCGCGGATAAAAGGCGTCGCGACCCACACGCTTGTGATAGAGGGCGTGAAGAAATTGCACGGCGCGGAACATTCGGTCATCCCGGACCGCATAGAGGCAGGCACGTATATACTTGCCGCGGCGGTGACGAGAGGCGACATTACGCTTAAGAACGCCATACCCGAACATATGGTCGCGCTGATAGATAAATTGAGCGAAGCAGGGCTCGATATAAAGACTGCGCCGGGCGGAAAAGGGTTGAGGGCGCGATGGATGAGGAAACTGCGCCCGATGGACATAACGACCCTGCCGTATCCCGGTTTTCCGACGGATATGCAGGCGCAATTCATGAGCCTGATGGCGGTCACGGACGGGATAAGCGTGATAACCGAAAAAATTTATCCGGAAAGATTTATACATATAAGCGAACTTAACAGGATGGGCTCCGATATTCTGCTCGAAGGGGCCAGCGCCATAGTCAAAGGCGTGAAAAATTTGAGCGGCGCGCCGGTCATGGCGTCGGATCTCAGGGCGTCGGCTGCCTTAGTCCTTGCGGGGCTTGTAGCAAAAGGCAGGACGGACGTGCAGAGAATATATCATCTTGACCGGGGGTACGAAAAGATAGAAGAGAAGCTCCGGAAACTCGGGGCGAATGTTTGGAGAGAAAAAGAGAAATAGAACGCATATTCAGTTAAATGAGGAGGAAGCAATGCCAGCAGTGATCAGATTGACCAGGACGGGCGCGAAGAAAAAACCGGTCCACAGGATAGTGGTTATAGACAAGACAAGGGCCAGGGACGGAAAACCCATCGAGTATCTCGGTTTCTACGACCCGAAGACCAATCCTGCGGTAGTTACGGTGAAAAAAGAGCGCGCGGAATATTGGCTCAAGGTAGGAGCCAGGCCGTCGCCTATCGTGAAGACTTTACTTAAGAAGCAGGGCGTCAAAGCTTAGTTAGATGCGCATAGATGTCCTGACGCTATTCCCGAAAATGTTTGAGAATGTGCTCGGCGAGTCGATGCTGAAGCGGGCGCAGGCGAAAGGTTTAGCCGAGATAAGGCTGCACGATCTGCGGGACTGGACGTCGGACGCCCACCGCAGCGCGGACGATAAACCGTTCGGCGGCGGCGCGGGGATGGTGATGAAGACCGAGCCGGTCTTCAAGGCGCTCGAGGAGTTACGCAAGGCGGTAAAAGGCAAGAGCAGCTCGGCAAAGGGCAAAGTGGTTCTGATGACGCCGCAAGGTAAACCGCTCGGCCAGAGTTTAGCGAAGAAATTGGCGAAAGAAAAACGGCTCATCGTCATCTGCGGCCATTACGAAGGCGTCGACGAGAGGATAAGAGAACTCGCCGACGAAGAAATTTCGATAGGCGATTATATCCTGACCTGCGGGGAATTGCCCGCAATGGTCCTTATAGACGCGGTCGTCAGGTTGATCCCCGGAGTGCTGGGTGATAAAGAGTCTATCAAATTCGAATCATTCGAGAACGGAATGCTGGAATATCCGCAATATACGCGGCCGGCCGAATTTAAGGGAATGAAGGTGCCGCAGGTTCTTTTGAGCGGAGACCATAAAAAGATAGAAGAATGGCGTAAGGCTGAAGCGATGAAGAGGACTCACCGGCGCAGGCCTGATTTATTTAAAAAGTAAAAGGAGAGAAACAATGAATAAAATGATCAAACTGGTTGAAGCAAAATTCCTGAAGAAGGATATACCCGAATTCGATATCGGCGATACCGTCGACGTCCAGATGAAGATCGTCGAAGAAGGCAAGGCCCGCATACAGACTTTCGAGGGAGTCTTTATCGCGCGCTCGGGCGAAGGATTGACGGAGACGTTCACGGTCCGCAAAGTTTCGTACGGTGAAGGGGTAGAGATGCTTTTCCCGCTCCATACGCCTTCGATCGACAAGATCAAAGTGATGAAAAAAGGCGATGTCAGGCGGGCGAAACTTTATTATCTGAAACGAAAAGTCGGGAAAGAGACTAAAGTTGAAGAGAAGGTCACGCACGTACACGGCGAACAGCCGGCTCCTAAAACAGGAGAAGCTGCTAAGTAACAGCGGCTACACCATTATAGCGGGTGTCGATGAAGCCGGGCGGGGGCCGCTTGCCGGTCCTGTTGTAGCCGGCGCCGTCATCCTGAAGAGCTTCGATTTTCCCTGCGAGATAAACGATTCGAAAAAACTCTCCAAAAAGAAGCGCGAAAAGGCTTACAAAGAGATATTTAAGCGCGCGATAGTCGGCGTCGGGGTGATCGGCGAGAAGACGATCGACGAGATAAATATCTACCAGGCCACTCTGCGAGCTATGGAGATGGCCGTCGCCAACCTGCAGATCCTGCCCGACTACATAATCGTAGACGGCAGGATGAAACTTGTTACCAGGTGTCCCGTCAAATGCATTATCGGTGGCGATTCGAAAAGCCTGTCTATAGCCGCCGCGTCGATAATAGCTAAAGTCACCCGCGACGAAATAATGTCCAAATACGATAAGGAATACCCGCAATACGGCTTTGCCCGGCATAACGGCTACGGCACGCGCCTGCATAAAGCCAACCTGAAGAAGTTCGGCCCCTCGCCCATACACCGCTATAGTTACCGCCCCGTCAAGGAAGCTTTGGTTTAATTATATTGACCCTCCGGGCTATTTATATTACAATAATATCTTCTTAATTATCATACATACATTAGGATACGACAAGCCCGATGAAAAGTGATGTTCAGATAGCCGCCGAGGCTAAATTAAGACCGATAGCAGCAATTGCCGCAAAACTTGGCATACCCAATAAATACATCGAATGTTACGGTGACCACAAAGCAAAAGTCCGCATAGATATCCTCAAGACTTTAAAACAAAAAAAGAACGCCAAATACATAGTAGTTACAGGCATAACGCCTACGCATCTGGGCGAGGGGAAGACCGTGACTACGGTCGGCCTTTCGATGGCGCTCAACAGGCTCAAAAAGAAGACATGCGCGTGCTTAAGGCAGCCTTCGATGGGCCCGTTCTTCGGTGTAAAAGGCGGCGGAGTAGGCGGCGGTTATTCCCAGGTCGCGCCCGAAGACGACATAAATCTCCACTTAACAGGCGACATCCATGCTGTTACGCAGGCGCACAATCTCGCCGCGTCATTTCTCGATAACCACCTTTACAGGGGCAATAAACTCAATATCGCTTTGGATAAGATCTACTGGCGCCGCGTAATGGACGTGAACGACCGTAGCTTGCGCAATATCAGGATATCGCTGGGCGGAGGCGAGGCGGGTATTGAGCGTGACACAGGTTTCGATATAACCGCGGCGAGCGAGATAATGGCGATATTGGCGCTATCCGAATCGATCCCCGATATGCGTAAAAGGCTCGGCAGGATAATAGTAGCGCTTTCCAAAAACTCCAAGGCCGTAACGTGCGAAGACCTTAAGGCAGCGGGCTCGATGGCCGCTATTCTGACGGACGCCATAAACCCGAACCTCGTCCAGACGATAGAGAATACGCCCGTCTTTATTCACACCGGCCCGTTCGCCAATATCACGCACGGGAATAGCTCGATACTGGCCGACAGGATGGCCCTGGGGTTGTGCGATCATGTCGTTACGGAAGCAGGTTTCGGCGCCGATTGCGGTTTTGAAAAATTCATAAATATAAAATGCAGGGCGAGCGGCCTTAAGCCATCGTGCGCGGTCCTCGTCGCGTCGGTGAGAGCCCTGAAGATACATTCGGGGATGCTGAAAATGGTCGTGGGCAAACCTCTCGGTAAGGAATTATCGGCCGAGCACCTCGACGCTTTAGAGATGGGGTTCCCTAACCTGGAAAAACAGATCGAGAATGTCCGCCTGCACGGCGTGCCTTGCGTCGTGGCTATAAACAGGTTCGCCACAGATACGGATCGCGAGATAGAACTTTTAAGGCGCAAGGCCCTGGAATTCGGCGCCTTCAGCTGCGCTGTGAGCGATGTCCATAAGCGCGGTTCTCTGGGCGGTATCGAACTGGCTAAAGCCGTCATTGACGCGTGTTCGGCTAACAGTTCTTTCAACTATCTTTACCCGCTCGATATGCCGATAGAAAAGAAGATAGAGACTATAGCGATGAAAGTTTACGGCGCCAAAGGGGTGCACTTCGAGAAATGCGCCGAAGATAATATAAAATTATACAAGAAGCTCGGCTTTTCCGATCTGCCTATCTGTATGGCCAAGACGCATTTGTCTTTATCGCACGACCCAAAGGCGAAAGGCAGCCCGAGGGATTTCATCCTGCCGGTCAGGGACGTGAAGCCTTCGATAGGAGCGGGCTTCTTATACGCGCTTTGCGGCAAGATCCTTACGATGCCGTCATTGCCGTCGAAACCGGTCGGCGAGCATATCGATATAGACGCTAAGGGGAGGCTCAAATATGTATAACGACAGGCCCATCCGCGATTATCTGAATGACCTTGCGGCGCGCAAGCCGGCGCCCGGAGGAGGAAGCGCGGCCGCATTATCCGCTTCGATAGGCGCGGGGCTGATGTCGATGGTCGCGAATTACACTGTTGGCAACCCTAAATATAAAGAGAGCGAAGAGCGCGCGGCGCAGATCTTAAAAAATGCGGAAGAGTTCAGGACAAGATTGCAGGCGCTCGTCGATAAAGACGTCGAAGCGTATGAGAAATTGTCCGCCGGCATGAAGGGCGCAGCCAAAGACCCGGCAGCGCTCGATAAGTTATACAAAGAAGCGATGACGCCGCCTTTCGAGATATGCAAGATAACGGCCGAGGCATTGAAGGTGTGTGAGGAGCTCGCGGAATGCGGGAATAAAAACCTCATCACCGACACAGCTATCGCGGCGATCCTACTCGAGGGGGCGTTCTTCTCGGCGAAATTCAATGTTTACGTAAATTTGAAATATATAAAGGACATCGATTTTGTGGGATCGGTCCATAAGGTCCTGGCGCCGCTCGAAGAGTCGATGCCGAAATTGAAGGAAGATATACTGGAGATGTGTGAGGACGTTATATCGCGATAAATACGAAAGGAACGAGATGTCTGCAATATTATTAGAAGGGAAAGCGGTTGCGGAAAATTTAAAGGCTAAGGTGAAGGCGCAAGTCGAGG
>JAQUSB010000065.1 GCA_028715345.1 Candidatus Omnitrophota bacterium | reverse complement strand
TCGCTAAATTCCGTATAGAGGAAATGTCCGGGAACACATTGAAGGCAAAAGTCTTCGGCCGCCCGGTTTCGGTGAACAGGAACAGGCTGAAGACCGAAATAAAAGCCGTTACTTACTCGGACCTTAAGATAAATAAGGACGGCGGCGGATACCGGGTGGAGATAATCTTCGACGTATGACGGTTTCTTTGGGACAGCTGGAGAAGATAAACGATTACAGGTGGCGCATCCCGAAAAGTTACAAGCCCGGTATGCGCACCGACGGTATAATTTACGCATCCGAGAAGATGCTGCCGTCGATACTTTCGGATAAAGCGGTCGAGCAGGTCGCGAACGTCGCGTTTTTGCCGGGGATAGTGAAGCATTCGCTGGCGATGCCGGATATCCACTGGGGCTACGGCTTCCCGATAGGAGGCGTGGCGGCGACCGACGTAGACGCGGGCGGCGTGATATCGCCGGGCGGCGTCGGGTTTGACATAAATTGCGGGGTCAGGCTCGTCCGGTCGGATCTTTTTGAGAAGGACGTCCGGCCGAAATTAAAAGAACTGGTTTACGCGCTTCACAACGACGTGCCGGCGGGCGTCGGGTCGAAAGGCGACATTAAAATATCGGGGCATGAAGAGCGCAAGCTCTTAGCCGAAGGCGCCAGGTGGGTCGTCGAACACGGCTACGGCGGACCTGAGGACCTCGAATATACCGAGGAGCGCGGCGAGATAAAAGGGGCCGATCCCGACGGAGTTTCGCCCCGCGCGTATGAGCGGGGGAAGAGCCAGTCGGGGACTTTGGGCTCGGGTAATCATTTTCTCGAAGTGCAGGTAGTCGATACGATCTACGACGACGAACTGGCCGGACTCTTCGGCCTCGCGAAGGATCAGGTGACGCTTATGATCCATTCGGGCTCGAGAGGGCTGGGCTACCAGGTCTGCGACGAATACGCCAGGGATTTCATACACTCGCTCGCCAAATACGGCATCGAGGTCCCCGACAGGCAGCTGGCATGCGCGCCCGTCAATTCGCCCGAAGGCAAAGCGTATCTCGGCGCGATGAGGTGCGCGGCAAATTACGCCTGGGCGAACCGCCAGTGCCTGATGCATCTGGCGCGCGCAGCGTTCGAGCGTGTTTTCGGGATGGGCCCGAAGGACCTGGGCATGGATCTCGTCTACGACGTCGCGCACAACATAGCGAAGATCGAGAAGCATAACGTCGACGGCAAAGAGAAGACTTTGTGCGTTCACAGAAAAGGCGCTACGCGGGCTTTTCCGCCCGGCCATCCGGAGCTGCCGGCTAAGTATCGGAAGAGCGGGCAGCCGGTTATAATCCCCGGCGATATGGGGCGCAACTCGTATTTATTGGCCGGGACAGAAGGGGCTGCTGAGACTTTTTACTCGACCTGTCACGGGGCGGGCCGCTTGATGTCGAGATCCGCCGCCATAAGGGCAGGCAGGGGAAGGTCGATATCGGCAGAGTTGGAAAATAAAGGTATAATAGTTAAATCGAGCGGCAGGGAAACTCTTGCCGAAGAGATGCCGGAAGCGTATAAAGATGTTAACGAGGTCGTAAATGCCGTCCATGGGGCCGGGATATCGAAACGTGTCTGCAGGATGCGGCCTATAGGCGTGATAAAAGGATAATCATAGCGAGGTAAAAATGTTAGACATGAAATTTATAAGAGAAAATGTTCAAGCCGTAAAAGACGCCCTCAAAGCGCGCGGCTCCAAACTGAACTTAGACGAATTGCTTGCGCTCGATGAAGAGCGCCGCAAGCTGCTTGTGGAAGTCGAGACCCTGAAGGCAGAACGGAATAAGGCCAACGATGAGATAACCGCCGCTATAAAAGCTAAAAAGAACCCCAAAGAGATAATAGATAAAATGAAGGTCGTTTCCCAAAAAGTAACCGATTTAGACAAAAAAGTGGGGGAGATAGACCAAAAATTGACCAATATTGTGTATATAATCCCAAATGTACCCGATAAAAGCGTCCCGGTAGGCACCCCGGAAAACAATAAGATCGTGCGGGCCTGGGGCAAAACCCCCACGTTTAACTTTACGCCAAAAAACCACATTGAGCTGGCGGAATCGCTTGGCATAATAAGTTTCGGCACAGCCACAAAGATATCGGGTTCGAATTTCGTTCTATTCATGGGGCAGGGCGCGCGGCTCGAGAGAGCTCTTATAAATTTTATGCTCGACCTGCACACCAAAAAGCACGGTTATAAAGAGATCTTCCCGCCGTTTTTAGTGAACAGGCGTTCCATGACAGGCACGGGGCAGCTGCCGAAACTCGAGGAAGATATGTACAAATTGAAAGACGACGATCTCTTCCTGATACCGACAGCCGAAGTGCCGGTTACGAACATCCACTCGGGCGATGTGCTGGACGAAGATAAATTGCCGGTATATTACACGGCTTATACGGCTTGCTTCAGGCGCGAGGCGGGTTCTTACGGCAAGGACACTCGCGGGCTTATAAGGGTGCACCAATTCGACAAAGTAGAGTTGGTTAAATTCGTAAAACCGGAAAATTCTCAGGACGAGCA
>JAQUSB010000064.1 GCA_028715345.1 Candidatus Omnitrophota bacterium | reverse complement strand
ATCTTGCCGGGCTAGCCGTCGGTTTCTGGAAAAATACGGATGAGATAAAACGATGCTGGGCGGCGGACAGGGTATTCAAACCGCGTATGCCGGCCAAGACCGCGGCCAGGTTGTATAAAGGCTGGCGCGAAGCGGTGGAGAGAACTTTGACCAAATGAACCGATATGATGTGGTGATAATCGGCGGCGGTGTGGTAGGTTCTGCGATAGCGCGCGAACTGGCGCATTACACAGTACGCGTCGCGCTCCTGGAAAAAGAAGCGGAGCTTGCCTTCGGCGTATCGAAATCGAACAGCGGCATAATCCATCCCGGCACTCAGCACTCGCCCGGCACGCTCAAAGGAAAACTTTGCGTACAGGGCAATGCCCTTACGAGGAAATTCGCCCGTGAACTTTGCGTCGATTTCAAACAGGTGGGCGAACTCATCGTCGCGTTCAATGACGAAGAACATGCCCGGCTCCTGCAGTTGGAAAAGGACGGCAAGGCGATCGGAGTGCCGCTGCTGAGGATGGTGACGAAAACCTGGCTTAAGAAGAACGAGCCGAACCTGTCGGGTGAGGCTGTGGCCGCGCTCTATGCCCCGACGGCGGGGATAATCAGCCCTTATCGCTGGGTCTATGATTTTGCCGAGAACGCTGCCCGGAACGGCGTCGAGATACATACCGGGGTCAAGGTCGAAAATATCCTTATGAAGCCGCCGGGATTCGAAATAATTTCGCCGAAAGGAAGTTTTTACGCCCGATACGTGATAAATGCAGCCGGGCTGTACGCAGATGAGATATCGCGCATGGTGGGCGTGGATGATTTTAAGATTCGTCCCAGAAAGGGCGAGGAATTCCTGCTGGATAAGAAACGCGAAAACCTGACGAGGCATCTATTATTTCCGCTCCCATCGAAAGAATCCAAAGGCATGCTCGTCACAAGGACATCCGACGGTAATCCGATGATAGGGCCCACCGCAGAGGATGTGGAAAATAAAGAGGACCTTTCCACCACAGAGGCAGGCCTTGAGAAAGTGCTCAAAGGAGCCAAAAAACTTGTTCCCTCGATAAACGAGAACGATATCATCGCGTATTTCGCCGGGCTGCGGCCCGTTGCCGGTGAAGATTTCATTATAAGGCATGAAGCGAAAGCGCCGGGCTTTATAAATGTAGCGGGCATACAATCGCCCGGGCTTACGGCGGCGCCCGCGATAGCTTTGATGGTGACGGGCATATTGAAGGAGAACGGTCTGACAATAAAGAGGAAGCTCGTTTTTCACAAGCACCGCCCGAAAGAATACCATTTATTCTCTATGCCGCTTGCGAAAGCGAAAAAATTGAGAGCCAAAGACGCCTCCTACGGCGATATCGTCTGCAGGTGCGAGATGGTCTCGTCCAAAGAGATCCGCGAGGCGATAGCGCGCGGCGCGAAAACGATGGACGGCATAAAATTCAGGACGCGCGCGCAGGCGGGCAGGTGCCACGGCAGTTTTTGCACTTCGCGCCTTTTGAAGATACTCGCGGAAGAAGCGAAGAAGCCGGTGACGGGCGTCTCGAAACGAGGCGCCGGCTCGGAGATCGTCAAAGAGGACAGGTCCAATGTTTAAAAGACGCGATCTTGTGGTGGTCGGGGGCGGGCCGGCGGGAATGGCCGCCGCGATATCCGCTTACGAGAACGGGGTAAGGGATATCCTTCTTATAGAACGCGACCAATACCTGGGCGGGATACTGAACCAGTGCATACATACCGGATTCGGCCTCGCGTATTTTAAGGAACTTCTCACAGGGCCGGAATACGCCGACAGGTTCATAAAAAAGATAAGGTCGATACCCGGTATCGAAATATCCCTGCGCTCTTTCGCCGTAAACCTCAAGAAAGATAAGACGATCACATATCTGAAACCCGGCGTGATGTCCATTGTCCGGCCGAGGGCCCTCATAATGGCGACGGGCTGCCGCGAGAGGACGCGCGAGATGGTCCATATCCCTGGCACGAGGCCGGCGGGTATTTTTTCCGCGGGCCTTGCTCAAAGACTCATAAATATCGACGGCCTTTTGCCCGGGAAAGAGATAGTGATAATCGGTTCCGGCGACATAGGCCTCATAATGGCGCGGCGATTTACCCTGCAGGGGGCGAAGGTCAAAGCGATAGTCGAGATACAGCAAAAGACTCGCGGCCTTGTAAGGAACGTAGTCCAGTGCGTCGAGGATTTCGGCATACCGATGTATTTCAGCTATAAGGTGTCGAAAATTTACGGCAAGGACAGGGTCGAGAAGATAAGCATGGTGCAGGTGGACGATAATATGAACGATGTTCCGGGCACCGAGGTCGTGATAGAATGCGATACGCTCCTGGTTTCCGTCGGACTTATCCCGGAAAATGAATTGATAGAGATGGCAGGGGCCGCTATAGACAGGAAGACGAACTCTCCCGTCTCGAAAGAAGTGAATAAAACCTCGATACCGGGACTGTTCGTCTGCGGCAATTCGTTCAAAGTCTATGACTATGTCGATTCCGTTACAAAGGACAGCGAACTTGCCGGAAAGCTCGCGGCGGAATATCTTGTAGGTCACCCTTAAGGGTGACCTACAATTGTGGATAACTAAAAGGTAACAAAATGATAAAGAAACTTACCTGCATAGAATGCCCCAATGGCTGCGCCCTTACGGTCGATGTCGAAGGCTGTCAGGTCAAGAACGTGACGGGAGCCAAATGCCCTAAGGGCGTCGCATACGCGATATCGGAAGTGCAGGACCCGGCCAGGA
>JAQUSB010000063.1 GCA_028715345.1 Candidatus Omnitrophota bacterium | reverse complement strand
TTCTTCTTTGACTTTTTTGCGCAACGTACCCGAAGCGGGGTCTGTGATGGCGATGATCTGGCGCCCATATCCTGAGCCCACTCCTGACTTTAGCCATTCCTCGACTATCGTAAACGCGGCCTTCGTTTCGGTCGTCTCGCCCGATTTTGAGATGACGGTAACGAAAGTCTTTTTAGGGTCGAGGTTCTTAAGCAGGACGCTGAGCGTTTCCGGGTCGAGGTTATTGCCGTCGAAATATATCCGGGGCCTGCCCTGCCTCACCGACGCGAAGTCATTATAGTACGGCAGCTGCAGTGCGTCCTGGGCCGCTTTTAAACCGAGATACGAGCCGCCGATGCCGAGAGATATGACATTTTCGTACTTTGAAGCAATGTCATCGCCTATCTTCTGCAGTTTGGCGATGGCTTCTTTGTCCTGATACGGCAGCCTGGCCCATTCCAGGCCCAGATTTATGCGGTCTTTTTCGCTCGCTAATATTTTTTGGATATGGTCGAATGCTTTTTTAGCGGCCATCATTGCCGCTTTCAGTTCCCTGTCCGAAACGCCGTGTTTTTTGCCTACATTCGAACCGAACATATTATTGAAATCGAATCTCAGTGAGTTCATCTTCTTCACTCCTGCTGTCGGCAGCGCAGGTTTAAACCTGCGCTACTATGAGTTAAAAAATATCTATGCCTATCTTCCCGAATATCTTCGCCAGCTTGGCGAGCGGAAGCCCCACTACATTATAGAAGCACCCTTCGATACGGTCAATAAATATGCTTCCCGGCCCCTGGACATCGAAAGACCCGGCTTTTTCGAACGGCGATATCTTTTTGAAATATTTTTTTATCTGCTTATCGTTCAAAGGATACATGTAAATTTTCGTCTTCTCGTAGTCGGTATAAATTTTACCGCTATCCACATCGATGACCGCGAGCCCGGTGTAAACCCATTGCGGCTTCTTCGACAGCATTCTTAAAGCGCCATGGGCGTCACGCATCGTTTTCGGCTTCCCGACTATTTTTTTTCCGACGAGAACTACCGTATCCGCGCCTATCACGACGCCTGAATCGACTTTGGCGGCGACGTCTTTAGCCTTTTTAAGAGCATTCTTGATAACGAGATCGCTGCAGCGCCCCTTTAAGACCTGCGCTTCTTTGGCGATAGACCCGACCACCCGGAATTTCAAACCGACCTGCCGTAAAAGCTTCTGTCTTGCCTTTGACTTTGACGCAAGTATTATTTTACGCATTTTGCCGCCTCGCTTGCCGCCAGATGACCTGTCGAGAATGCCTGCTGTAAATTGTACCCGCCGCTCGCTGCCGCGCCCTCTATCAGCTCACCGGCGAAATACAATCCCGGGACGAGTTTCGACTCCATCGTCCTCGGGTTTATCTCTTTAAGCGAAATGCCGCCGCCCGTGACCATCGCCTCTTCTATCGGTAACGACCCTGTAACCGTCATCGGGAACCCCTTCAGCGTATCTATGATCGCGCGCCGCTGGGCTTGAGTGACCTGATTCGTCTTCAAGTCTTCCCTTATGCGCAGATTCCTGAGAAATCTTTCCACAAGCCTCTGCGGCAGAAGGTCTTTCATAAGGTTTTTCAGGATAATATTACCCTTTACTTTGAATTTATGCAATAGCTTACTTTCAAGCTGTTCCTGTCTTAAGCCCGGTTTCAAGTCTATGAGAAGTCTGATCTCTTTATGCTCTTTCAATATCTCCATTACTTTTGAGCTCAGGTCCAGGACGAGCGGCCCGGATACCCCGAAATGCGTAAACATAAGCTCGCCGATATCGGACATCAAACGTTTTTTGCCGTATTCGAAAGCGACCCTGATGTTTTCAAGGGCCACGCCCTGCAATTCTTTTACCCACGCTTCTTTTACGGTGAGCGGAACGAGCCCCGGAGTCAGCAGCGCTATCTTATGGCCCAGCTTTTCGGCGATAACAAAACCGTCGCCTGTCGAGCCCGTCGCTTTGTACGAAGCTCCGCCTGCGGCAAGTATTATCTTTTTAGCGCGGAATTCCCGGCCGTCGTCGGAAACGATGCCGAATAGATCTCCCTTCTTCGCGATCTCGTTAATGCGGGTGCCGTACGAGATCTCCACACCGCTCTCTGCGAGCGCTTTTTTAAGGGCGTCTATCACAGAGGCTGCTTTATCGGTAACCGGGAACACCCGGCCCTGGCGCTCGGATTTGGTCTCAAGTCCCAGGGAATTAAAAAGATCGATAAGGTCCTGATTGGAGAAATGGTAAAAAGCCGTCCGCAGGAACTCCCCCGGTTTGCCGAATTTTTCGATAAAAACATCGATGTCGGCGGTATTTGTGAGATTGCACCGCCCCTTACCCGTAATGAGTATCTTGCGGCCGATCGAATCGTTCCTCTCGGCGAGCAGGACTTTCTTTTTAAGTTGCCCTGCCCTGATCGCGGCCATCGAACCGGCAGCGCCGCCGCCTATTACTATTATGTCGTATGTTTTCATGCGTTCCGCCCGGCGATCGTCCCCGACGCCCACGCCCAGGCGAGATTATACCCGCCCCTGGCGCCGTCGACATCGAGTATCTCGCCCGCGAAATAGAGGCCTTTTTTAAGCCTGGATCCGAGCGTGTCGTGATCGACCTCTTCCGTGGAAACGCCGCCTGCTGTGAAATCGGCCTCGTTCCAGCCCCGCGTGCCGATGACCGTAAACTCTCTGGCCTTTAGGGTGCGCGCGATATTCGCGGCGGCTTTAGTTTTAAGGGTAGCGGCGAGCGCGGCGCCGAATTTATTCGGC
>JAQUSB010000062.1 GCA_028715345.1 Candidatus Omnitrophota bacterium | reverse complement strand
GGAAAGATCGTAGAGATACAGGCCGACAATGCCGAGCCTGTGGAATTCGGCCAGGTGCTTTTCGTTATAGAACCGGCAGTTTAGGAGACGCGATGTTTACCAAGATACTTATCGCTAACAGGGGCGAGGTCGCTTTAAGGATAATCAGGGCCTGTAAAGAGCTCGGGATAAGGACCGTAGCCGTCTACTCACAGCCCGACATAACTTCTCTGCACGTAAAATACGCCGACGAAGCCATCTGCATAGGGTCGGCCTCAAGTTCATCCAGCTATCTTAATATTCCCAGCATCATATCCGCGGCGGAAATAACGGACGTCGAAGCTATCCATCCGGGTTACGGTTTCCTTGCCGAAGACGCGCACTTTGCCGAAATATGCGAATCATGCAAAATAAAATTTATCGGGCCCACCCCGGATAATATGCGAAGGATGGGCGACAAGATGGCCGCCAAGGAGTCGGCGAGAAAAGCCGGAGTGCCGATCATCCCGGGCAGCAAAGACATCGTAAAGACCAAAGAAGAGGCACTGAAGATCGCCAAAGAGATGAAGTATCCCGTTATCGTCAAAGCCGCAGCCGGAGGCGGCGGGAAAGGCATGAGGATATGCCACAATGACGTCAGGCTCGTCGGAGCGCTTATGACGGCCCAAAGGGAGGCGGAGGCGGCGTTCGGCAATCCAAATGTTTACATCGAAAAATATATCGAAAAGCCGCGACACATAGAGATACAGATACTGGGCGACAAGCACGGCCACATAATCCACCTCGGAGAAAGGGACTGCACGATACAGCGCCGCCACCAGAAACTGATTGAGGAGACGCCGTCGCCCGTGCTCGACAGTAAATTGCGCAAAAAGATGGGCGAGGCCGCGATAAAATGCGCCAAGTCCATAGGCTACATAAATGCCGGCACCATCGAGTTCCTGCTCGACGAGGACAAATCGTTCTATTTCATGGAAATGAATACGCGTATCCAGGTCGAGCACCCGATAACGGAAGCGATCACCGGTATCGACCTGATCAAAGAGCAGATAAAGATCGCCGCGGGCGAGAAGATCGGCTATAAGCAGGAAGACATAAAATTCAACGGCAGCGCCATAGAGTGCCGCATAAACGCCGAAGACCCGGACAGCGACTTCATGCCGTCGCCGGGTAGGATCGCGACACTGAGCCTGCCGGGCGGCCGCGGCGTACGGCTCGACACGCATGTTTACAGCGGTTACGACATATCGCCGTTCTATGACTCGATGGTCGGTAAGCTTATAGTTCACGGTAAGGACAGGCAGGACGCCATACGTATCTGCAAACGCGCGCTCGATGAGTTCGTGGTGGAACCTATAAAGACCACCATACCTTTCCACAAGAAAGTCATGAATAATCCGGCTTTTCTGCGCGGGAAATATTCTACCGATTTCGTCGAACGTCTTTTCGAAAAAGAAGAATAAAAGGACGATCTTAAAAGGGGACTTAAACTATGGATAAAGACCGGCAATTGAACAGGGAGAGGGCAACAGACTTGGGCGTTGTCAGGATAAGCAATGAAGCGATCGCGACCATAGCTTCCGTCGCGGCGATGGAGGTAAGAGGAGTTTACAAGATGGGCGGCGGGATACCCAAGGCGCTCATATGTTCGCTCTTTAATAGATTTTCCTCGAAAGGCGTCAGGATACATATGACTGACGGAGAAGTGAAACTCACCGTATCCATCATCGTGGAATACGGCATAGATATCCCCCGCGCCGCCGATGAAGTGCAGGAGAATGTCAAGCGGGCGGTCGAAAAGATGGCGGGCCTTGTCCCCTCCGAAGTGGATGTTATAGTGGAGGGCGTACGCGCCCAGTTACCGGGCGAGAAAGAGAGGAAGATATGAAAATAGTGAGCGGGCTGACTTTATTTTTCTATACGCTGGTTTTCCTGGCCATCGGCGGATTATTCGTCGCCATGTCGCTTAACATTGTATCCCAGGACGCCGTCAACGAAGCGATCCTGGCGCTTTACGCGACCACTAACATAAGGCTGATCCTGGGACTCACGGGGATACTCCTCATATTCATAAGCATCATGGTCGTCCAACTCGCCTTAGGAAAGATACGGAGGGAGAAGACGATAGCTTTCGAGAATCCCGACGGGCAGGTGACCATCTCTTTAAGCGCGATAGAAGATTTCATAAAAAGGGCCTTAAAACAACTGCCCGAAGTCAAGGACCTTAAGCCGAGCGTCAAGGCCAGCAAAAAAGGCATTTTCATAATAAACAGGGTGACGCTCTTCTCGGATGTGAACATACCGGAGATGACGGAAAAGATACAAACGATAGTAAAGACGCGCGTTCAGGATATGCTCGGCGTGGAAGAGCCCATAAGCATACGGGTGCACGTCGTGAAGATAGTCCATAAAGAAGAGGCTCCAAAAAATCCGAATAAAGATGTCAAATCGCCCCAGTTCAGGGGCAGCATCGAATACGGAAATTATTAAAAATAGGGGGATCAAAATGGGAAGGGTAGGAGTTTTAACGGGCGGCGGCGATTGCCCCGGATTGAACGCGGTAATAAGGGGAGTGGTCAGGAAGGCTCTCCTGAATAATTTTGAAATAGTAGGCATAAAGAACGGCTGGAAGGGTTTAGTCAGCGAAGATACGACGCCGCTCGATATGAACGCCATATCCGGTATACTTCCGAAAGGCGGCACCATCCTCGATACGTCCAGGACAAATCCTTACAAAAACCCAGGCGACGTCCAGCAGGTGATAGACACATACAAAAAACTTAAACTAGACGCCCTTATAGCGATCG
>JAQUSB010000018.1 GCA_028715345.1 Candidatus Omnitrophota bacterium | reverse complement strand
CCGTTCTGCCCGCTTCTGCACAAAACAGTTCGTTGCGGACAGGATCATAAACGACTCCCAGTATTATCCGTCCGGATCTTTCGAGCGCTATAGAAACACAGAAGAACGGAAATGCATGCGCAAAATTTGTGGTGCCGTCCAATGGGTCGATTATCCATTTATACGGGGAATTTTTAACAACTGAGCCTTTTTCTTCGGACAGGATAGAATGATCCGGGAACCTGCCCACTATCATGCCGATTATCATATCCTCGGACTTCTTATCCACGTCCGTGACTATATCATCCCTGCCCTTGTACGAGACCGAGCCGATCTTCCCGACGGAATTTTTAATAAAATTGCCGCTCTTCAACGCGGCCTCTATCGCTAGTTTCCTATATTTTCTATCCATCACCGTAAGCTTCCGGCAAGTTTTGCGCCCATCGCAAAAGCCCTCTTTAATACCGATCGTTTTTTCGTTATATCGCCGGGCCGGGTCACCCCGCCGCAGAATATACCGCCCAGATATTTAATGCCCAAAGTTGCAAAAAGAGACCGCACGATACTACCTGCGTTCCGGAAGAATTTTATTTCATTCCGGCAGGATACGCATAAAAAAATACCTGCACGGCGTTTCTTTTCGCCGGCGCGTTTCTTAAGGCAATACCGCGCTATCCATTGCGGTTCGAACCTGTCGATAGCTGTCTTCAATTGGGCCGTAAGGCTGCCGAAATATACGGGAGAAGCCATGATAACGCCGTCCGCTTCCTTGAATTTGCGGTAAACGGCTCGCATATCGTCTTTGATAACGCATACGGCCGTATTCAGGCATTTGTCGCACGACAGGCAGGGCTTGATGCAGAGTTCGCTGACTATTACTTTTTCGGTAATTACGCCCTTAAGGGCCGCGCCCATAAGCGCGGCGTCTAAAATCGTCTCGGTGTTGCCGTAACGCCTGGGGCTGCCGCTTACTCCTAATATCTTCACCATGACTTGGCAGCTCCTCGGCTTTATTTTTTGCCTTCCCGCCCTTTATCCGGCAGCTTAAGGCCTATGACCTGCGATATCTCGAAGAACTCCTCTTCGTTTATTTCCTCGATATTTTTATGCCTTTTATCCAGCTGCTCATTGAACTTTATGGCCTTCTCCTGCATCATTTCGTGTGTCTCTTCCGAACCGCCGAATAAACGAAAATTATCGCCTTTCGTTATACGAAGATGGCCGTCTTTCGAATCGAAACCGAGCCCCAACAATATCTTTCTGTAATTCCTGTTCATCAATATTACAGCTTATATACGCTGTCTCCTATCCTTACCCGCTTTTTCACCAAAAGCCCTATCTCCTGCCCTTTCTTGCCTTCCTGTATAGGAACGCGGTCGAGCTGGATAGAAGCTATCTTTTCCTTGAAATCGGTAGTATGCCCCTTAAGATATATCTCATCTCCGACTTTGATGCTGTCCTTCAACACCAGAAGCGCCGCCGCTTTGACATGCGGAAAATAGTGCGTAACTTCGCCCACCTTCACCATGCTTTCGACCGGCGCTTTTATCTTTTTACTTTTTACCTTTTTTTTGGCGGCACTTTTCTTTATTTTTTTGACCGACTTCTTCGAAACCTTGCCCCTCTTCACTACTTTTCTTTTTTTCGGCATAGCTCACCCCCGGTTTGTCATATTATATTATCAGCTTACCTTTTTTGCAACAATTTTCACCCCGTAGATCGGGCAATTTTTGCATTCGGGAGATTTCCTGCAATGATCTTTCGCGAGCTTCACTATCAGGGCGTGATATTCGTTGAATTTTGCGGCGTCCGACGGTAAATTAGCGGTGAAAATATCCTGAACGTCCTCATATGACGTTGTTTCGTCAAAGAGCCCGTGACGCGAAAAGATCCTTTTGGTATACGCGTCGACCACAAAAACAGGCTTTGCGAAAGCGTATAAAAGTATCGAGTCGCAGGTCTCGGGGCCTATGCCGTTCACCTCCAGCAATTTTTTTCTCAGGAGAACGGTATCTGTTTTGGCAAGCTTATCCAGACTGCCGCCGTAGTCTGCCGCCAAAAAACCTGTGAAATTCTTAAGGCGGGATGCTTTCACATTGTGATAGCCTGCCGGGCGTATCAGGCTCGACAGTTCTTCTGTGCGGAGGCGATGAAGCTTCGCCGGAGAGGACAGGTAACCACGGCCGCGCAGGGCGGCTATGGCCTTTTCCACATTGGTCCACGCCGTATTCTGAGTAAGTATCGCGCCTACTATTATCTCAAAACGGCTGCGGCCGGGCCACCATCCCTGGGGTCCGTAAAATTTGTAAAGCCTGCTATATATTTTATTTATGTTTTCAGGCCGGGAGTTACCCGAAGAATTCCTCATCGGTATTTTTGGCGGTACATATACCTCTTTTAGAGGATTTGATGAATTCTATCAAATGGTCGATCTGGGCGGACTTTTTCAATTTCCGCATCTCTTCAATCGCCTGCGTCGTATTCAGCCCGGACATAAAAAGTATCTTGAACGCTTCTCTGATGTCGGCTATAAGCTCCCGGGGGAATTTCGCCCTTCGCAGGCCTATCAGGTTTATAGCCCTGACTGCCGACGGGCCCCTTACAAGCATATAAGGGGGAACGTCTTTATTGACCCCGGTAAACCCGCCTATTATGGACAAGGTGCCGATACGGCAGAATTGATGGACAACAACATTGCCCGAAATGAACGCACCGTCCTCTACCATGACATGGCCGGCAAGAAGCGCGCAATTGGCAACGATGACATTATTCCCCAGCCGGCAATCGTGCCCTACGTGCGACACGGCCATAAGGTAGCAATTGTCCCCGACGGTGGTCGGGTGCTCCTCGCTTGTGCTCCTATGGAGGGTGGCGTGTTCGCGTATAACGCATTTTTTACCTATATTAAGCCGGGTCTTTTTGTTCTTATCGAACGTCAGGTCCTGCGGCAGGTGGCCGAGGACCGCGCCCATATGCACTTCGGTACCTTCGCCTATGCTCGCGCCGCTGCATATATAAGCGCTCGGCCATATCTTCACGCCGGACGCTATTTCTACGTTATCTTCTATTACGGCGAACGGCCCTACCTCGACATCGTCCGCTATTTTCGCGCCCTTGCTTACTTGAGCCAGAGGACTTATTTTCATCTTTATTTTCTTTCTACGCTGTTAAGCAGTTCGTTGACGGCATCCGCGACGGGTTTGATATCATCGCCTTTCCTGACACGTAATCTTATCTTATAATCTTTGCTATGGGCTATCCTCTTTAGCTCTTTTTCCAGCCTTTCTATGGGGCCGGCAAAACGGTGCGAGAGCACCACGCCCCAAACGATCAGGATAAGGAATAGTGGAGGCATGCCTATCAAAAGCACCATATTTATCTTATGTATGACCGGGAAAAGGTTCAGGGCTATATATTCGGGGATGCCGAGCTGCTCCGCCATTATTTTGAAAACCAGGTAGTAGAGGCACGCTACCGAAAAGACCAAAGGCGCTATAATGGAGATCATTAAAAGGGCGAGATAATGCATCTGGATACGGCTGCCTGTAAGATACTTTGTCCTTAAAAACTTCGCTCTCATTATTTAGCCTCCTTGGTTAGTTCCTGTTGCTTTATACCCTATGGATATATCATCATACGCGGCCTCCGCGACACTGCCGGTATGCTCTGTATTTGTCATAAAAGCAACGGCCCCTATATTATATTCCGGGGGCCTGCCGAAAAGTTTTACATAATCGTCGTAAATATCCCTCTCCTCGCCGGCCCAGCCGTCATCCTTACCTATGCCCTGCCGAAGCACTATAAGTTTTATATTCTTGGAGTACGGGCTCGTTCCCACGGTGCCTACGGGCAGTTTCTCCGACCAGACATATTCGAGCACTTTAGAATTCGTTATGAACATGGCCGGGAAGATGACATACACCCTCGCCGCGAAATCGTCCTCGTTCTCCATTTCAAGGGACTCAGGACGCGTCTTTGACGGAAACTTATCGGCCCGCCACTTCCATAATATCACAGGACGACTGTTCTTCGCGTCAACTTTGATCTTATAGTAGAGGGCAGACGCGGCTTTATCGCTTGCGGCCTTCACGTACGACAGGCCGTCTTTCTTCTCTATTTTATACGAAACTTTCCCCTTGAATACCTTCTCTTCCCATTCCTTAAGGGAATTTTCGGCCGAAAAATCGAAACTTTTGAGTACTTCACATTTAAGCCCAACCGCCCTACCTGCCGGCCCTTTAAGCTTAGCCTGGCGGATGAAGAATACGGCCAAAAATACCAGAAGGCATACGCCTAATAAAAAAAGCCATCCTGCCATCTTCCTATGGTAGCGATATCGCATATATTATAGTATTGTATTTTGCGCGTGGGCGAAAGTCAATAAAAAAGCCCCGCTCGTTATAGCGAGCGGGGCTTTTATCAAGCGTGATACTTAGAAGCTTACTTTTACCGATCCGACAACATCTGTCGCAATGGCATCCATACCGTCGTAATATACTTCTCCCGGTACGAACCAGCCTGCGAGGAGGTTGAAGCTTACGTCCTCGGTATAATCCCAGTTGGCCGACAGGTCAACTTCCGAACCGACCCAGCCCTGGCTCTTAGGATCAGATGAATACTGAGCCTGGTTCCAGAACAGGTTATAGTTGGCCTTCAATGTCAGGCTATCCATAGGCTGTAAGCTGCCCATGAATATCATCTGGTATTGATTTGTGTATGATGCGTCATCGCACGGTATGGTCTTGGTAAGATCAGCGCGATATCTTGCGGTCTGATAGAACTTACCGACAAATTCACGGATCGCTGAATCGAATTTGCCCCTATACATCGGATCCCATCCGGTGTAAGTACCGCCGACATTGCCTGCGTTGGAATCGTTTTCGTTCTTGTCGCCGGAGTAGTAAATGAACTCGGCGCCGAATTTCGGCTTCCACGCGAACTTATCGGTGAAATATCTGATCTCTCCGCTCGCGTCAATGGCCCAAGCCGAACGCGACCTGGTAGCGGTCGACAGAGGTGAACCGATATAGTTACCGCCCTGCCATGCTCCTTCAGCAGCCAGCGTAACCCAGCTTACCGGATCCATGCTGCCTCTTACGCCTATGGTATAGACGTCATTCCCGCCTTTGATGTCATTCATGTGATCAATGGACTCGTCTTTCTTATAGAACCAATAACCTTCGGCTTCTCCGTTATACTTATTGAACTTGTAACCAACGTTCACGCCCCAGAGGGTAGTGCCGTCGGTCGCCTGCACCGCGCCATCGGTTATGTTGGCATAGATGCCGGTGATCGTCCATGGATCGTAATCCAATACGGCTTTCACGGAATCGAACGAATTGATAGCCGTGTATTCGGGGGCTGCCAGATTGCCGTAATTTCCGCCGAATCTATTGAGCAGGTTATTGCCCTGGAAGTTAAGAGCGCTTCCGGGATTCTGCTGATTGGCCCCAACGATGAAACCTTTACCGAACCAGAGGTTCTGGCGTCCGATCGTCAACGTGAGAGGCGAATAGATGAAATTCTTCAACTGTACATATGCAAGGTCGATCATAACATCGAATTCATCGCTGTTATATGCAGGTGCAGTTGAAAGCCCGGCCGCTGCCTGGGTCCTCTCATTAAGCCTGTCGGTTACGTTCCAGTCTCTCTGATTCAATACCCTGATAACCGTGGTAACGTTATCGGTCAGATCCGCGTCAACCTGGACCGCGGCGACTGTCATGGCCCAACTCTGTTCCGTGCTGCTCTGGTTGGAGTTGTCGCCATACTGGTTCTCGACCTCTGAGCTTAAGAGATCATACTGGTTCCTGTAGATACCTCTCATCGTGAGGTCTCCACTTACTTTAACACTCTGCGTTTCGGCATATACGCTAGCGGTAACGCAAAGCGTCAGTGCTAAAACACAAAGGATTCTTAATACCTTCATGATTCCTCCTTAAGGAATTTTTTATAATCGATATATTTCAAAGTTTGGCCTTTTCAACAAAGTTGGAAGTCAAGTTTTCCGGCCCATCTATATTATTATCATTACTATATCTATATCACCACGTCTTGATAACTCTGGGCTATTTAGTTCACCACCTCCCCCTTCGCCAAGATTCAAGCTATCTATGGTGTTATAGGCGATCTAACTTTTTACATTAACATAAGTATATCATAGGGCGAAAAATTGTCAAGGCTAATTCAGCTTTTTATTCCTAACGATCTCTTCCGAATTCTTAAATGTTTGATATATATCGAGTTGCGTCATTCCGATAGCGCGTAAAATACTGATAGTCTGAGCTTTGGTCTTGAGGCTCATTTCGCTATGAGTATCATTGTTAACAACAAGTTTTGCGCCTGTCTTTTTAGCTATTTTAAACAATCTCTTATTCGTGCGGCAATGATTCTTGCGCGTGGTTATCTCCAGATAAACTCCGCGCCTCCTGGCAAGTTCGGCATCTTTTTCAGTGATAAGGCCGGGGTGCGCCAATATGTCGCAGCCTGCCTCTATGGCAGCCCTATTGGTCCCGGGGATCACAGGCTCCGCTACGGTCTCTCCGTGCACCACCACGATCTTCGCGCCTTTTTTCCTGGCAAATTTCACGAGGCCTTTTATCTCCTGGACAGGCACGTGAGTGATCTCGACGCCGGGGATCGCGCGGATATTCCAGAATTTGTTCAGGACTTTGCAGACTTTTATTATGCGCGGCAGGACAAAGTCTATATTGGAGGCATCGACGTGGTCGGTAAGCGCTATGACTTTATAACCCTTGACCTCGGCGCGCCTTACAAGCTCGCTGGGCAAAAGTTCGCCATCGGAAAATAAAGTGTGTGTGTGCAGGTCGATCATTATATTTGCCTTTTCGTAAAATGCTTCCCTTGAATAAATTCATGGCGCCCCTGGCCTGAGTCGAACAGGCGACACCAGGTTTAGGAAACCTGTGCTCTATCCATCTGAGCTACAGGGGCAGCTCAACATATAACGCGCTAAAACGAAGGTGATTATAGCAACTTTTCATAGCGCTGTAAAGGAAGAAAAAAAGTAGGGCAGGCTTACACCTGCCCTACTACGCATCGTTTTTTATACCCAATTTATGTACTATTTAAAATTTATACCCAAGCCCGATACTTATTATCTCTGCGGCAGCGGTGATCTTAGTCCCTGCGCCGTTGACGCTATACCCATCTCCGCAGCCGTTATCGGCTTTTACGCCCATAAAATGATGCTCCCATGTCAGGTCAGCCGACAATCTTTTTGTGAAAGCATACGAAATACCTGTGGTGAAGTGATGTTCCATGGTAGCGGCGGGCAAAAGCGCGTTCGCGAAAGCAACGTGTGATTGGAGGGGCGCTTTGCCGTAATTATACCCCATCCGGAACTTGAGCTTCTCTTTATATGTATATTCACCGCCTACCGCGAATACCCACTGGTCGCCCCATCCGAAGCCGCCGTTAGCCGGGCCGGCCTTTGCGATCTTCACGTCGGTCCAGTTAATGTAGCGCGTATCGTAGGTGATCTCCAGATCTTTAATGGGCTTAAACGCTAATCCTAAGCTTATTACAGGAGGTTCATCGATATAATGCAGGGCATCCTTATATCTATCGTGGTATCCCATCCATTGATGGCTTTCATAGGTAAATCCCACGTTCAGCATCTCATGGAATTTATAAAGAAGCCCCAGGGTAAAACCGCCTCCCGGCGTAAAGTCCCACTTCCCTCCTCCTGCGGTTTCCGGATACCTCCCTCCGACTAATGTAGATGTCGCCAGATTGCTCCTCAATGCCTGTATCGCCAGGTTTCCGGTAGCGCCAAACGACAGCTTATCGTTAAACGCCACAGCTATACCGGGCGCAAAACGCATACTCCTCAAGTCCATCATTTTGTCATAATCACCCGTAAGAGCGGACAATATTCGCGATGAAGGGAAATTGTCCGCCAGGCCTGCCATAGTGAAAACCCCGAAACCTACAGATATCGGATATTTATCCGTTCCCGGTATGCGATAGCTTATGCCGGCATTGCCTCCCGGAAGATAATCTATATTGCTCTTCTGCCGCAACCCTGCGTTGGAGATAGCGCCTTCGGTATGCATAGTTACATCATGCGGCAAAATATTCTGGTAATTCAGATCGATCCTGTTCCCGATCCATACAAGGCTGGCAGGGTTTTTAACAAGGCAGGAAGTGTCTTCCGGCGAAGCTGTGGTAGCGCCGGCCATGGCCGAGTCTCTCGCGCTGAAGCCGAGTTCGCGCGTCCCGTTCACGGCGTAAGCATTTTCATTCAGTATCAGGCAAGCTGCGAATAATATGATGATGGCGATAAAACTTTTTTGCATCTTGAACATGTTCATCGCTTGCTATCCTTTCTTTAAATAGCGGATGCTATTTAACGTTAGTTTTGCATAAGTATACCCGAAAATTCTAATGAAGTCAAATCGAACGCGCTAACAATATTCGTCCTGGATAAGCGATACAACATCATAGCCTTTGAACTTTTCCCTTCCTTTTAAAGGAAGAAGTTCTATCAGGAAGGCCAGGCCCACTATTTTCCCGCCCATCTTTTCGATAAGCTCGGTAACGGCTTTGCACGTCCCCCCTGTCGCCAAAAGGTCATCGACTATGAGGACATTATCGCCTTTTTTAAGCGCGTCCTGGTGTATCTCGAGAGTGTCTTTGCCGTATTCCAGTTCGTAGGTAGCCGAATATGTTTTAAAAGGAAGTTTGCCCTTTTTCCTGACGGGGGCGAGCGCAGAGCCTATTTTATAAGCGAGCGCGGCGCCGAATATGAAGCCTCTTGCCTCGACACTGACGATGACGTCTATCTTTTTGCCTTTGAACTTTTCGGCAAAAAGGTCTACGGCCTGTCTGAATTTTTCTTTATCTTTGAGCAGAGTGGTGATGTCTTTGAATATTATCCCTTCTTTAGGAAAATCAGGTATGTTGCGGATAGCCGATTTAAGGTCTGCCATTATAGCCCTCTTTTTTTATCTATATCGTAAACCTGTTTCTTTTTCCTGCAGTATCATCATTTCGCGCATCTTGCGCATTGCCACAGACTCGATCTGCCTGACCCTCTCTCTTGTAATGCCGAAATGCTTGGCAGTGTCCCTGAGAGTATGCGAAACCCCGTCTTTTAAACCGAATCGCAGGCTTAAGATCTTCTGTTCCCTTTTCGACATTTTCCCGAGGAGCAGGTTTATCCTTTCCTGCGTAAGGAAGTTCGACAACTCATCTACGGCCGATACGATATTCTCGTCCTCTATGAGATCGAGGAATTCCGTAGAGCCCTCGTCTCCGACGGGTGCGTTCAGGCTGGACGTGCCCGATACCATTTTGTGCAGCTCCTTGGCCCTCTTCATAGGAAGGCCCATCCTCTTGGCTATTTCATTGAGGCGCGGTTTGCGCTTCATGGAATTGGTGAGATGTTCCTGCACTTTCTTGAAACGCATGAGTAGCTCGATAATATAAACGGGCATCCTCACCGTCTTGCCCTGGTTTGCGATAGCTCTGGATATATATTGCCTGATCCACCAGGCCGCGTACGTCGAGAACCTGTAACCTTTTTTGGGGTTGAACTTCTCGACCGCCTTCATCAGCCCCATATTGCCTTCCTCTATAAGGTCGAGCATCGAGACGCCGAGGTGTGAATATTTTTTCGCTATATTTATAACGAGCCTGAGGTTGGATTGGATCATCTTCGCCCGTGCGGCCTTGTCCCCGCGCTTTATCTTATTGGCGAGAGATATCTCCTCCTCGGGGGTCAGAAGAGGAAGCTTCTTTATATCTTTCAGATATAACCTGATCGCGTCCATATTTTTCGGTTATCTTTCTATTTTTTCTTTTTGCTCTCCACCGCCGCCTGCGCCGCCGCGAGACGTGCTATCGGCACACGGAACGGCGAACAGCTAACGTAATTCATTCCCACGCGATGGCAGAATTTGACCGAATCAGGATCGCCGCCGTGTTCGCCGCATATGCCGACCTTCAGGTCTTTGCGGGTCGAACGGCCCTGTTCGATACCGTATCTCATAAGTTCCCCGACACCGTCCTGGTCTATCGTCTGGAACGGATCGGCGGGCAATATCTTCGCGCTTATATAATCGGGTAAAAAGCTGCCGATATCGTCACGACTGAACCCAAAACTCATCTGGGTAAGATCGTTCGTACCGAACGAGAAGAATTCCGCCGTCTCGGCCATCTTGGCGGCCTGGAGCGCGGCGCGCGGTATCTCTATCATCGTGCCGAACATATACGGCAGTTTCTTTAAGCCGAATTTGGCGCGGACCTCTTTATCCACCTTCTCTACTATCGCCTTCTGGTGGTCAAGCTCGGCCTTCGCGCACGTGACCGGGATCATTATCTCGGGAACGGCTTTCTTACCTTCCTTAATAAGCTCCGCGGCAGATTCAAGGATAGCGCGGACTTGCATTTCGGCGATCTCGGGATATGTGACGCCCAAGCGCACACCTCTATGCCCTAACATCGGGTTGTTCTCGCGTAAACTTTCGGCGCGCTTGTTAAGCTCGTTCATATCTACGCCCAGTTCTTTGGCGAGCGCCTCAAGCTTATCCTCGCTTTGCGGCACAAATTCATGTAAAGGCGGGTCGAGAAGCCTTATCGTGACAGGATAACCTTTCATCGCTTCGACGGTTGCCTTCATATCACTCTTCACGTATGGGAATAGCTCGTCGAGCGCTTTACGCCTTTCTTCGAGGCTCTTCGACATTATCATTTTGCGCAAAAGGAAGAGCGGCTTATCGCTGCCTTCACCGTAGAACATATGCTCGGTACGGAATAGCCCGATGCCTTCGGCTCCGAACTTTATCGCCTGTGCCGCGTCTTTGGGCGTATCGGCGTTCGTCCTCACTTTAAGCGTACGGGCTTTGTCGACCAGCTTCATAAGTTCCGTGTATGACTTATTGTGCTCGACGTCTACATCGACGAGCGGGAGCTTCCCCTGGAATACAAGCCCCTTCGTACCGTTCAGGCTTATCCAGTCGCCTTCTTTTACCGTAACGCCTTTTTTCGTCTCGAAAGATCTCCCGTCTTCGCCGACTTCCACATCCGCGCAGCCGACTATACAGCATTTGCCCCATCCGCGGGCAACGAGCGCGGCGTGCGATGTCATGCCGCCCTTGCTCGTCAATATGGCCTGCGCTTTATGCATACCGTCGACGTCTTCGGGCGAGGTCTCCTCGCGGACCAATATTACCTTCTCGCCTCTCGACGCCCATTCGACAGCGTCTTTCGACGTAAATACCACACGCCCTATAGCGCCGCCCGGGCCTGCCGGTAAACCTTTTGCTATAGGATGCGTCGCCAGCTCGGCTTTCGGGTCTATCATAGGAAGCAGGAGCTCAACGAGCTGATTCGGCGCAACGCGCATGATCGCGGTTTCCGCCGTGATGAATTTATCTTTATACATATCGACCGCCATGCGGACAGCCGCTACGCCGTTACGTTTTCCGATGCGGCACTGGAGCATGAAGAGCTTGCCCTTCTCGATGGTGAATTCTATGTCCTGCATATCCCTGTAGTGGGCCTCGAGGCGGGTCTTTATGCTGTCGAGCTCTTTGTAAATAGCCGGCATGATCTTCGAGAGCGTCGGCAGGTTCTTACTCTGGTCGTTCTTAGAATAATCATTGATCGGGCCGGGAGTCCTGATACCTGCGACTACGTCTTCGCCCTGTGCGTTCACTAAATATTCACCGTAGAACTGGTTCTCGCCATTGCCGGGATTACGGCTGAAGGCAACGCCTGTCGCGCAGTCATCGCCCATATTGCCGAATACCATCGTCTGGACAGTGACGGCCGTGCCCCACTCGTCCGGTATCTTCTCGATACGCCTGTATTCGACGGCCCTCTTGCCGTTCCAACTGGCAAATACTGCGCCTACCCCGCCCATCAGCTGCTCTTCGGCGCTGTCCGGGAACGGTGTGCCGAGGACTTCTTTTACGGTCTTCTTGAATTCCACCACAAGGTCTTTCAGGTCCTTCGCGGTAAGATCCGTGTCCAGTTTATAGCCCTTGGAATGTTTCACGTCTTCGAGTTTTTCGTCGAGTATCTTGCGGATACCTTTGCCTTTAGGTTCGATACCGGCTGCCTTTTCCATAACTACGTCGGAATACATCATTATAAGCCTGCGGTAAGCGTCATAGGCAAAGCGCTCGTTGCCGGTATGCTTCACGAGGCCGGCGATAGTCTTTTCGGTAAGCCCTACGTTAAGGACCGTCTCCATCATCCCGGGCATTGATTTGCGCGCGCCGGAGCGGACAGAAACTAAAAGCGGGTTCGCAGGATCGCCGAATTTCTTGCCCATTATCTTTTCGACTTTGGACATCGCGGCGCTCATCTGGTCTTTAAGTTCTTTGGGATATTTTTTCCCGTTCTCGTAATAGTAGTTGCAGACTTCGGTCGTTATAGTGAATCCGGGAGGGACCGGAAGCCTTAATTTAGGATGGCCCGCCATTTCGGCCAGATTAGCTCCTTTGCCGCCCAGGAGATTTTTCATAGACTCATTACCGTCCGCTTTACCGCCGCCAAAGAAGTAGACGTATTTTTTGCTCTTGCTGCCCATTTCTACTACGCTCCTTTCAAATTGTGAAACAAAGAGAACTCTTCGCTTCAGTTAAACTTCTCTTCTAAATATTCTTTAACTTTTTCCACCGCGACGCGGTCCTGTTTCATCGAATCCCTGTCGCGAACCGTCACCTTTTTATCGCTCAGGCTGTCAACGTCGACAGTTATGCAGAACGGCGTACCTATTTCGTCCTGCCTCCTGTACAATCTCCCGATACCGGCCGTGTCGTCGTACATGACTTTCCCGCCCAGCGCGGGGCATCCCTTAAGATCGTTAAGGATCGTTTTGGCAAGCGCCACTATGTCGGGCCTATTGCGCAGAAGCGGCAATATCGCGACTTTTATAGGGGCGAGTTTCTTGTGTATGGCCAGAGAAACGCGCTTCTCGCCTTTCACCTCTTCCTCTTTATATGAATCCGTAAGGAACGCCAGGATCGAGCGATCGACGCCGCCCGAAGGCTCGATAACATAAGGTATGTATTTTTCTTTTGTTTCGTCGTCGAAATACTGGAGGTCTTTACCGCTTAAACGTATATGCTGTTTTAAATCGAAATCCGTTCTATTGGCTATGCCTTCTAATTCCGACCATCCGAACGGGAATTTGTACTCGATATCCGTGCAGGCTTTTGCGTAATGGGCAAGCTCCGACTTTTCATGCCGGCGTTTGCGCAGGTTCTCTTTCTTTATACCCAGCTTAATGTACCATTCGAATCTTTCGTTCACCCACTTTTCGTACCATTCTTCATCCGTGCCGGGTTTAACGAAAAATTCTATCTCCATCTGTTCGAATTCACGCGAGCGGAAAGTGAGATTGCCCGTGGTGACTTCGTTGCGGAAGGATTTGCCTATCTGGGCAATGCCGAAAGGAAGCCTGCGGCGCATGGAAGTGAGCACGTTCTGGAAATTCACGAATATACCCTGCGCGGTCTCGGGGCGCAAATATGTGAGGCTGCCGGTATCCTCGACCGGACCGAGGTGTGTCTTCAGCATGAGGTTGAACTGGCGAGCGTCCGTCAATTCACCGCCGCATTCCGGGCATTTCTTACCCGTAACGTGCTCGACCTTAAAGCGTTTCTTGCAGGATCTGCAGTCGACCAGCGTATCTTCGAAACTGGTAACGTGGCCCGATGCCATCCACGTCTCGGGGCGCATCAGGATAGAGGCGTCAAGCCCTTCGATGTCGGCGCGTTCGTAGACGTTGGAAGTCCACCACGCGTTCTTGAGGTTGCGTTTGAGCTCGGCTCCGAGCGAACCGTAGTCCCACGTGCTCGCCAGGCCGCCGTATATCTCGCTCGATTGGAAGATGAAGCCTCGCCGTTTGCATAGCGAGACTATCTTTTCCATAGTGTCCTGCTGTTTCTCTTGCATAAATATATATAACTCCGAATTGCCGTTATCTTAACACGAGCCATTGAACAAATCAAGGGAAAATGCGCTCGCTCGAAAAAAATTTTCCGTATCGTGACAAGGAATTCCCTTTCGGGATTGTGCTTCGCGGGACGCGAAATTTTGACCATGCAAAATTTCGCTGCGGGAAAATTTCTCGCATCTGCTCGAAATTTTACGCCCCGCTTAGCACGAATCCCTGCGGGAATTCCTTATAGCGGTAATCGTAAAATTTTCCTCGCTCACTTCTCGATGACTTTGAGGAACTGGACCGACTTAAGCCGGCGCTCGATGTGGAAGTCGAGAAATTTCCGGAGCATCCGTTCTAGCTCGCGCCCAACCTCCGAGGCGACCTTCACCCTCGCGACCCGCTCGAAAGGAAGCGGCCGTATGTGTTCGATAAAATTGACCGTCCCCTGCAGGATCGGCCGCGCATCCCTGTCAGACTGAAAACACTTCCTGCAGATAAGCCCGCCGTGGCGCAAGCTGAATTTCGCCGCGGGATCCACAGGGCCGCCGCAACTGGCACACTCATCGAGTGACGGCATCAGCCCCAATAGGTGCAGCAGTTTTATCTCGAATATCCTCGCGACCCTTTTGGTACTGCAATCACCGGAGAGAAGCTTCAGGCTGTTAAGAAGAAGATCGAACGCCTCGGGGTTCTTATCGCCCAGCGCCGTCACAGAGTCGATCAGCTCGACAAAATATGACGCATATGACAGCTTGTCGAGCGATCCTCGGACGGGCGCGAAGAAATCGATGAGGTCGCACTGTGATATGGTAAAGATGTCGCTCCTGCGTCTCTCGTAAAATACGATTTCGTCGAGCGCGAATATTTCCATATTCGCTCCCCCGCAGGCCGAACGCGGCCCCCTGACGCCCCGCACTATGCCTTTTATTTTACCGAAATCCCTGGTGTAAAAAGTAAGGATGAGGCTCGTCTCGCGAAGGTCCTGACGCCGTAAAAGTATTCCTTCGGTCTTCTGGATGGCCATTGCAGGATCTCTTTAAATTATCGGAATACCTGGAATACTAGAAGAGTGATAAAAACGCCCAGGATACTGCCGGCTATAACCTCCCACAGCGTATGTATGGAGTCTTTGACGCGATGCCTTGCTATAAGGAATGCCATCAAAAACGTAAGTACAAGTACTATGGAATTATTCGTCAGGAAAACTATGACCGTCCATATCGCGAACGCTATTGCCGCGTGGCCGGAAGGCATCCCTCCCCGCAAAGGGGTGCCTTTCTTTGAAAGCATCTTTCCTATGATGGTGGCGCCGAGGACGATGATGAGCGCTATAAAGGTGATATGCCAGGGTGAGCTTCTCACGCTGTCCATAGCCTTTGCCATATCAAAGGGCAACTTGCGCAGGAACAGTATATATCCTACAACGACCGCATTTATAGATGTCAATAAGACCGCGCCGGCGGAGACATCTTTGATGACCCTGGCAACCGGATGGAATTCGCTCTTTATCATATCCACCATAAGTTCAACGGCGGTATTTATCATCTCGCTCGCAAGGACCAAAGTGATGGTAGCGCAGAGCACTAAAAGTTCAAGGTATGTGAAGTTCAGGTATATTCCGAGGAGGATGAAGAAGAAGGCCGCCAAAAAGTGGATGCGCATATTGCGCTCCGTCTTCAGGACGTATATAAAACCTTCTACCGCGGCGTTAAAACTTTCGACAAATTTTCTCTCTTGCATAAATCCCGTAGTATTCTCTCTTGAGCCTTCTCCATTCTTGCGCGCGCTTTCGAGGTTTCGTCATCGTATCCGGTCAGGTGGAGAATGCCGTGTATTATGTACAGCACAAACTCTTCTTCTAAAGCGGTATCGAACGACGCGGCGTTATCCCGCGCCCTGTCGATCGATATGAATATCTCTCCCAGAAGCGGATGAACTTTTCGCGATCTACCCGAACTGAGGTCGAAGCTCAGGACATCTGTCGGCCTATTTTCACCTTTGTATCTTTTGTTAAGGGCTCTTATCTTCCGGTCCGTCAGGAAAATAAATCCGACCTCGGCGCTGCCGCGCGCACAGAACGGCCGCAAAACATACAGCGCGATCTTCTTTACAACACGCTCATTCACCCGGTATGCGGGATGAAGATTCAGGACCCTTAGTTTGGCCTTGCCCGGCGGCATCCTATTTCGTCTGCTCTTCTACGGACGATGCCGCGGAAGCCTTATCCTTCGTCACTATAGCGGTAGGCTTAGTCGCCTTGCCCTGTATGCTGACAAGGTCCATGTCAACCGCTATGAGCGGCCTGGTAAGGCCCGTTCTCTCCTGCGACGGCGGAGGTGTTCCTTTCAGGTAGCCTTTATTGCCTTCCACCTTCTGGTCGACCCTGTCTACGGTCATTATGTACGGTTTACTTACTGATTCGCATCCGGCCAGCGCTACCGCGGAAATCACTACAAGCACCAAACAATATTTTTTCATACCGCCCTCCAAGTTTATTCAGCCGTATTGTCGGCTAAGTGCCGATATCTTTAGATATCGGCCTTTTTTATTTTTATCCCTAACTCATCCAATTGTTTTTTATCGACTTCGCTCGGCGCGTTCGTCATCGGGCAGAACGCCTTCTGTGTCTTCGGGAACGCGATGACATCCCTTATCGATTCACAACCTACGAAAAATGTCATAAGCCTGTCAAGGCCGAAGGCAACGCCGCCGTGAGGCGGAGCGCCGAATTTGAAAGCGTCGAGCAAGAACCCGAACCTGAGGCGGGCCTGTTCGTCGCTTATGCCTATGGTCTTGAATATGAGTTCCTGCATCTTGCGCTCGTGTATCCTTATACTGCCCGAACCTATCTCCGTGCCGTTTATTACCAGGTCGTACGACCTTGACCTGACGCGCTCGAGCGACTTCCCGCTTTCCAGTAAGCTAAGATCGCCGGGATGGGCCGATGTAAAAGGATGATGTTCCGACTCCCAGCGCTTTTCCTCGTCGTTATATTTAAATAGCGGGAAGTCCGTCACCCATAGAAAATCGAACCGCTTCTCGTCTATCAGGTTAAGTTTTTTGCCGAGAAATTTCCTTAAAGCCGCCATCGCCTCATACGCGACCTTTTCTTTATCGGCCACTATAAAAATCATGTCGCCGTCTTCGCCGGCCAATTTATCTTTTATCGCGGTAAGCTCTTCCTTGGAGAAAAATTTATCGATCTGGGAGGCGAGCGCGCCGCGTTCGACCTTGAAATTGGCCAGACCTTTCGCGCCGTATTCTTTTACGAATTCGACCAATTCATCCACCTGCCCGCGGGAATACGCGCCGCACGCTTTCGCATTTATCGCTATGATCTTCCCGCCCTTCTTTATCACATCCTGAAATATCTTGAACTGGCAATTTTTGACAATATCCGTGATCTCGGAAAGTTCCAGGCCGAATCGCGTATCGGGCTTATCGCACCCGTAACGGGCCATCGATTCCGCATATTTCAGCCGCGGGAACGGGGTCTTCAGGTCGTACCCTATGGCCCCTTTGAATATTTTTTTCATCAGCCCTTCGGAAAGTTCATATATGTCCTCTTCCGTTACGAAAGACATCTCGATATCGAACTGCGTAAATTCGGGCTGTCTGTCGGCTCTCAGGTCCTCGTCCCTGAAACATTTCGCTATCTGGAAATACCTGTCGAACGATGAGACCATCAGTATCTGTTTAAATAACTGGGGAGACTGCGGGAGCGCGTAGAACATACCGTGATTCACCCTGGACGGAACGAGGTAGTCCCTCGCCCCTTCCGGCGTGGATTTCGTAAGTATCGGCGTTTCGACCTCGACGAAATTCCTTTCGTCGAAATAGTCGCGGGTGAGCTTGCAGACCTTATGACGCAGCCTGATATTGTTCTGCATGCTGGTGCGCCTCAAGTCGAGATACCTGTATTTCAATCTTGTCTCTTCCGTAACGGAGACGTTCTCATTTATTTCGAAAGGCGGCGTTATCGCCTTGTTAAGGATGGCTGCTTTTTCCGCGTGGATCTCGATAAGGCCTGTTTTAAGTTTGCGGTTTTCCGTGCCCGCCGGGCGCAGGGCTACTTTGCCTTCGACCCTGACAACGAATTCCGGGCGTAACTCTTCCGCTATCTTATGCATCTCGGCCTGGAATTGGGGATTGAAAACAACCTGTGTCAGGCCGTAACCGTCGCGCAAGTCTATGAATATGATGTTGCCGTGATCACGGCGGCTTCCCACCCATCCGCAAAGCTCGACGTCCTTACCTACGAATTTTTCGTTCAATTCACCGCAAGTGTGTGTCCTTAACATCTCTATTCTATCTTTCCGTTTATCGCGGCGGCCAATTTATCGAAACTTACGCATACCTGTTCTTTCGTCTGCATGTTCCTTAATGCCGCTTCGCCTTTTTTAATTTCATCATCCCCTATTATAAGCACAAACCGCGCTTTCAGCTTATCTGCCGAACGCATCTGGGATTTCAGCGATCTCGATTCGTAATCTATATCGCAGGAGATCCCCGAAGCCCGGAGATCCGCCAGCACCAGGAACGCTTTCTTGTACGCCTCTTCGCCGAGGGGGGCGACAAACACGTCGACTTTCGCGCCGCCCGTCTCGCCGGGAACCTTTCCCGCGGCGATGAGCGCCCTATCGATACCCACTGCGAATCCGCACGCGCCCGTCACCGGGCCGCCCATATCGCTTATAAGATTATCATAACGGCCGCCCGCGCCCACGGCGTTCTGCGCGCCGAGCGATCCGCATGAAGCTTCGAAGACAGTCCTCGTATAATAATCTAGCCCCCTGACTATGTATGGGTCTACCGCGTATTTTATTTTAACCAGGTCGAGGAACTTCAGGACATCGTCAAAATGTTTTTTGCAGTCGGCGCACAAAAATTCGACCTCTTTGAAATATTTTCTCACGACCACTTTACAGCTCTCGATTTTACAATCGAGTACCCTTAGAGGGTTCGTAGCGGCTCTTCTTTTGCAATCATCGCACAGGAGCGAAGCAACCTCTTTTTTAGAGAACAGTTCTTTCAGCGACTTCGACAGTTTCTTTTTGTCGTCCGCACACCCGAGATTATTGAGCTTCATAGTATAATTTTTGACGCCGAAAGAATCGAGAAGCCCGGCCATCACTATTATGACTTCCGCGTCGAGGGCGGGGCTATTAGACCCTATGGCTTCGATGCCCACCTGATGGAACTGCCTCAAGCGCCCGGCCTGCGGACGTTCCGCCCTGAACATCGGGCCGATATAATATAATTTCTGGAACGGGTTTAGATTTACCAGGTTATTTTCCAGGTATGCCCTGACTATAGGCGCCGTCCCTTCGGGGCGCAAGGATATGTCGCGTTCTCCCCTGTCCCGGAACGAGAACATCTCCTTCTTTACGATATCCGTATCCTCGCCGACGCTCTTTATGAATAGGCCCGTCTCTTCCATGACCGGTGTGCGTATTTCACTGTAGCCGTACCTCTTAAAGAGTTCCCTGGCCGCATTCTCCGCGTCCTGCCATTGCGAGATCTCCGCCGGCAATATGTCCCTGGTCCCTCTTATCGTTTTGTACTTCACCTTAGCTCCGCCCTTATGCCTATTTCACGACTTTTTTCTTCATTATCATCCCGGATTTAAAGGAAACGACTTTCCTCTCCGGTATGGATACGGTAACACCGGTCTTCGGGTTCCTGCCTATCCTGGGTTTGCGCGTCTTCACTTTGAACACGCCGAAATTACGGAGCTCGACCGTCTCGCCCGCCGCGACCGCGTTCGTGATATGATCGAGCGTCTTCTGGACCACCAGCTTAACGTCGATCTGTTTCAAACCCGTGTCTTCCGCTATCCTTATTACGATGTCTTTTTTTGTCATAACTCATCCTTTGATTTGTTATTGTTTACCTATTTTTTCCCTGACCCTTTTAAAAAATACGCCCATCGCGTTGAATTCTTCGAACCGGCGTTTTCTCGTCTTGAGCCGCTCGAAGATATTGTTCAAAAAAATATAGGAATCTGTCCAGTTGTTGTTAAGTTTCTTAAGATTGTCTTCCGAGATAAAACGGATCGTCTGGAGCAGAAGTATATCGCTCACCGGATCCGTAAGCCTGCCGTGAGGCATATAATTATAGTCGAGCGTACCTTTCAATTCCTCATACTTGCCACGCATCATCGCTTTGGTCTCGAGAAATTTGTCCTCGTCGTCTTTCGTTATCGTACCCTTGCCGAGAGTGCCCGAATATATAGAATGGAACTTCCCCCAAAACTCGAGGAAACTGTTCATCATCTTAATATCTGTCTCTGTCTTCCTGTCTTTCATAACTTCCTATCTCGCAAGGAGTTACTTTATCATCGCACTCCGAAAAAGTCAAGCGCTATGTCTTAAAACTGACGACATCGCGGCCGAATATCTTCTCGATATCGCGCACCAGCCCCTCGTGCGGTTCCACCGCAAGCGAGTTATTGGCCGTCATGCGCATACGTTTACCGTCCGGCTTCACGAACGTCAGGTACACGGGGACGCGGCCCGGGTACCTGCCCAGAACTTTCTTGAGCTTTTCCAAAGCGCCTGTTTCCAGGCCGGCTGTCAGGAGGTCTATAGTGACCACCTTCGTATATTTCATCTTGACCGAATCCAGGGACGCGACCTCATTCGCCACGATCTTAGGCTCGTCTTCACGCAGGCTCAGGCGCCCTTTTACGAAAACGATCGCTTCCTGTTTCACAAGGCTGGCGGCGTTAGCGAAAGCGCTCGGAAATATCAGCACCTCGACCGTTCCGCTTAGGTCTTCGAGCGAAATGATGGCCATCTTCTCGTTCGTCTTGCGCGTCGTTGTGAATTTCACTTTAGTGATAATGCCGCCTATCAGCACCTCCGCGCCGTCAGAACAATTCCTGAGCTCGGTGGTAGCGCAGGTGGAGAAAGTTTTCAATATCTTGTCGAACCGCGCCAGAGGATGGTTCGTTATGTAAAAGCCCAGCATCTCCTTTTCATACGCAAGGAGCTGGTTCTCCGGCCACTCGGGGATATTCGGTATATCCTGATAGGTCTTCTTGAAGTTCTCCTGGTCCTCGAACTTGTCGAAGAAAGAGAGCTGCCCGTTCGCCCGGTCTTTCTGGATCCCGCCCGCGACTTCAAGCGCCTTATCGATCATCGCGGACAATTGCGAGCGATAGAGGCCGAAAGAATCCGCTGCGCCGCACTTTATGAGGCTTTCCAGGACCTTGCGGTTCACCAGGCGCGAGTCGACTTTTTCGGTAAAATCGTACAACGATTTGAACTTCCCGCTCTTCTGCCTCATCGTTATTATCGAATCGATCGCGCCGGCGCCCACGTTCTTGATGGCCAGGAGGCCGAACCTTATCGAATCCCCTATCACAGTGAAATTCGCGTAGCTCTCATTCACGTCGGGCGGCAGTATCTTTATGCCCATCTTCTGCGACTCGGCGATATAGACGGCGATCTTGTCGAGGTTGTCTTTTTCACTCGTAAGAAGGGCGGTCATGAACTCGACCGGGAAATTGGCTTTCAGGTACGCCGTCCTGAAGCTTATGAGCGCGTAAGCAGCCGAATGCGATTTATTGAAACCGTAACCGGCAAAATATTCTATCTGGTCGAATATCTTCATGGCGATCTTTTTATCGATGCTGTTCTTGGCGGAACCCGTGGCGAACAATTCACGCATCTGGGCCATTACTTCGGGGACTTTCTTTGCCATTGCCCGGCGCAGGTTATCGGCTTGGGCGAGCGAGAAACCGGCTAAAGACGACGCTATCCTCATAACCTGTTCCTGGTATAATATGACGCCGTTCGTCTCTTTTAATATAGGCTCGAGCATCGGGTGGTCGTAACGGACTTTTACCTCGCCGTGTTTACGTTTCATGAAATCGTCAAGCATCCCGGAGCCTATCGGGCCCGGCCTGAAGAGGGCCAAAAGGGCTATAATGTCCTCGAACCTCTCGGGCTTCAGTTTTTTCAGGAGGTCTCTCATACCCGAAGATTCGAGCTGGAACACTCCGACCGATTCCGCGTTGGCCAGAAGCTTGTAAGTCTTTTTGTCCTCCAGAGAAATGGCATCGATATCGAGGTCGATGCCATTCGTGCGTTTGATTATCTTGAGCGCCTCGCTTATGACCGTAAGCGTCCTCAATCCCAAAAGGTCCATCTTCAGAAGCCCTATCTTCTCTAAGGACGTCATCGGGTATCCGGTCGTGATCTGCCCTTCCTGGATCTTGTAAAGCGGGGCATGGTTGACGAGGGGCTCTTCGCTTATGACGACGCCGGCGGCGTGCGTCGAAGCGTGGCGCGTCAGCCCTTCCAGGACGAGCGAGGTATCGATGAGTTGCGCGATCTTCGAGTCCATCTTGTAAAGGTTGCGCAGCTCCGCTTCCTGCTCGAGGGCATGGCTGAGCGTCATGTTCAGGTCGTTCGGGATGAGCTTCGCTATCCTGTCAACGTCGCCGTAAGGCATGCCGAGCGCGCGCCCCGTGTCCCTGATGACGGCTTTCGCCATCATCGTCCCGAAGGTTATTATCTGGGCGACGTTATCTTTGGAATATTTTTTCACGACGTAATCGATGACTTCATTGCGCCTGACGTAGCAGAAATCGATATCTATATCCGGCAGGCTTATACGCTCCGGGTTCAGGAACCTTTCGAAGAGCAGGTCATATTTAAGAGGGTCAAGACTCGTGATACCGAGGGCGTAACTGACAACGCTTCCCGCCGCGCTTCCCCTGCCCGGCCCTACGGGGATGCCGTTATTCTTCGCGTAATGGACGAAGTCCCACGCGATAAGGAAATAGCTCGGGTACCCGAAATTCTCTATGACTTTAAGCTCATGCTCTACCCTGTCGTAAACGCTTTTATCCGCACCGGGATACCGCGTCTTCAGGCCTTCGTAGACCAGCTCCCTTAAATAACCTTCACGTGTTTTGCCGTCCGGGACTTTGTATTTGGGAAGGTGATGATGTTTAAAATCGAGTTCCAGGTTGCACTTCTCGGCTATAGCAATAGTATTTTTGATGGCATCGGGCGCGATGTCGCCGAACGAGCGGCTCATCTGGTCTTTTGTCTTGAAATAGAATTCATCCGTCTGGAGACGCATCCTGTTCGGGTCTTCCATGGTCGTCTGGGTCTGGATGCAGAGGAGCGTTTCATGGGCCCTGGCGTGCTCTTTCTCGATGTAATGGACGTCATTCGTAGCGACAAGACCTATCTTCATGTCGCGTGCGATCTTTATCAGTTCCGTATTCACCTTTTCCTGTTCGGGGATAAGGTTATCCTGTATCTCGAGATAAAAATTATCTTTGCCGAATAAATTCCTGTATTCGTCTATGACTTTTTTGGCCTGGTCGGTTTGATTTGTGTAAATAAGATGCGGGATCTCGCCTTTTAAACATGCGGTGGTGCAAATAAGGCCGTCTTTATATTTGGCAAGTATCTCTTTATCGATCCTCGGGCGGTAATAGAAACCTTCGAGAAAACCCGCGGAGACGAGCTTCATCAGGTTCTTGTACCCGGTCTCGTTCTTTGCCAGAAGTACCAGGTGGAAAGACGCATCCGATATCCCGTGGCTCGATTTTTCGAACCGCGAGTTGGGCGCGATGTAGACTTCGCTGCCGATGATCGGTTTTATCCCGTGCTTCATCGCCATGTCGTAGAATTCGATGGCGCCGAACATATTGCCATGATCCGTGATAGCACAGGCCGGCATTTTGCATTCGCGTATCTTCTGCATCAGGGACTCTAAAAGGCAGGCGCCGTCAAGAAGGCTGTACTGGGTATGAAGATGAAGATGAACAAAATCGGAGTGTGTCATTAGCTAAGGCTCAAACTATATGTTAGTGGACGGCAAGCCGGGATAGCATATATTACCCCGTTTGCCGAATATGAAACCGGTTACTTATTTTACTTTCCCATCCCGACGCGCTGAGCTACCTGGAAGACTTTTCCTTCCGTCTGTATCGACGGCGCTATTATGATATCGGTCTTATGCATCTCTTTGATCGACTTGGCGCCGACATTACCCATGGAAGTCTGAAGCGCGCCCATAAGGTTTTGAGAACCGTCGTCGACTTTGGCCGGGCCGTAGAGGATCTCCTCTAAGCTTCCCGTCACGCCGACCCTGATACGCGTGCCTCTGGGCAGATTCGAGTGCGGCGTCGCCATGCCCCAGTGGAAACCTCTGCCGGGCGCCTCTTTTGACCTTGCGAAAGCCGAACCGACCATTACCGCATCTGCGCCGCAGGCGAACGCTTTACATATATCGCCGCCCGTGGACATCCCGCCGTCGGTAATTATAGGGACATATCGTTTTTTCTTTTTGAAATACGCGTTTCTCGCGGCAGCGCAATCGATCGTCGCCGTCACCTGCGGGACGCCTATGCCGAGGACCCCGCGCGTCGTGCACGCGGCGCCCGGGCCGATACCGATAAGAAGGCCGCCGCAGCCCGTATCCATGAGCTCGTAGGCGACCTCGTATGTGACGCAATTGCCTATTATGACCGGCACTTTCATGGCTTTGCAAAATTTGTAGAAATCGAGGACTTTGTAGCTTTTCGCGACGTGCTTGACCGTAGTGACCGTAGACTGGACTATAAAGGCGTCTGCGCCGGCTTCCTGCGCAAGGGCGCCGAACCTCTCGGCTCTCTGGGGAATGGCGCTTACTACGGCGGTGACCTTCGCGCGTTTTATCTCCTCTATCCTCTTCGATATAAGTTTTTCTTTTATAGGCTCTTCATAGATCGCCTGGACGAGCCGTGTCGCCTCTTCGGGGCTCGCGTGAGAGATTTTATCGAGGACTTCTTCGGGATTTTCGTAGCGGGTCTGGACGCCTTCCAGGTTCAAAACGGCAATGCCGCCCATCTTGCCCATCGCTATGGCGAACTTCACGTCAACGACGCCGTCCATGGCCGCCGCGAGTATAGGGACATTATAAGTCTTCTTTCCTAATTTCCAGGAGGTATCGACCTCTTCGGGATTTATCGTGATCCTCCCGGGGACAAGCGCTATTTCGTCAAAACCGTAACACCTTCTTGCTTTTCTTTCAACACCTATAAAGAATTGTGCCATTTTTTCTCTCCAAGTTCATTCAGCCACAGGGTTAGCTAAGTGCCGCGAGTTCTACGAGCGGCCGATAATCCTATTAATAAAAAGTTACTATTATGTAGATATAATATAGAAATACGGAAGGTTTGTCAATAGAATCCTAATACATCAGGAAACGAAACGCGACAATAAAACCATGGCTTTTTCGTTATCGCTCGTCTGGAGGATCATCCTGGAAGATTCCCCGCGATAAGGCGAGGTTATGTACACATATTTTATATCTATCTTGTTATTCTTCAACTCGGTCGCGGCCACTTTTAACGCCCCGGGATTATTGCTTATCTCGGCTACGACCACTTCGGTCTCTTCTATCTTCTTATACTTCTTTTTCAGCTGATTCAATATCCGTAAATTACCGTTAGTGATGAACAATAGCTTGGCCGTTTTGCCGACTTCGTACCCCAGGAGGGCATCGATATTCACTCCCTCGTTGGCCATTATCACAGATGTATCTGCCAATATGCCTATCTTGTTTTTTGTCGTTACGACGATCTCTTCGCCTATAGTTACGCTTTTTATCATTCTTTACCCCGCATTGTTATTTTTTTATCTTACCGGGCCGCTCTTTATTTCTTTTATCTGCTCGACCGCCACATTCGCTACGCCTTTCTCTTTAAGCGTCTTACCCTTCTCGACCTCATAATTGCCCGTTATCAGGTCGCCGAGTTTCTGGAATATCGTGCCCTGTTTTTCGACCCCCTTATAATCGGAAGCGTACGACGTGCCCGCTATGAATATGATGGCGGCTAACAAGATCATTTTGTTCCTCATCTTTTCCCCCTTTTTAAATTTTTGAACCATTTTATTTTACCGTTGATCCACCGTTTAAGCCTGAATTGCGCCTTGAACCTGCGCCTGCATAATGTATTCGGTATCAACCTCATTATTGGGCGGCCCCTTTAGAAGTGTATTCCTTTTCGTAAAGCGACTGCCACATCTTCTGCATTTCGGCTTCGTAAATGGGTATCCACTCCCCGTCGGGCCCTATGGTCCTCCCGTAGATCATTATACTGGTCGGAGGCTGCCATATGTATGTAACGCGCCCCGTGAACCTATTGACCAGCACCTTCTGGTTATATGCCTTTATCACGAATTCTTTATACAAAAGCCGCTCGACGTTGTTCACGGCATAAGCAGGCCCTGCGAATAAAGCTATGAGTAAAAAAGCGATTATTATTCTTTTCATGTTCTATTTACGCCCCATATGCGGTTACGGGCTGCCCTACCTATGAGCCGGGATGTTCTGTCTATTATCTTCTCCGCTCAAAGAATCGTAACGAAGCCTGTCGAGCTCTTCCTGCATCTCTTTAAGCTGGGCGCGGTCTTTCGCGTTCTTTTCCCTGTCTTCCGGCTTCTGCTCAACCTGCGCCGTATCAGGGCTTTTGCCGGTATCTTCGGCGTGAGCGCAAAAGGCGCAAATGCTGCTCATCGTCATAAAAAACACGGTTACGATGATTTTCATAATACATAAAGTATAACACGGCTTTTCTCAAATGCAAGGGCAGTAAAAAAGCGGCCCGGAATTTCTTCCGAGCCGCTTTAACATATTACGCTTTAAACCCTACGGTTTTTAGTACATTCCTCCCATGCCGCCCATGCCGCCCGGAGGCATCCCGCCCGGCATACCTGCCGCAGCCTTATCCTGCTCGGGGATATCGGTAACGACCGTTTCTGTCGTTATCATGAGAGACGCGATCGATGCCGCGTTCTGGAGGGCCGAACGTGTCACTTTCTTCGGATCGATAACGCCGGCAGTTATCATGTCGGTGTAAACATCTTTATCCGCATCGTAACCTTCGTTCGTCTTCATACCTTTTACTTTGTTCACTACGACGGAGCCTTCGAGGCCTGCGTTGTTCGCTATCATCCTGATGGGTTCCTCGAGAGCCCTCTTCACTATCTCGACGCCGATCTGCTCATCGCCGGAGAGTTTGAGCTTTGCCAGCCCGTCGACGCACCTCAGGAGCGCTACTCCGCCGCCCGGGACGATGCCTTCTTCGACGGCAGCCCTTGTAGCGTGCAGAGCGTCCTCGACCCTTGCCTTCTTCTCTTTCATCTCGGTCTCGGTAGCGGCCCCGACGTTAATAACCGCAACACCGCCGGCCAGCTTCGCCAGGCGTTCCTGCAGCTTCTCTTTGTCGTAATCGGAATCGGTATCTTCTATCTGCTTTCTTATCTGCGCGATGCGCGCCTGGAGGTCGGCATTCTTGCCCGCCCCTTCTACTATAGTAGTGTTATCTTTGTCGATCCTCACCCTCTTGGCGCGGCCGAGATCTTCGAGCTTAACATTCTCGAGCTTTATGCCGAGGTCTTCGGTGATCGCTTTGCCGCCGGTAAGGATGGCGATATCTTCGAGCATCGCTTTCCTCCTGTCGCCGTAGCCCGGGGCTTTTACCGCTGCTGTCTGCAGGGTGCCGCGGATCTTATTGACGACGAGCGTGGCAAGGACTTCGCCCTCGGTCTCTTCGGAGATTATGAGAAGCGGTTTGCCTGCCCTTGCTACTTTTTCCAATAACGGCAGGACGTCCTTCATACTCGATATCTTCTTCTCGTGGATCAATATATAAGGATCGTCGAGAGACACTTCCATCTTCTCGGCATCGGTCACGAAATAAGGCGAAAGATAACCCTGGTCGAACTCCATACCTTCTACGAGCTCCAGTTCGGTCTTTGACGCCTTGCCTTCTTCTACCGTAATGACGCCGTCTTTGCCGACTTTTGTCATGGCCTCGGCTATCTGGCTGCCGATCTCCTGGTCGTTATTCGCCGCTATCGACGCAACCTGGAGTATCTCTTTTTTGTCTTTCGGATTGACCGGTTTGGCGAGCTTCTTAAGGTCCTCGATAACTTTCTCGACCGCTTTCTCGATACCTCTTTTGAGAGCCATCGGGTTAGCTCCTGCCGTAACGTTCTTCATGCCTTCCCTGAATATAGCCTCGGCCAGGACCGTCGCGGTAGTGGTGCCGTCGCCGGCTATGTCGGATGTCTTGGAAGCGACTTCCTTAACAAGTTCCGCGCCCATATTCTCGTACGGGTCTTTCAGTTCTATCTCTTTGGCTACTGTAACGCCGTCTTTTGTGATCGTCGGCGCGCCGAATTTTTTATCAATGACCACGTTCCTGCCTTTTGGCCCGAGCGTGACTTTAACCGCCTTGGCGAGCTGTTCGACGCCTTTTAATATTGCCCGGCGCGCTTCCTCGCTGTATAATACTTGCTTTGCCATGTTGATCCTGCCTCCCGTTTATTTTACGATCGCTAGAATGTCTTCTTCTTTAAGTATAAGGTACTCTTTCCCGTCCATAGTTATCTCGGTGCCGGAATATTTTCCGAAGAGGACCTTGTCTCCCACCTTAACCTCGGGCATAACCGGTTTCCCGTCGCAGACTTTGCCCTTACCTACCGCTATTACCTCGGCCTCCTGCGGTTTCTCTTTGGCCGTGTCAGGCAGGACTATCCCGCCTTTCGTTACCTCTTTGGCCTCTAGGACCTTCACGACTATCCTGTCCGCCAATGGTTGGATCTTCATGCTACATCCCTCCCTTTTTATTTTGTTTTTTAAATTAGCACTCAAGATTAACGAGTGCTAACAAAAGTCATTATACTTATCTCTTAAATTTTGTCAAGAGTTTTTCAGAAAAAATTTTACCGGTTACTGCGGCTTATAAGATAGAGGCCTTTTAAGGTGATGTCCTCGTCGAGGAACTGAATGGAAGAAGAATATTTTTTGATAAGCGATGCGTTGCCGCCCGTCGCAATGACTTTTAGCGATCTACCCAGGACCTTCCTGTAACGCGAAACGAGCCCGTCGCACATCGCCCCGAACCCGAACAGGATACCGCCGCGCATACTGTTGGCGGTGGACTTACCTATTATGTGGGGCGCGTCTTTTAATTCGACCTTTGGCAGGAGCGCCGTCTTCTCGTAGAGGCTTGATAGCGATATGCCTATACCCGGCAATATTAGCCCGCCCAGATAATCACCTCTTTTGGAAATAAGATCGAAAGTGATCGCCGTTCCGAAGTCTATGATAACAGCCGGGGCATCGTAGAGGACTTTTGCCGCGTAAGCGTTGACGAGCCTGTCCTGGCCGACTTCGCGCTTTATCCGGTATAGATTTCTGATCGGTACTTTTTTGTCCCTGCCCAGTATGGTAATATGGCAGCGGGCGATCTTATTAAGGTGGATTACCAGACGTCTCAGCGCTATCGGCACCACGCTCGATATTATCACCTCGTTGCCGTTCTTTAAATCTAACCCTGCTCTTTTGAATAATTTTTTAAATCCCGGCTCGTATAACGAATATGCGTGGGTCGGTATCATGGCCTTTGCGGCCAGGCGTCCCGCTTTAAAAACACCTACAGTTATATTGGTATTGCCTATGTCTATTGCAATTAAATTATGCACTACCCCTGCCTTATCATAATTATATCACCCGAAGATATCCGCTCCAAAGTCCCGGCGTCTTTACGCACTATGAGCGCGCCGTCGGGGTCTATATTATGCGCCAGCCCCTCGAAAGCCCTGTTCTGCAATACTACCCGCACTCTGGCACCGAGCATATCCGTAAGATGCTTCCACTCTTCCATTATCGGCCTGAAGCCGTCCTTTTTCAACAGAAAATAATCTTCTTCCAGTTTTTCTATTAATTTTTTCACAAGTTCCAGGCGCGGGACATGTTCGTCCCTCGCGTGCAAACCGAGCTCTTCCCTTAAAGATGAGGCGCTCTTGGGCAATTGCCTGACCGGAGTGTTGCAATTTATGCCGATGCCGATAACGATAAAAGAAACGCTATCCTGTTCCGCCTTCATTTCCGTCAATATGCCGCAAACCTTTTTACCGCTCACCAGTATGTCATTGGGCCATTTTATCATTGCCTGAAGCCCCGTGACTTCCCTGATGGCTTTCGCCGCAGCGACGGCTGCCAGAAGAGTTATCTTCGGGATCTCGTTCGGCGTGATCCGCGGCCTGAGTATCGCCGATAGATATATCCCGCCTCTGGACGGCGAGGTCCAGCTGCGGCCGTGCCGCCCCTTCCCTTTATCCTGCTCTTCCGCCAATATTATTACGCCCTCTTTCAAACCCTTCTCGGCAAGAGCGTAAGCGACGTCGTTGGTGGACCCTACCTTTTTATACGATATTACCTCTTTACCCAGGACCTTAGTCTTAAGCTTCCACCTGATCTCGGACGGGACGAGCCTGTCGGGAACACCGAGGAGCCTGTAGCCTAAGTGCGGGGACGCTTCTATAGAGTATCCCTCTTCCCGCATTTTTTCCATATGCTTCCATATGGCGGCCCTCGATACATCGAAAGCCTTGCACAGGTCTTCGCCCGACACATAGGACGACGTATGGTGCCTCAGCATCGAAAGTATCTTTTCGTCTAACGCTATGTGCGTCATTTTTTTCCCGCGCTCTGCGCAAGCTTGTCTTTTAGCTCTTTTATCTGATCGCGCAATATAGCGGCCTTCTCGAATTGCAGGTTGCGCGCTGCCGATTCCATATCGTGCTGGAGTTCGCCTATCAGCGCGGTAAGATCATACTGGTCGTCCGTCTCCTCGACAACGCTCGTGATAACTTCCCTGGCCTTCTTGTAAGACTCGATGCCTTCTTTCACCGCTTTCTCTATAGAGCGCGGCGTGATCTTATTTTTCTCGTTGAACGCCGTCTGGACCTTGCGGCGGCGCGCGGATTCATCTATGGCATGCTTCATTGACCTTGTAAGCGTATCGGCGTACATTATGACCTTGCCGTTCAGATGGCGGGCGGCGCGGCCGGCCACCTGTATCAGGCTCGTCTGGCTCCTCAAGAACCCTTCCTTGTCGGCATCGAGTATAGCGACGAGCGACACCTCGGGCAGGTCGAGCCCCTCCCTTAAAAGATTTATACCGACGAGGCAGTCGAATTTATTAAGCCTCAGGTCCCTTAAGACCTCGACGCGCTCTATCGCGTCCATTTCGGAGTGCAGGTATTTCACCCTAAGCCCGAGATCGCTTAAGTACCTGGCAAGGTCCTCGGCGAGGCGCTTGGTAAGAGTGGTCACAAGTACGCGCTCCCTGCGCGCAGCCCGATCCCGCACCTCTTTTATCAGGTCGTCTATCTGGCCTTCGGTCCGGCGCACTTCTATCGGAGGATCGATGAGGCCAGTGGGACGGATCAATTGCTCTATCACATTGCCCTTGGACTTTTCAAGTTCATACTCGTCGGGGGTAGCCGAAACGAACGTTATGGGATACACGAGTTTCTCGAATTCTTCGAATTTCAGCGGCCTGTTGTCGAGAGCCGACGGCAGCCTGAAACCGTATTCGATCAAAGTCTCTTTCCTTGCTCTGTCGCCGTTATACATACCTCTTATTTGCGGCACTGTTACATGCGACTCGTCTATGAACGTTATGAAATCCTTGGGAAAATAATCTATGAGGCACCACGGCCTCGAACCGGCCGGCCTGCCGGCCAGGTGGCGCGAATAATTCTCTACGCCGTTACAGTACCCGATCTCGCGCATCATCTCTATGTCGTAGTGCGTCCTCGACTCGAGCCTCTGGGCCTCGACGAGCTTATTCTGCGAGCGCAGTTCCGCAAGGCGAGCGCGCAACTCGTCCTCTATGGATTTTATCGCTTCCTCGATCCTGTCGGGCGTCGTAACGAAATGCTTGGCCGGATATATGCCGACCTTGCGGACCTGCGTTATTATTTTGCCGGTGAGAGGGTCGATCTCATAGATATGCTCGATCTTATCGCCGAACTGCTCTATCCTGTAAGCGGTCTTTGTATACGCGGGGAAAACTTCGACGGTATCGCCCCTGACCCTGAAGGTCGAGCGCTTGAAATCGTAATCGTTCCGCTCGTAATGTATCGTTATGAGCTTTTTTAACAGCTCATCCCTCGAAACGGCCTCGCCCTCTTCCAGGATGGCCAGCATCTGGCCGTACTCCCCGGGCGATCCCAAGCCGTAGATACAGGAGACGCTCGCGACGACGATGCAGTCCTCGCGCGACATGAGCGAGCTCGTCGCCGAAAGGCGCAGGCGGTCGATGTCCTCGTTTATCGAAGAATCTTTTTCTATATAAATATCCGTGTGGGGTATATACGCTTCGGGCTGGTAATAATCGTAATAACTGACAAAATATTCGACAGCGTTCTCGGGGAAAAATTCTTTGAATTCTCCGTATAGCTGTGCGGCAAGCGTTTTATTGTGGGAAATTATGAGCGCTGGTCTTCCGATATTTGCAATGACGTTCGCCATCGTGAACGTCTTGCCCGATCCCGTGACACCGAGGAGGGTCTGGTAGCCTGCACCGGCCGCAATGGCGCCGGTCAGCCTTTTTATCGCTTCGGGCTGGTCGCCTTCCGGCTTAAAGCTGCTTACGAGCTTGAATTTCGCCATTATACTATTTCCAACGAAAGGTCGATGGATTTAACCGAAGCCGTGATGGAGCCGATGGATATCACGTCGGGCTTTGCTTTCGCGAATTCTTCTATCGTATCTTTATTTATTCCGCCCGACACTTCTATGACGGGTTTTATTTTGGAAAGCCTGCGTATCTCGACGCATGAGCTTACAAGCTGAGGGGTCATATTGTCGAGCATTATTATATCCGGTTTGCCGGCCAGGGCGTCGTTAAATTCCTCCACGGTCGTCACCTCTATCTCTACCTTGGTACCCCTGATATTCTTTTTGCGCGCGGCCTCGACTATCTCTTTTAAAGTACGCCTGCCGCCCTGCGCTTTTATATGATTATCCTTTATCAACACCTGGTCGTAAAGACCCATCCTGTGATTCAGTCCGCCGCCCGTAAAGACGGCGTATTTCTCCAGGTATCTTAAAAGCGGCAGGGTCTTGCGCGTATCCATGATCTTCACACCGTAAGGCCTGGCCTTATCGGCAAATAATTTCGCAGCGGTTGCAACGCCGCTCAATAAACTTAAGAAATTGAGCATCGTCCTCTCTGCCCTGAGAATAGAAGCGGTATGCCCTTCGAGATAGGCGAGCTCCTTACCGCTCCCGACAAAGTGGCCGTCGTCGCAGTTCGGTTTGAACCGCACACTGAAATCGACCTGCGCCATTATCCATTCCGCGATCTTCAGGCCGCAGACGACGCAGTCTTCTTTGGCAATTATACTTGCCTTGGAACTGGCCGTCTTTTCGACAAGGGGCGTGGTAGTGATATCCCCGTTGCCAATATCCTCTTTAAGCGCCGCCTTTATTATGGGCAGCACCCTCTCTTTATCCAGCTGCATATGTCTATTACAATTCTCCGGCTTTATCGCTTTCCACTACGTTCGGAAGCCCGGTATTCGGGTCGTAATTCTGGCTTTGCGGCATCAGGCGCGCGTTATTTACGCCGGATTCCGCCTCGTCAGCCAGTGACGTCGGGTGCTCTACGTCTATGGTTTTCCCCTGCGCTAAAGCGCCTTTCGCGCTCTTGCTGCTATCGCATACGCCGCAATCGGCTATTAAAGCGGCCGGGCTTAAAACCAGCGCAAAAACCAATAATGCACATAAATATTTCATACCCGCCCCCCTTTTTTTATATTTGTTCCAGATTACTTTTCAATTTTTCCAGCTGGCTCACAAGCTCGTCTTTGCGCGCAGCCTGTTTCTCGACCACTTCTTTCGGCGCCTTAAGCGTAAAATTCTTGTCCTTAAGCCTGGCGCTTATGGATCTTATCTCGTGATTTATCCTGTCCTCTTCTTTTTTAAGCCTTGTTCTCTCTTTCGCGAGATCTATCAGGCCTTCGAGCGGAATATATATTTCCACGCGCCCCACTACGCTCGCGGCCGCACCGGCAGGTTTGGATATTTTGCCTATCTTGAGGCTTGACACCCTAGCCGTCCGCTTGATAAATCCCTCGTTTTCGCGCAGGAGTTTCTCGATGCCGCCTTCGTGGACATTCATTATCGCTTCCACGCTCGTCTGGGGATCGATGTTCCACACCGAGCGGATATTGCGTATGGCAACGATGATCTCGATCAGCTCTTTCATTTTGCTTTCGGCGTCTTTCGAAATCATCTCTTTCTGGACGTGCGGCCATGACTCTATCATTATCGAATCGGCGCCCGTCTTTTCGCGCGGGAGCTTGCGCCATATCTCGTCGGTGACGAAAGGCATTATGGGATGGAGCATCCTGAGACTCTTCTCCAGCACCTTGTATAATATCACCTGTGAGCTTTTTTCGCTGATCGTGACTTTCGCTATCTCGATATACCAGTCGCAAAATTCGTGCCATATGAATTCGTATATCGAATTGGCGGCCTCGTTAAATTTATATTCGTCGAGGCATTCCGTCACGTAACTTAACGTGGAATAGAACCTCGACAATATCCATTTATCCGGCAGGGAAAGTTTTGCCCCTTTAAAAAATACGCATAGGTCGGCCTTGACCTCATCCTCTTTAAGGTTCATCAGGATAAATCGCGAGGCGTTCCAAAGCTTATTGGCAAAATTCCTGCCAAGCTCGAATTTACCTTCGGATAAGAATACGTCCTGCCCCTGCGCCGTTATCGATATTATGCTGAAACGCAGCGCGTCGGTGCCGTATTTGGCTATCATGTCGAGCGGGTCGATGACATTGCCGAGCGATTTCGACATCTTCGTGCCGGTTATGTCCCTGACGGTGCCGTGTATATAGACGTCTTTGAACGGTATGGCGCCCCTGAATTCTATCCCGGCCATTATCATTCTCGCGACCCAGAAGAAGATTATCTCCTGCGCCGTAACGAGCGCATTGGTCGGGTAAAAGTATTTCAACTCCGGCGTCTCTTTGGGCCAGCCGAATGTCGAGAACGGCCAGAGCCATGACGAGAACCATGTATCGAGGACGTCGGGATCCTGCGCTATATCGGCAGAACCGCACTTCGGGCATTTTTCCGGTTTCGCCTTCGAAACGATAATGCCTTCGCCGTCCTTACATCCTTTGCAATAATAAACAGGTATACGGTGGCCCCACCATATCTGCCGGGAAATACACCAGTCGCGGATATTCGTCATCCAATCGAGATAGACTTTCGTCCAGCGCTCGGGATAAAATTTTATTTTGCCTTTTTTGACGGCGTCGATGGCAGGTTTGGCCAAAGGCTTCATCTTCACGAACCATTGCGGAGAGAGCCTCGGTTCGACCATAGTATGGCAGCGGTAACAGTGTCCGACCGCGTGGCGGTGCGGCTCGCTCTTTATGAAGAGCCCCCGCGCTTTCAGGTCTTCGAGTATCGCTTCCCGAGCCTCGAACCGGTCGAGCCCTTCATAATCCCCGCCCAGCGAATTTATGCTGGCGTCGTCATTCATTACATTTATCTGCTCGAGGTTATGTTTGCGGCCCAGCTCAAAGTCGACGGGATCGTGGGCGGGCGTAACCTTCAAAGCGCCCGTCCCGAATTTCAGATCGACGATCGGATCGAATATTATCTTAAGTTCCCGGCCGACGAGCGGCAGCATAACGGCCTTGCCCTTCAGGTCCTTATAACGTTTATCCTTGGGATTTACCGCTATGGCAACATCGCCTAACATCGTCTCCGGGCGGGTCGTAGCGACTATCACAAAAGAATCTTTGGCGGCCTTGATCGGATATTTTATATGGTAGAGCATCCCATCCACATCGCGATGCTGAGACTCCTCATCGGATAGAGCCGTCTGGCACCTGGGGCACCAATTGATGATATAATTCCCTCTGTATATAAGACCCTTTTCATACAATTTTATGAAGACGTCGAGCACCGCATCCGAGAGGCCCTCGTCCATAGTAAAGCGCGTCCTCTCCCAATCGCACGAGCAGCCCAATTTCTTAAGCTGGCGTATTATGGTGGAGCCGTACTCCTCGCGCCACTTCCAGACTTCTTCTATGAACTTCTCACGCCCCAGATCCTGGCGCTTCTTACCTTCTTTGGCAAGCTTGCGCTCGACCACGTTCTGCGTCGCTATGCCGGCATGGTCCGTGCCCGGCATCCACTCCGCTTCGAAGCCCTGCATCCTTTTGAACCGTATGAGTATATCCTGCAGGGTGTCGTTCAGGGCGTGGCCCATGTGTAATATGCCCGTTATATTAGGCGGCGGGATGACTATCGAATAGGGCTTCTTTTTGGGATCGGGCTTGGCGTGAAAATGGCCCTTAGCCTCCCATTCCTTATATAGCCTGTCCTCGATGCCCTGCGGATCATATGCCTTCGGTAATTCTTCCATCTCACTCCTCAAATTTATCCTGCCTTCTCCAGCGACAATTTCATATTCTTCAGGTCTATCTTCAGATTAAATCTGCTTAAGAATGTCATACCCAACAGCCCGTCCCTGAAACCCGCCCCCGCATCATCCAGAAGAATACCAGTCAGCACGTCCTTGACCTCTATATCATTGATACGGACCGACTTCAATATGACCATCTTTGCAAGCGCCCGGTGATTACCCGCCAATTGCAAAGTAGCGAGATTATTTCCCGTAGGTGTCAGGTCTATCCCCAGTTCCTCGCCCTTCTGCTTAGTGAGCACCACTATGGACGCCCCCGTATCCAGGACGAGCGTCGCATTGACCTTATCGTTCAGCACGGCACCGACCAATATACTACTCGACGCGTAGTCCCTGGCAAGATCGATCGTGCCCTGCGCCCGGGCCTCCCTTTCGCTTCGCTCGCGCTCCTGCCTCATCCATTCGTCGTATTCGGCAAATCTCCTCTGGCGCTCGAGATTGAACTCTTCCTCGCTCTTCTTCAATTCCTGCCGTTTTGCCTCCCACTTTTCGGTAAGGGCAACGGCCTCCTCGGGGCTAGAACGCTCTATCTTTTTTATCTCGCGTTTCGGGCAAGTTATCGTGCCAAACCCTATGTCCATTTGCACGTTATCGGCGTCTTCACTTTTTATTATGCCTTCGATCGACCCGCCGTTATCGAAATATACGGTGTCCGCGCTTAAAAAAGAGGGCGCCAAAAATACCAGAAAAACGATTATAGCGGTAATTCTCTTCATACATTATGATTATTTAAGAAGGCTGGCTATCTTCGATAACAGATCGCCGATCTCAAAAGGTTTAACCACATACGCGTCGGCCCCGCAATCCTTGGCGAGCTTCATACTGTCAGCTCCGGATTTTGCGGTAACTATTATGATCGGGATCGCGGCGTGCCTTTTGTCGTTTTTGAGAAGGTTGCATATCCAATAACCGTCCACTTTCGGGAGCATCAGGTCGAGAAGTATAAGATCGGGATTCTCGTGGGACGCCTTCTCGAATCCTTCCTTGCCGTCGCTGGCGACGATAACTTCGTAGTCATTCGCCTCCAACCGCATCTTTACAAACTCCCGGAGGTCGCTCTCGTCCTCGACTATCAATATTTTATGGGCCAACGGTTATTTCCCTTTTTTCTCCCTGCGCAGCTTGTTCTTGTTATAAAGCTCTTCGCCCAGCCATTGTTTGGCTATGGTATCTTTATTCATACCTTTTATTTCCCAATCGTAATCCATGATCATTACCGTCTTGAGCGTCTTGGCAACTTCTTTAGCCAATAAGTCGGGATGTTTTTTATAGACCCTGTCAAGCCTCTTTGCGTATTCGACGGGATCACCCTTTACCACGATGCCCTGCGAGCGGACATCGCTTATGAAGGCCTTGACCTCCGCGACCTTTTTGGCATTCGACAATTTCATCCAGTCGTTCCCGGTAAAGAGAGCGGCGTCCGCCGCCGCGGAAAAGATGAACGCAAAAACAAAGATCGATACGGCAGCTAAAAATATTTTATGCGCTTTTTTCATAGAACCTCCAAGTTTATTCAGCCATGGTGCTGGCTAAGTGCCGATATCTCTGATATCGGCCAAGTTTATTCAGCCATGGTGCTGGCTAAGTGCCGAGGTCTCTAGACCGAGGCCTTTTTACGCTCGGAATCTTTCAATAATTTATATTCGACCGAATCTACAAGCGCCTGCCATGAAGCCTCGATGATATTTTCGGACACGCCGATCGTCCACCATGAGTCGTCCGCGTCCTGCGATTGTATAAGGACCCTGACTTTCGCCGCGGTGCCCTCTTTCTCGTCCAGGACCCTCACTTTATAGTCCGTGAGGTGCATCTCATTAAGGCTTGGGTAGAATTTTTTGAGCGCTTTGCGGAGCGCGCTGTCGAGCGCATTGACCGGGCCGTCTCCGAGCGATGCAGTATGTTCGAGCTCTTTGCCCACCTTCAGCTTTATCGTGGCTTCGGTCGCCATCTTACCGCCTTTTTTCGTCTCGATTATCACTCTGAAATCCTCGAGATCGAAGAAATCCTTGAATTTTTTCATTACGCGTTTTATAAGAAGCTCGAGGGAAGCCTCAGCCGATTCAAAATGATAACCTTTGCCTTCGAGGTCCTGCAGCGCTTTCAGTATCTTTTTGGTCTTGGCGCCGCCTTTTTCCAGGCCCAGATCCATATCCTCGGCCTTCTTTAAGATGGTCGATCGGCCCGAAAGTTCCGAAATGAGCAGCCGCCTGTGATTCCCGACCGAATGAGGATCCGCGTGTTCATAGGTCCTGGGGTTTTTCAGAATCGCATTGACGTGTACTCCGGCTTTATGCGCGAAAGCGCTGTTCCCCACAAAAGGCTCGTTGTCGTTCATCTTCACGTTGCAGACTTCCGCCACGAACCTCGCTACCTCGGTCAGCTCTCTTAACTCAAGGTCCGATATGCAGTCGATCCCGAGCTTGAGTTTCAGACTGCCGATAACCGAAATGAGGTTGGCATTTCCGCACCTCTCGCCGTAGCCGTTAACGGTGCCGTGTACCTGGACACAGCCGGCCTGTACTGCAGCAACCGAATTGGCGACGGCCATATCGCAGTCATTGTGCGTGTGGATACCGAGCGGCGTCTTTATAGCGCTGCGCACATCCTCAACCGTCTCGAATACCTGCGAGGTTATGGTCCCGCCGTTCGTATCGCATAAAATTATCCTGTCGGCGCCGGCATTCTCGGCGGCTGCGAGGGTCTTCAGCGCGTAATCTCTGTTCGCCCTGTAGCCGTCGAAGAAATGTTCCGCGTCGTAAAATACGATCTTGCCTTTGGACTTGAGGAACCTGATAGAATCTTCGATCATCCGCAGGTTCTCGGCCAGATCCGCTTTGAACACGTCACGGACGTGGAGATCCCAGCTCTTCCCGAATATCGTGATATATTTCGTCTCGGCCGACAGAAGCCCCTTCAGGACCTTATCGGACGACACCCTGGAATTCGCATGGCGTGTGCTGCCGAACGCCACTATTTTAGAATTTTTCAGCCGCAGCTTCTTTACCTTTTTGAAGAATTCCATGTCTTTGGGGTTCGCGCCGGGCCATCCGCCTTCGATGAAATGGATACCGAGCTCGTCCAGCTTGCCGGATATTTTCAGTTTATCGGCTACCGAAAAAGAGATGCCCTCGGATTGCGCGCCGTCCCGCAGCGTCGTGTCGTATAATTCGACTTTGCTCATTTCAACACCCCTCTTTAGCCCTTCTTCTTTCCCAGACCGAATTTATCGTGGATAGCCCTGACGGCCTCTTCGCCGTTCTTCTTCTTAACGACGCACGATATTTTTATTTCGCTCGTCGATATCATCTCTATATTGATGCCCTTCTCGGCCAGCGCCTCGAACATATCGGCCGCGACGCCCGAGTGGCTCTTCATGCCTATGCCGACGATCGAGACTTTCGCCATTTCATTGTCGTATGTCACCTCTCCCGCGCCGATCCTCACGGCAATATCTTTGGCTACTTTTATGGTTTTGTGAAGCGACGCTCCCGGGACCGTAAAAGAAATATCCGTAGCGCCCGTCCTGGATACGTTCTGGACTATCATGTCCACATTTATGTCTTGTGCGGCAATATCTTTAAATATCCTGGCCGCTATGCCCGGCTTATCCGGCACATCGCATATGGTGACCTTCGCTTCTTCTTTATTCAGGGCAACGCCCGAAACGATAATATCTTCCATCGCTTTTACCTCCTTGGAAATTATAGTGCCCGGCTTGTCGGAGAAACTCGACCTCACGTGTATAGGCACTTCGAACTTCATGGCAACTTCTATCGAACGCGGCTGGAGCACCTGAGCGCCCAGCGATGCCAGTTCGAACATCTCTTCGTAACTTATCCTATCGACGTTCCTGGCGTTCTTCACGATCCTGGGGTCTGCGGTAAATATGCCTTCGACATCCG
>JAQUSB010000061.1 GCA_028715345.1 Candidatus Omnitrophota bacterium | reverse complement strand
TTTATAATTACCGACGCCGTCGCATCCACCGTTTCCAGCGCGTTATTTGTCCTGAAACCATCGGTGGAAGACTGGGAGAAATCGGCATAGTAATCGAGAAAATCGGAGCCGCCTTCTATGGCAGTATCGACATCGTGGTAGTCGTAAGTCCCGCCTTTATACCCCACCATAATAGCGGGCTTCTTGCCGGTGCCTTTTTTCGTTATTATGTTTATCACGCCCCCGACGGCATTATCGCCGTACAAAACTGACTGAGGGCCTCTTACTACTTCGATCTTTTCAACGGAATTTATATTTATCTGGGACCAGTCGGTGCCGGAAAGATCTATATTATTGGTCCTGCGGCCGTTCACAAGGACAAGCACGTTAAGAGGCGCCGTCTCGCCGAAGCCCCTGATATCGACCGTGGCCGTTTTGCCGTTTGACAGTATGTCTTTCACCTCTATACCTACTTCACCTTTAAGAAGCTCCGGGACGCTCTTTGCGTTCGAAGCAACAATATCCTCTTCGTCTATGATCGTAACATTCTTACTTATATCCGATTCCGTCTTCTCATACCGAGAAGGCGTTATGACCACTTTTTCGAGTTTAACTTTTTCCGCGAACGAAACACTTGCCATCGACATAACTGCCAGGACTCCCATTACCACCGCGACTACTTTTTTAACCGATCTCATATCTTCCTCCTTTACGCGAGAGTACTTGCCTGTTACCGTGATCGACCGGGCTTGCGTCCTTAAAATTCGGACGGATTACCGTTGCGCGACAGCACCTGGGATCTCACCAGGACTTCCTTCCTCGGAACAGGTTTCCAATACGCTTTATTTATGAATAGTTCTTTATATCAAGAAACCAATGCTTCCAGAAACCGCTCTTTAAAACAGGTTCGGCTTCCGATATCTCGATAGGTTTGGCAAATATCGGGCCGTCCACCACTATGGTGTGATACTCTCCTTTCTCCCCGCAGGGGCATATCCCCATATCTTTTAATTCCATGGCCAGTTTTCTGTCGATTATCCTGCCAAGGAATTCTTTGCCCATTATGTCCGCTTTACAGCTTATTATCACAGCTTTAAACCCTAGGCCGATAAATTCTTCCAGTATGTTCAAAGTGTCCCTGCCCCAGAGCGGCTCGACCGCCCGCACACCGAGCTCTCCGCAGACGCGCTCTACCCAATTTTCATGCTCTTCGAGATATATATCGCCGAAGACCATGTCCAAAAGACCCTCTTTTTTAAGCTCATTTACGGCTTCTTTGAACTCCGACTCATACATAGCCATGTCGGGACTCACTTCCTTCTGAACAAGGCGTACGCCGATGCGTTCAGCCTGCAATTTCATCAAACCCCCGTCGATACCGTGGAAACAACCTCTTTTCGACTCTTTCGAAATGAAATTGAGAAGACAATTCATGTCATAACCTGCCTGGCGCGCCACATAAAAAGCCATGCAGCTGTCCTTACCGCCGCTCCAGAAGGATATCGCCTTCATTCTGCTCATCCGTATATCCTTTCCAGCACAGCGACGCAAAATAATACAAAAACTTCGCTCATTTCATTCACGGCGCCTATGGTATCTCCTGTAATGCCGCCTATTTTTTTATTTATTGCCAGATTTAAAAGATACGCGAAAGCGGCCGCAGCGGCAAAAAGGACCACCCCGGCCTTTTTTGATATAAGGAATACGATCACGGCAGTGAGCAGAGTCGCCGCGATAAATATTTTTATACTTCCGCCCGATATGAAAGCTTTTGCTTTCCCTTCCTGCCTTGCGTAAGGGAACGAACATACCGATATAGCCATCGACCACCTGGATAAGACACACATGACTATGAGCGCGCCGGGCATTGTCTCTATGCTTATAGCCGAAAGGAACGCTATTTTAAGGAACAAGACCGCGATGATGGCCAAGACACCCATGGCGCCTACATGCGGATCACGCATTATGCGCAGCATCTCATCGCGCCCTTTGCCGCTGAATAAAGCGTCCGAAGCGTCGGATAATCCGTCGAGATGCATGCCGCCGGTGAGAATAATAAGTATGACCGTGATAATAATACTCGAAACGAGCGGTTCGAGCCCGCCCCTTGAAAGCAGTTCTGCCGTCCCGGCGAGCACTAGCCCCAGGACCAATCCTACTACAGGGAAATAAGCTACGCAGCGACCGAGATCGCCGTCGGAAACATTTTTCAATCTTACGGGCGCTATGGTAAGGAACTGCAAGGCTGTTAAAAAGTTTTTCATATTATTCAGGCGTTCTTTTCTGAAACTTTAGCGCTTTCGAAAGTGGCCATCTCGGACAATATCTTTACCGCGGCTTCTATTATAGGTAAGACCAGGGCCGCGCCCGTCCCTTCCCCCAGCCGCAGGTTAAGGTCGATGATGGGTTCGATGCCAAGCTCGTCGAGTATTATCCTGTGCCCTTTCTCGACGGAAGAGTGGCTGGCTATCATGTAATCCTTAGCTATAGGCTGAATTTTATACGCGATAAGGGCAGCTGCCGCTGATATGAAACCGTCTATCACTACAGGCACTCTCTTCGAGGCTGCGGCTAAAACAACGCCGGCAAGCCCCGCTATTTCAAAACCGCCGACCTTGGACAGAACGTCGATAGGATCGCCTTTGTCCGGGCGATTTATTCTGATAGCTTCCTCTATTACGGCCATTTTTTTCAGGAGAGCCTTATCGCCTATGCCGGTCCCTTTGCCTGTGATGGCGGCAATAGGTTTTCCTGTAAAAACAGCGGTTATGGCGCTCGAAGATGTGGTATTGCCTATCCCCATCTCTCCCAGGCAGGCTATATCGACGCCTTTTCTGAACTCA
>JAQUSB010000036.1 GCA_028715345.1 Candidatus Omnitrophota bacterium | reverse complement strand
CAGCCCCAGGTCGTTATGGCAGTGGACGCTTATGACGCACTTATCTATATTGGGCACGTTATTCTTTATGCCTTTTATGATATCGGCAAATTCGAACGGCGTGGTATATCCGACCGTGTCCGGTATATTTACGGTAGAAGCGCCCGCGGCTATGACGGATTCGACGACTTTGTACAGAAATTCCCTGTCCGTCCTCGAAGCATCCTCGGGCGAGAATTCTACATCGGCGCATTTATTTCTGGCATACTTCACGGAAGAAACGGCCAGCTTCAGTATCTCGTCCCCGGCCTTTTTTAGCTTATACTTCATGTGTATCTTCGATGTGGCCAAAAAGACGTGGATACGCCCCCGCTTGGCGCGCTTCAACGCCTCATGCGCGGCGTCTATGTCCTTCTCGATGGCGCGCGCAAGTCCGCAGATGACGGGCCCTTTGACGGACTCCGACACAGTGCTTACGGCCTCGAAGTCGCCCGGACTCGATATAGGGAATCCCGCCTCGATGACATCGACGCCCATGACGGCCAGCTGTCTGGCTATCTCGAGCTTCTCTTTGTTATTGAGGCTCGCGCCCGGCGATTGTTCTCCGTCGCGCAAAGTCGTATCGAATATTATCAGTTTTTTCATAGTTTCACCAAATTAAATTTCGTATTCCCGTCGAAAAGCATCCCCTTAAGGGATTCGTGCCGAGCGGGGCATAAAATTTCGAGCAGGGGCGAGAAATTTTCCTGAGCGAAATTTTGCATGGCCAAAATTTCGCGTCCCCGCGAGGCACAATCCCGAAAGGGGATTTCTTCGCAGGGTACGAAATTTATTTCTGCATCCAGGGCATCATCTTCCTGAGATCGGACCCGACTTTCTCGATCTTGTGCTCGGACTCAGCCTTCAATATCGAGTTATAATTCGGCCTGCCCGCTTCGTTCTCTTTGATCCATTCCCTGGCGAATTTGCCGCTCTTTATTTCTTTCAGCATCTTCTCCATCGTCTTGCGTGTTCTCTCGGTGATGATCTTCTTGCCGCGCGTGATATCGCCGTAGCAGGCCGTGTTCGAGACTCTCGAGCGCATCCCGCTTATGCCTTTTTCCTGGATCAAGTCGGTGATGAGTTTGAGCTCGTGGAGGACTTCGAAATACGCGATCTCGGGCTGATAACCGGCATTGACCAAAGTGTCGAATCCCGCTTTAATGAGTTCGCTGGCGCCGCCGCAAAGGACCGCCTGTTCGCCGAAAAGATCCGTCTCGGTCTCCTCTTCGAAGGTCGTCTCGATGACTCCCGCCCTCGTGCCGCCGATGCCTTTGGCATAAGCGAGCGCGATGTCTTTGGCATTGCCCGTCGCGTCCTGATAGACGGCGACAAGACACGGAACGCCTTTACCCTCTTCGTACATCCTGCGCACCAGAGCGCCCGGCCCTTTAGGAGCGACCATGACGACGTTGATCTTCTTCGAAGGCTTTATCTGTTTGAACCTTATATTGAAACCGTGCGAGAAGAGAAGCGTCTTCCCTTTCGACATGTTTTCGGCGATCTCGTTCTTGTAAACTTTCGCCTGGACGTGGTCTTCGGTCAATATCTGGACGATGTCGGCCTGCGCCGAAGCCTCTTTGGCCGGGAGAGGGTTAAATCCGTCCTTCTTCGCCTGTTCGTAATTTGCCGTGCCGGCGAGCTCGCTCACGATAACGTCGAGGCCTGAGTCACGCAAGTTCAGACTCTGACTGCGCCCCTGTATGCCGTATCCGATAACGGCTATCTTTTTTCCCTTCAATAAATTCAAATCCGCGTCATTGTCATAATAAATCTTCGCCATCTCTTGTTACCCCTTTCTTTAAGTTACCTTTTAAATACGAATTTATTCGTTCACTTCCGGTTTTCCTTCGACCTTTAAACCTTTATCCTCTGTGCTCATCGCGATCCTGCCGGTCCTCACCACCTCCATTATGCCGAACGGCCGCAATAGCTCCAGCAATGCCTTTATCTTCGTATGGTCGCCCGTCGCCGAAACGCTTATAGACTTAGAGCCGGCGTTCTCTATACATGCGCCAATCGACTCTATCGCCTCCAGGACTTCTTTCCTGGTCTTCGGGCTGACCGCGACCTTTACAAGAATAAGTTCCCTGTCGACGAATTCTCCTTCTTTGAAATCGACGACCTTTATCGTATCGATAAGTTTGTTCAATTGCTTCTTTATCTGCTCAAGCGTCCTGTCGTCACCCTCGACGACTATCGTCATCCTCGAGACGGTGGGATCCTCCGTCTCGCCGACAGCGAGCGAACTGATGTTAAAGCCGCGCGCGCTGAATAGCCCGGATATGCGGGCCAGAACACCGAATTTGTTCTCTACCAAGACTGATATAGTATGTTTCATATTACGCCAAGCCTCCGCCCAACATCTTATTTATCGCTTGTCCTGCCGGGACCATCGGATAGACATTCTCTTCTTCTTCGATGCAGACATCGACGAAGACGCACTTGTCCGTCTTAATAGCCTTTTCTATGGCGGCCTTTATTTCGCTCTTCTTCGTCACTCTTATACCGACCGCGCCGTAGCTTTCGGCCAATTTCACGAAATCGGGGCACGTTCCGCAAAGCGTGGTATAGGAATATCGTTTCTTGTAAAACAATTCCTGCCACTGCCTGACCATCCCGAGGTAGCCGTTATTGAGTATTATGACCTTAACGGGCAATTTGTTTATGACGGCTGTCGCAAGCTCCTGTATATTCATCTGGATAGAGCCATCGCCGGCTATGTCGAAGACGGTCGCTCTGGGTTTGCCGATCTGCGCGCCTATCGCCGCAGGAAAACCGTAGCCCATCGTGCCGAGCCCGCCGGACGAGATCATCGTGCGCGGATTCGTAAATTTGTAGAATTGCGCCGCCCACATCTGGTGTTGTCCGACCTCCGTGCAGATTATCGCCTCGCCTTTCGTAGCGCGCCATATCTCTTCGAGGACGTATTGCGGCTTTATCTTGCCGTCGTCCTTATATTTCAGCGGATGTTTCGCCTTCCAGTCCTCGACCCTCTTAAGCCAATCTTTGGTATCGGGCTTTTTAACGGCCTTTATCAAATGTTTCAAAATAGTTTTCGCGTCGCCGACTATAGGGATATCGACCTCGACCGATTTCGAAACGCTCGCCGGGTCTATATCGATATGTATGACCTTGGCGTGCGGGGCAAATTCATCGACTTTGCCGGTGACCCTGTCGTCGAATCTCGCCCCGACCGAGATGATGAGGTCTGATTCCATTATCGAGTGGTTCGCGTAAGCTGTCCCGTGCATACCGAGCATCCCGAGGGACAATTTGTGGTCCATCGGAAATGCGCCCAGCCCCAGAAGCGTCATAGTGACCGGGATGTCGTTCTTTATGGCGAGATCACGTACCTCTTCGGACGCGCCGGAGATTATTGCTCCGCCGCCCACATAAAGTATCGGCCTCTTCGCCTCTGAGATCGCTTTCGCCGCCCTTTTGATCTGTCCCGGGTGACCTTTATAAGTCGGCTTGTAACCTCGTAGGTCGACTTTTTCAGGGTAAACGAATTCCGCTTCCTGCATCTGGATGTCGCTGGGCAGGTCTATCAATACCGGCCCGGGCCTGCCTGTAGAAGCGATGTGAAATGCTTCTTTGACTATCCTCGCGAGGTCTTTAATGTCCTCGACCAGGTAATTATGCTTCGTGATCGGCCTTGTTATGCCGGTAATGTCGGCCTCCTGGAACGCGTCGTTGCCGATCAAAAACGATTTGACCTGCCCCGTGATAGCGACCATCGGCACAGAGTCCATATACGCCGTCGCGATCCCCGTGACGAGGTTCGTGGCGCCCGGCCCCGACGTAGCCAGACAAACGCCTGTCTTGCCGGTAGCGCGCGCGTAACCGTCCGCGGCGTGCGCGGCGGCCTGTTCGTGGCGCGTCAGTATCAGTTTAACCGGGGCATCGTAGAGAGCGTCGAATATGGGCAGGACTTGTCCGCCCGGGTAGCCGAATATGACCTCGACACCTTCTTTTTTTAACGACTCGATCAGTATTTTCGCACCGTTCATTTTCATATCTTTTACGCCTTTAAAATGGCCCCTTCGCTCGCCGAGGAAACAACTTTCGCATAGCGCGCAAGGTAACCTTCCTTCTCTTTCGGCTCCGGAGCCTTCCACATAGATAAACGCTTCTTTATTTCATCCGCGCTGACTAAAAGCTCGAGCTTCCTGGCGGGGATGTCGATCTGTATCTCGTCGCCGTCCCGGACGATCGCAATGACGCCGCCGACCTGCGCCTCGGGCGAAATATGGCCGATGCACGGCCCTTGAGTCCCGCCCGAGAATCTTCCGTCAGTAATGAGCGCAACGTCATCGGCAAGTCCCATGCCCACGATCGCGGCTGTCGGGGAAAGCATCTCCCTCATCCCCGGCCCGCCTTTCGGCCCTTCGTAGCGGATGACAACGCAATCGCCTTTTTTTATCTTACCGGCCATTATGGCCGCCATCGCGGCCTCTTCGGAATCATAAACTTTAGCTTTTCCTTTAAATTTCATCATCGCATCCGATACGGCCGTCTGTTTTATAACGGCGCCCTCGGGCGACAGATTACCCTTCAGCACGGCTATGCCGCCTTCTTTGTGGTACGCGTTCTTGTAATCCCTGATCACATTCTCGTCGAGTATCTGCGCGTCGTTCGCTATCTGGCTGATCGTCTTCGAACTGCAGGTCATAATATCGTCGAGCTGATTTTTCATCCGCTTCATAATGGCCGGGATACCGCCCGCTGAATCGAGGTCTTCCATGAAATGCTCGCCTCCCGGCAGTATATTCGACAGGTGCGGCGTGTGTTTAGAAATTTCATCGAACATCTCGATAGGAATATCGACGCCGAATTCCTTCGCAACCGCCATAATGTGTAAAACCGTATTCGTCGAGCCGCCGAGCGCCATATCGACTTTAATGGCATTCGCGAAAGCCTCTTTCCTGCAGATCGTCCTAGGAAGGATATTCCTGCGGACGAGATTCACGATCTTCTCGCCCGACTCCTGCGCGATCCTGTCCTTTTTAGCCGAAACAGCCAAAGCAGTTGCGCATCCCGGCACGCTCATCCCGAGCGCCTCGGTCACGCAGGCCATCGAATTGGCCGTGTAAAGTCCCTGGCAGGCGCCCGCGCCCGGGCACGCGCACATCTCGAGAGCGCTAAGCTCGTCCTGCGAAATATCACCCTTCTTAAATCTGCCGACCGCTTCAAACGTATCTTTGACTAAAGAAAGCCTGCGGCCCCTTAAATTCCCACTCATCATCGGCCCTGCCGTAACGACGACCGTCGGCACATTAAGCCTGCCGGAAGCCATTAGCATACCCGGAGTGATCTTATCACAATTCGTAAGGCAAACGAGCCCGTCAAACTGGTGCGCCTTCATGATGCACTCGATCATATCGGCGATTAGCTCGCGCGAGGCTAGCGAGTATCTCATACCTGTGTGGCCCATCGCGATGCCGTCGCAGATACCGGGGACGCCGAAGAAGAACGGCACGCCGCCTGCAGCTGCTATGCCGCGCTCGATAAAGCGCTCCAAGCGGGCCATGTGTATGTGGCCCGGTATAATGTCCGTCCTGGATGTGGCGACCGCTATGAACGGTTTGGCCATATCTTCCCTGGATACGCCTGTCGCGTATAAAAGTGAGCGCGCCCCTGCGCGTTCAACACCCTTTTTAATTTTGTCACTTCGCATATAGAGGTACCTCCAAATAGATGATGATTATATAATAATAAGATATATTATGTCAAATGTTTTAGGGATAAACTGCGTTTAACGGTCAGGTATGCTTGTATATTCGCGGGACGCGGTTCGAGATCGAGCAGGTGCTTTCGTAGGCAATGGTGCCGGCAAGACGGGCAAGTTTTTCCATCCGTATCTCTTCACGGCCCTGGCGGCCGATCAAAACGACCTCATCCCCTACTTTTGCGCCTTTTATTCGGCCGATGTCTATCATCGTCTGGTCCATCGTGACCTTGCCGACTACCGGAGCGCGGCGGTTGCGCACAAGGACTTCGGCCCTGTTCGATAGATTGCGCATGTAACCGTCCGCGTAGCCTATGGGTAGAGTGGCGATGCGTGTATGGCGCTGGGTAACGTAGGTACGGCCGTAGCTTATCGAGCGGCCGGGCGGGGTCTCTTTGATGTAAACGATCCTCGTCTTGAGAGACATCGCGGGTTTCAATTTTATCAATTTCGGAAAAGTATGCTTCGGGTACATCCCGTAAATTATGAAGCCGGGCCGAACGAGATTTAAGTGCGATCTTTTGAAATCGACCGTAGCGATCGAATTCGCCGCGTGCCTCAATGGGATGCGTATATCGAACCCGTCGAGCTTGGCGAGAAGTTTCTCGAATGCCTCGATCTGGTAATCGGTAAAGAAGTCGTCGCGGCCTGCGCTGGAGAAATGCGTGTATATTCCTTCTATTATGATGCCGTCTTCTTCGGCAAGATTTTTTATGAAGTTTATGGCGTCTTCATGCCATACCCCTATCCTTCCCATACCCGTATCTATCTTTATATGAACTTTCGCTTTAAACCCTTTGGCAGTTTCTTTTTTTATTGCAGCGAGCAGGTCTTCGTTACAGAGAGTTATCGTTATGTTATTTGTGACAAGAACGCTGACCTCGTCGGGAAGGACGGAGCCGAGGACAAGTATCGGCGTCTTTATCCCGCGCTCCCTCAGCCTCAGCGCCTCGTCCGTAGTCGCGACGCCCAGGTAATTGACACTGAGCTTCTCGAGGACCGCCGCGACTTCTGCTATGCCGTGGCCGTAAGCATTGGCCTTGACGACGACCATTATATTCGTCTTTTTATCGACGAGCTTTCTTACCTGTTTGTAATTATATTCTATCGCCGCCAGATCTATCTCGGCCCACGTCGGCCTGTGGTGGGGTTTCGAATGGCCGTTCTTCGTCGTTACTTTCATCTCCGTCATTTCATATGCCTTTAATATCGCATTCCCTTGAATATAAATACATCGGTTCGAGATCTTCGGCCGTCGTAAATTTTTTATTCTTAAAATATTCCGCTCCGAAACGGGCCGCAACGTCCGCCCGGGGATGCCAATTTATTTTGCGGACGTCTTTTTTTCCTATTAGATGCAGCGCGTCGCCTAAGAAAATTATTTTATCATACCGGGCGGCCTTTTTCATCAAATCTCCGGCGCTCAATAGGAGATATTTCGACATCTTTTCGATATTTTTCCCGTCCGACCTGTAAAACGCGGCGTAAACCTTGTTCTTTCTGGCGTCCAGGACCGGGCAGATCGTGCCTTTAAAATTTTTCGCGTTTTGCGCGATGATATCCATGGTCGGAACGGTAACTATAGGTTTTTTCAGGGCGTAGGCAAGCCCTTTGACAGTGGCAACGCCAATACGAAGGCCGGTAAAAGAGCCCGGGCCGATGCTTATGCAAAAGCAGTCTATATCCCGCGGTTTTATACGGGATTTTTTTAACAGCCTGTCGATCATCGGCACCAGAAGGCTCGAGTGCCTCATGTGCGATCTGCGGTGAAATTTTGCCGCGATCTTTTCGCCGCGCAAAAGCGCAAGGCTCAAATAGTCGGTAGAGGTATCGATGGCGAGTAAAGCCGGACGGATATTTTTATCTGACATTCTTTATCTCTATCTTTCTTTTATTCTCTCCCGCAGCTTTCAACCTCACTTCTATGCGCTTCTTCGGGAGGAGCGGCCTTATCTTGTCCGCCCATTCTATAACGGTAACCCCGTCGCCGTAAAAATATTCTTCGTAGCTTTCGGCGTCGAGGAGAGTAGCTTTGTTCAAACGATAAAGGTCGAAATGATATAAAGGAAGCCTGCCTTTGTATTCTTTGATTATGACAAAAGTGGGGCTATTTACGTAACGCGGATCTTTTACACCCAGCCCTTCGGCGATGCCTTTGGTCAAAACGGTCTTGCCGCTGCCTAAGTCGCCGATAAGCGCGATACACGCGCCTTTTTTCAGGCTCTTCGCAAGCCCGACGCCTATCGCTATGGTCTCTTCTACGCTATTCGAAATAAATTTCATAGGTTATCACAGCAGTAAGGCACCCTTAAGGGTGCCTTACTAGAAGTGGCAGTATCCTTTCCCTGTAATCCTATCCTCTTTCCAGTCTTTACCTATGAGCCTGTACCCGCATCTCTTAGACGTTACCTCGCCGATGAGGCTCACCGGCACGCCTAATTTCATACTGTAGCGGCGCATGAAGCGCTCCGCCTCTTTAGGGCTCATCGTGAAGAGAAGTTCGAAATCTTCGCCGGCCGTTACGGCTTGCCTGAACGAATCCGCCTTATTCGAGGCAGGGATCAGGTCTTCGTATAATAGCGCGCCGCGGCCGCTTGCCTCTAATATGCGCCATAGGTCGAGGAGGAGCCCGTCGGATATATCTATCATAGAATTTACTTTGAAATTTTTGACGAGTGCGCGCGCCGCGTCGAGCCTGGGGGTAAAATCGAGATGCTTACCCTTTATCGAGCCGCCGAGAAAACCTGTCACGAATATCGCGTCGCCTTCCCGTGCGCCGGAACGAAGCACGGGCCCCTTCTTTTCGACTTCACCGATGAGCGAAATATCTATCACTATTTTATTTGACCTCGAGGTGTCGCCGCCCACGATATTTATTTTAAACTTTTTTGCGAGCGCGTTGATACCGTCGAATATACCGTCGACGAAAGATACGGGCAGCCGCGGGTCGAGCCCTGCCGAGACGAGCGCGTATTTCGGTACGCCGCCCATCGCGGCGATGTCGCTTATATTGCGCGCCATCGCCTTCCAGCCGATCTGAAAAGGCGTCGCCTGTTTGCGTTTAAAATGGACGTCCTCGATGAGCATATCGCAGGTGAATAAAAGATATTTATTGCCCGTCCCTTTTATGACGGCAGTGTCGTCGCCTATGCCTTTCACTACGCTTTTATCGAGGCGGATCTTTTTGGATATGCGCTCTATGAGCCCCAGTTCTCCGGCCTGCCGGATCTTCATTTTTTAAGTATCCCTTTTTCCGTAATTATCGCGGTGATAAGCGAATTCGGCGTAACGTCAAAAGCCGGATTATAGACTTTCACCCTGCGCGGCGCGATATATCTGCCGCCAAGCGCGCGCACCTCGTCGCCTGCGCGTTCTTCGATGGGTATATCTTTGCCCGTCCTGATACCGCGGTCGATGGTCGATAAAGGCGCGACTACATAAAACGGAATGCGGTGATATTTCGCCAGAACCGCGATACCGTAAGTGCCGATCTTATTTGCCGCGTCGCCGTTAGCGGCGATGCGGTCGGCGCCGACGAAAACTTTATCGATCTTCCCCTTTGCCATAAGGCTGGCGGCCATATTGTCGCAGATAAGCGTAGTATCTATGCCCTCGTGCATAAGTTCCCAGGTCGTAAGGCGCGCCCCTTGTAAGAGCGGCCGCGTCTCGTCTGCGTAGACTTTAATGCGCTTACCTTGCGCCTTAGCCTCGAAGAGGACGCCGAGAGCGGTGCCGTAATCCGCCGTCGCCAGGCCGCCGGCATTGCAGTGCGTGAGTATCGCGTCCCCGCTCTTTATGAGCGAGGCGCCGTATTTGGCCATGCGGCGGCAGGCCGCCTTGTCTTCCGCTATTATCTTCATCGCTTCGGCAAGCAATATCTTCTTTATCTGCGCGGGGCTTCTGGCGCTATTATTCTCCGCTATCGAGCGCATCCTCTCGAGCGCCCAGAAAAGATTTACCGCAGTCGGCCGCGACGAGCCGAGGTAGCGGGCGATGCCGCCCACTTCGCGCGCCAATTTCGCGCCGGACGCCGCCTTCGAATCTTTCACGCCGAGAACTACGCCGAGCGCGCCCGCCACGCCTATTGCCGGAGCGCCTCTGACCTGCAGTCTCTTTATCGCATGCCATAGAGCTTTAACATCGCCGCACGAAATATATTTAAATTCGGACGGAAGGAGCGTCTGATCGACGAGCCTGACCTTTCCGTTTTGCCAGAAAATCGTGTCTACCGGCATAATATCATCCCCACACAAGTTTAGCCAAAATATTGCGTTTTATTTTGATCGCCTTATAAGGACAAACCTCATGGCAACAGAGGCACCTGACGCATTTATTATAATCGATCGTGCAGGCGTGCGGCCTTATCTCGATAGCGCCGACAGGACAGGTCGTTTTGCAAAGGTTGCATCGCCTGCATATATTCGTATCTATGCCGGGTTTAAATTTTATCAGGGACGCGACCGTATTAGCAAGGCATTTCGGGATCAGCCTGAGAGCCGTTTGCGGCAATTTAAAATCAGCGACCATAAAAGTATCGATGCTATCCCCGGTCAGCTCTATA
>JAQUSB010000017.1 GCA_028715345.1 Candidatus Omnitrophota bacterium | reverse complement strand
CCTCAACCATTTGGATACCCCGTTTAACGATGCTTTGCCTTTATACGGTATCTACATCCTGATCGCCTGCCGTTACGCGCAGGACTTCCTCGAGGGTAGTGTTCCCGTCCAGGGCATTTTTTATCCCGTTCTCCCTGAGCGTCGCCATGCCTTCGCGCCGGGCCTCTTCCCTTATCCTGTATTCCTGCGCGTTCTCGAGTATGAGTGATTTTATTTTCGGGCTGAGCGGCATCACTTCCAGGATGGCGACCCTTCCTTTATATCCGCTGTTGAAACACTTACTGCAGCCTTTGGCTTTGTAAAAAGTCAACTTACCCTTTAAATTCAGTCTCGCGGCTACATCGGCGGAAAGCTCATACGGCTCTTTGCAGGCCTGGCAGACGCGCCTGACGAGCCTTTGGGCCCCGACGAGTATCACCGATGAGGTTATGAGGAACGGCTCGACGCCCATATTCACAAGCCTTATGATCGAGCCGGTGGCCGTAGTCGTATGGATCGTGCTCAAGACCAGATGGCCCGTAAGCGCGGCTTTTATCGCGATATCGACGGTCTCGAAATCGCGTATCTCGCCTATCATAATGATATTGGGATCCTGTCTTAATATAGACCTGAGAGCCGCGGCGAACGTCAAGCCGATCTCGGGACGCGCCGTGACCTGGTTAATGCCTTCGATCTGGTATTCGACCGGATCCTCGACCGTTACTATGTTCTTTTCGGGAGAATTGACATGCTGCATTACGGAATAGAGGGTCGTGGTCTTACCGCATCCTGTCGGGCCGCAGATAAGTATCATGCCGTGAGGCTTCAACGCGGCTTTTTTTATCTCGGCCAGAGACCGCTCGTCGAAACCAAGCTTTTCTATATCGAGCATGGCCTGCGATTTGTCCAATATCCTGAGGGCAACCTTCTCGCCCATGCTCGAAGGCACTACGGATATCCTGAAGTCCACCTCTCTGCCCTGCAATTTCACCTTAAATCTTCCGTCCTGCGGAAGGCGCCTTTCGGCTATATCGAGATTTGACATGACCTTGAGCCTGGATACCACGGCATTGTGCAGGGCCACCGGGGACCGGCGTCCTTCCCGCAATACTCCGTCGACCCTGTAACGGACGCGCATTTCCTTCTCGAGCGGCTCAATGAGTATGTCGCTGGAACGAAGGCTCACGGCCTCGGCCAGGAGCAGGTTCGTTATCTTCACTACAGGCGCGTCCTGGGTGATCCTGAGTAATTCCGATGAGGTTTGCCCGAGCGCGCCCGAATCTTCCTCAAGCAGTTTTATCTCACTGGCCTCTTCGAGGTCACCCACTATCTTTTCTATCGTGGTAGAAGCGCTCTCGTCATAATACTGTCCCTGCGCTTCCGATATATCCTTTTCGGTAGCGATGACCGGGCTTACCTTAAGTCCGGTAAGGGCTTTTATATCGTCAAGCAAGATTATATTTAGAGGGTCCGCCACTGCAAGCATAAGCGTATCGCCTATTTTCGATATCGGCAGTATCTTGTAATTCTTCGCGATCTTCCTGGATATGAGCTTTATGACGGTCGGGTCGATCTTGTAACGCGAAAGGTTTATCGGGGGTATACCGAGGCCGTGGCTGAGAGCTATCATCAGGTCGCTTCTTGTAACGAACCCGAGCTCGATTATCACATCGCTTAAGGAGCCGCCCTTCTCCCTGTGTATAGCGATAGCTTTATCGAGGTCTTCGGGTTTCAGGAGCCCCCGGTCGATAAGTATTTTCGTCAGTTTATCTTTGAATTCGAGTATCATTTTTTAGGATAGTGTTTCAGTATGGCGTTCGTTATATCCGTCATAGTGCTGACGAAGACCTGGACTTTGCATTTTGTAAGCATTTCGATATCTTCCACAGCCTGATAATTGAGCGGGTTCGACATGGCTATGGTGAGAAGGTCCCCTATCTTATCTATCGCCACAAGGTTATATTGCACCGCGACGTTCTCGGGTATCAGCTTGATAGCGTCCGCGTTTATATCATAGCATTCCAGGGGAAGATACGGGAAACCGTACTGGACCGTCAGGGATTGGGCTATCTCCTCTTCTTTCGCGAAGCCGAGCGCGACGAGTATCTGCCCGATGAGGCCGCCTTTCTCCTTCTGGAGCTTAAGCGCCTTTTCGAGCTGGGCCTGGTTTATCACGCCCCGTTCGAGGAGCAGTTCGCCCAATTGTTTGGATACTATGCGTTTTATCGACGGCATAAAAAGCCCCTACCTTTTAAATATTCTCTTGAGATCATCCGGGTCGGTCGTGCGCTCGAAGATCTCTTCGTATGTCACGGCCTTCTTCTGGTACAGTTCATACAGCGCCTGGTTCATCGTCTTCATCCCGTCTTTCTGGGATGTCTGCATTACCGAATATATCTGATGGGCTTTAGATTCCCTTATAAGGCTCTTCACCGCCGAGGTCACTATAAGGACTTCGGAAGCCAGAGCGCGCCCTTTGCCAGCGGCCTTCGGTATCAGCTGCTGCGACAGCACGCCGAGAAGCACGAACGACAGCTGTGTCCGTATCTGCTGCTGCTGGTGCGCGGGGAAAACGTCTATTATCCTGTTCACCGTCTGGACGCAATCGGAAGTATGGAGTGTGGCGAACACGAGGTGTCCGGTCTCCGCTATCGTCAGGGCCGACTCTATCGTCTCAAGGTCGCGCATTTCGCCGATCAAAATGACATCGGGGTCCTGGCGCAGGACGTGTTTAAGCGCCGCGGGGAAAGAATGCGTATCCTGGTGAACTTCGCGCTGGTTGATGACGGCTTTCTTGTTCGTATATACAAATTCTATCGGATCCTCCACCGTAACTATATGACATTCCTTGTTGGTATTTATCCAATCTATCATCGCCGCAAGGCTCGTCGATTTCCCGCTTCCCGTAGCGCCTGTCACAAGTACAAGCCCTTTGGGCCGTTTGCAGAAATCGAGGACAGTCGCGGCCGGCAGCCCGCATTTCTCGAATGACCACACATCGTGAGGTATGAGCCTTATCGAGGACGCTATCGTCCCTCTCTGTTTGAATACGTTGACCCTGAAACGCCCCATATCCTTTACCCCGAACGATATATCGAGCTCAAGGTCTTTCTCGAACCTCTCTTTCTGCTCATCATTGAGCAGGCTGTATACAAGGTCTTTCGCTCCCTCCGCCGACAGGACATCGTCGTCAACAGGCAGGAGTATCTCGTCCACCCTTATATGTACGGGGGACCCGGCTGTTATATGGATGTCGGAAGCGTCCTTTTGGACCATTGCTTTGATATATTTATCTATACTGCGAGCCGTCATAAAATATCCTCTCGATCTTTATGTTATAACCCTGTTCTTGCCCGAAGCGCGGGCTTCTCTCAATAGGTCCGTGGCCTTCTTGAACAGCTCTTCGCTCGTAGCGCCGTCCAGGGGATTTTCACTCAAACCTCCGCTGACGGTCAGCGACGCGCTGCCTGTCTTCAGGAAATTCGCACCCTCTATTTTCTTCCTGATCTCGTCAGCGATCGCAAAAGCTTCGTTCTTATTTTTTTCCGGCAAAAGTATCGCGAATTCATCGCCCGCTATCCTCGCGGCCTTGCCGACCGGGACCATATTGTCCCTTATGATCTTCGCCATCTTCTTCAAGGCTTCCTCCGCGGCCAATTCCCCGTTCTTGGCCCTGAAAGACGCGAAATCGTCTATCCCGAATATCACGAAAGAACACGGCCTCTGGTAAAATATGGCGCGCTTTATCTCTTCGCCGAGCCTGTTCAGTATAAAGCTTTTATTGTAGAGGTCCGTAAGATCGTCTTTTATCGCAAGCTCTTCCGTCTTTTTATTAAGGATATCGCTTTCTATGGCGATAGTGATCTGTTTGGCGAATACTTTGACCAACTCCACGTCTTCGCTCTTATATTTATAATCTTCCGCCGAACTTCCTATAAGTAAAATACCGAAATTTTTTCTGCCGGAGTAGATAGGTATGGCCAGGATATTTTTGGCATCATACGCTTCCCTGAACCCTTCCGCCTCCCGAGAGAGTTTCGTAGCGCTGTCTATGATAACCACCGTCCGGTTCTCGATAGCTTTTTCAAGCAGCCCCTGCCCTCTTCTTTTTATCGTAATACCCCTAAGCTTATCGGCGTCCTGTCCGTAATCGACCTTGGCTATAAAATCGGATTCGTCATCTTTGGCAAGATAGAATACACCGAAACTCGAATCGAATACCATGGCGGCTTTTTCAACCGCCATCTCCAATACGGGATCCAGTTTTATGGAGCCGGAGGATATGACATCGCCTATCTGGAGAAGGCTCGACAGGGCCAGGACTTTTTTGTGCACATCGGTATTGATCTCTTTCATCTTCTGGCCGTAAGTTTTCAGCTCGTCCAGGTTCGTCTTTATCTTCTGCGTCATAGTATTTATGGACGCGGCGAGCTCGCCCACTTCGTCGTCGGTGGGTACGTTCAGGCTCCTGTCATACTGGCCATTTGCTATCATATTGGCTTCTATCGCCATGCCTATCACGGGATTGACGAGGTTCCGGGCGAACGAAAGGCCGAGAAGCGCTATCGCGATAGCGCCAAGCACTATCGTGCTGACCCATGCGAGCGAATCTATCTGCGGAAATACATATTGAGAGATGATATAAGTGCAGGCGAGTAACGGTATGATCGACATTAAACTGAACGCAAGAAGCAATTTGTACCTGAGGCCTTTGTTCGCTGATGACGCTTTCTTGAATATGCCCATCGCTACCTCCGATTTGCTATTATATATCAGTTGGTATATTTAATGTTAATAGTATCTTAATTATACTAGACAGATTAACATTTGTCAAATCAGCGTGAGCGCAGGAGGATGAAATCCCACGGTAAAATCTCTTTTTGGCCCCTTTCCCTGGACGCGTAAAACCCCGGGTCTATGCCCAAAGACCCAAAGGAACCCGACCAGATGCCGAAATTAAAGAGATCGCCCCATCCGTCGAACCTGGCTCCCCTTTTCCATGCTTCCGATATGACCGGCCCGAGCCGCCTGTCCCCCCTGGCGAGCGCCGCTTCGATGTAGCTCATATAGAATGAATGGAAATCGAGCTCTACGAATTTCGAGCGCATCGATCCTTTTAAAAGAGCCCGTTTCTTCTCGAGAGTTTCTATGCTGTCCATCGCGGATCGTTCAAGGCGCGTATGCGGTTTCGGGATTAAAGCGTTTATGCTCGCCGTGACATTGGCGGTCTTACCGTCTATGGGCCTCCTGGCCTCGGACACTTTATATATAAGCTCGTCTATCTTTAGGACATCCTCTTCCGTCTCGCCCGGCAGGCCTATCATGAAATATAATTTCACATGGCGCCAGCCGGCCCTGAAAGATTCTTCGAGCGCCTTGAACAGCTTGTCGATGGCGATGTTCTTATTGATGGATTTTCTCAGGCTTTCGCTGCCGGATTCCGGAGCGAATGTCAGGCCCGATTTTTTCACTTTGGATATCAGGAACGGCAGGTCTTCCAACTTGTCTTCTATTCTAAGGGAAGGCACCGCTATCGACACCGCTTTGCCGGCAAATCCGCAATTCATCTCTCCTATCAGTCCTTTGAGGCCCGAATGATCGACACTCGACAATGAAAGCAGCGATATCTCGTCGTAGCCGGTCTTTGCGTAAGCTTCCCTGGCGATATCCATGATGCGCCCATTCGATCTTTCCCGGCAGGGCCGGTAAATGGCCTGGGCCTGGCAAAACGCGCAGGAATGCTTGCATCCGCGCATTATTTCGATAGCGAGCCTGTCGTGGACAACCTCTATATTAGGGACGATCTGGTCCGCCGGGTAAAATACTTCATCCAGGTCCTCCACCGTCCGTTTCTCTATTTTTTCGGGCACGCCTTCTTCGGCCGGGCAGAACTTTTGTATCGTCCCGTCCTCATTATATTCGACTTTATATAACGAAGGGACATAAACGCCTTTTATAAGCGAAAGGCGCCGCAGCAATTCTTTCCGCGTTCTTTGTCCCTTGGCCTTGAGGTCTTTGACCGCTTCCGCTATTTCTACGGCCGCTTCTTCTCCGTCCCCTATAACGAACGCGTCGATGAAATCCGCCATAGGCTCCGGGTTGAACGACGCGGGGCCTCCGGCGATCACCAATGGTTCGTCATCGGACCTTTCTGCGGATCTTTTTGTAACACCGCCCAGGTCGAGAATATTTATTACGTTCGTGTAGCTCAGCTCATACGCGAGACTGAAACCGACGATGTCAAAATCCTTCACGGCCTTCCGCGACTCGAGCGAGAAGAGCTCTATCTTATTGTCCCTGAGCACCGTTTCGAAATCGCTCCAGGGCGAGAATACTCTTTCGCAGATACAGTCGTCCCGCCTGTTGAGTATGCCGTAGAGTATCTTCATGCCGAGGTTGCTCATCCCTATCTCGTATACGTCGGGGAACGCGAGCAGGATCTTTACCTTATCCGGCGTCCACTCTTTTTTGACGGCGTTCCACTCGCCGCCTGTATACCTCGCAGGCTTGCGCACCGTCAGTAATAATTCTTCGAGTTTTTGTGTATCCATAATTTTACCCGTTGACCAAATAAATTTTTCGCTCCCGCAATAAGGAATTCCCGCAGGGATTCGTGCCGAGCGGGGCGTAAAATTTCGAGCAGATGCGAGAAATTTTCCCGCAGCGAAATTTTGCATGGTCAAAATTTCGCGTCCCGCGAGGCACAATCCCGAAAGGGAATTCCTTTTGAGACGCAGCGAAAAATTTTCCTTTAGAACGTTGAGCGGCGGATCCCCACATTGATCAGGAGCCCGATCGCGATCACGGTCGCGATGAGACTCGACCCGCCGTAGCTGACCAGCGGCAGAGGTATGCCCACCACCGGCATCAGCCCGATCGTCATCGATATGTTTATCACCGACTGAAGGCTTATCATGACGCCTATACCCGAGGCGATCGCCTTACCGTAGAGGTCGCTCGTCAGCGCTGCTATATTAAACGCCCGCTTGGCGATGAAGAAATACATAAGCACGAGCGCGGCCGCGCCGAGAAAGCCCCATTCTTCACCCACTATAGAGAATATGAAGTCGGTGTGCCGCTCCGGTAAAAAATTGAGCTGGTTCTGAGTGCCGTTAAGCCACCCTTTGCCGAACAGCCCGCCTGAACCTACGGCTATCTTTGATTGTATTATGGTATAACCTGCGCCTAAAGGATCGATATTCGGGTTAACGAAGACCATCAGCCTCTGCTTCTGGTAATCGCGCAGAAAATGCCAGAAGACCGGAAGGCCTGCAAGCCCCGTGAGTATCATGATACCCAGGTATTTAAGCCTGGCGCCGGAGACGACCATTATCGCGAAAAATATAGGCACAAGAAGAAGCGCCGTTCCCAGATCGGGCTGGAGGATAACAAGGACAAATGGTATAGCCAGTAGCATCACAGGGACGATAAGGCTTTTCATTTCTTTCATGGAATCCTTTTTGGAGGCTACATAATTTGCCAGCGCCAGTACAAGGCTCAGTTTTATGAATTCGGACGGCTGGAACGCGAATCCTCCTATAGAGAACCATCTCTGGGCTCCAAGCCTTGCGTGGCCTACGATGAGTACTGCGACAAGAAGCAAAACATTTATTCCGTACAAAATATAAGCCACGTCTATAAAACGCTGGTAAGAAATGGATATCGTGACCACGAGCAACGCGATGCCTATACCCATCCAATTCAGCTGTTTGACAAAAAAACTTTCTTCCAGCGGCAGGTTCCGCGATTTTGTCGCGCTGTAGATCGTAGCAGCCCCGATCGCGAATATTATGAACATCACTATCAGCAGCAGATAATCGAAATCTTTACGTTTTTTCATATATTTTTCTATTTGTCATGTATCAAAGATACCCCTTCTTCCGCGCTTCTTCGAATATCCCGCGCGCTATCTCGGACGGCGCTACCCCGCCTTTGCCGCCATGCTCCAGGAAAACTACGAGGCATATTTTAGGATTACGATACGGGGCGAACCCCGAGAACCACGCATGTGTGCGGCCGTGAGGATTTTCCGCGGTTCCCGTCTTACCGGACACGACCACGCCTTCAGGTTTAGCTTTCTTGCCTGTTCCGTTCACATTGTTCACTACTTCATACATGCCTTCACCGATAACGCTTACAGTTCTCTGGTCGAGGCCTATGTGCTTCGGCCTATTCACATGGATAGACACATCGCCTATCCGCCTTACGAGATACGGTTTTACGAGGTTCCCGTCATTTGCTATTACGCTCATCATGACGGCAACCTGGATGGGAGTGACCAGAAGGTATCCCTGGCCTATCGAATAATTCACGGTATCGCCTTCGAACCAGCTGCTGTGCCTGGCATGCTTCTTCCACTCTCTGCCCGGCGCGAGCCCGTTCACCTCATCCGGGATGTCTATGCTCGTGGCGCGGCCGAAACCGTACAGTTTCGCGTAACGCTCGACAGCGTCCACGCCCGCGGCGCGGCCGATGCTGTAAAAATATACGTCGCAGGAGTTCATGAAGCCCTCCGTCATATTTTGAGAGCCGTGGCCTTCGGATTTCCAGCAGTCGAATTCAGCTTTACCGAGCCTGTAGGTACCGCTGCAGAAAAAACGCGTATTCGGAGTTATTTTCTTTTCCTCCAGCGCAGCAGAAGCGGTGACGACTTTGAACACGGATCCCGGAGGGTATAGGCCTGATATAGCTCTGTTGGAAAGCGGCCTCCCTACTCTGTCTTTAATAAGCGCGGTCCTGTCTTCGGAAGATTTCGGGACTACGAAGACGTTGGGGTCGAACGACGGATGGCTGGCGAGCGCAAGGACTTCGCCTGTGTTTGGGTTCATCACACAGATAGCGCCTTTCCGCTCCCCTAGCAACTTATCGCAGGCCGATTGAAGGGCTATATCGATGGTAAGGTACAGGTCCCTGCCGTTCATCGGTTCTTTAACGCCGATCACCCGGGTCTCTCTGCCGCGGCTGTCTACCTCTATCTGCGTACCCCCGTCCACGCCCCTGAGATATGTTTCATACTGCTTTTCGAGCCCCGCCCTGCCCACCAGGTCACCCATCCTGTATCCGTAATCTCTCAAATCATCGAGCTCCTTATCGGTTATCTCGCTCATATAACCGAATATATGGCTCCCCGTATTGCCGTAAATATAATTTCGTTTTGATCTGGTCTCTATGGCAAGGCCTTCGACATCGAAGCTTGCCTCCTCAAGCATTATCGCTTTCGTCTTATCTATATCTTCAAGCACGGTGACCGGCGCGTACGGCCTGGCCCTGGCTTTTTCCAGAGCCCGCATTATATCCCGTCCGGACATATTCAGAGACTCGCTCAGTATGTGCACGAATTTCTGTTTGTTCTTAAGCTCCTGATATACGACCGCGGCGTCGAACGACAGCCTGTTAGATACCAGCTTCACACCGTTCCTATCGTAAATATTGCCGCGTGGGCCGTCTATCGGTATCACGCGTATCGAATTGTTTTTTGACATGCGCGAATAGTAACCGAACCTCACGACCTGGTTGTAAAATAATCCCGCGAAAAGCAGTATAAAAAGTGCGGTGACTGTCAGGATGACGATTCTGTCTCTCACAGGTATTCTTCCGTCTCTTTCAGTTTATATACATCGAGAAGCTTCGAGTAAACAGGAATGGAAACGAGGCCGGTATATATTGCCGTAGGTATTATCGATGACTTAAAAAATTCCAAAAACCCGAGCGCGATCGAATCCGACAGGACCACCGCGATCGAATAATGCAGCGACATCGCAAAAGCGGTAAAGATCAGCACAAAAATAAAATCCGCCCTTTTCGATTCTTTAAAGAATTGCGTATTTATAGCGCCTATCACGAATCCCGTCAGGCCGAGTGTGATAGTGTTTATCCAGAAAAAATCCAGGGCAAATATGTCTTTCAAAAGCCCCGCAGCCAATCCCGACTCAAGCCCCGCGGCGGGGCCAAGGAAGAGCCCGAAAAATATGACCGCCATCAGCGGAAGGTCGGGTTTTGCCCCGGAGATAGCTACATAATTTACCGCTCCGCCCTGCAGAAATAGCGCTGTGGCCAATATAAGGTATATCTGTATCCTCGCTATTTTATACACAATACCTCTTCGAGCCTTGAAAGGTCTTCCGCAGTTTTGATCACCGCGCTTTTATAAAGGCGCCCCGGCTCTTTATCGACCCTGACCACTTCCCCGACTAAAATATCTTTCGGGAATATCGCGCCGAAGCCTGCGGTAATGACTTTATCCCCTACGGCGACATCGGAATCGAGCGCTATATATACCATCCTGCATTTTCCGTCCGGCCTGCCGGCCAATATACCGCCGTGCCTGTTCCTCTGTATCATTACGCCTACCTTCGAATTCGGGTCGGTTATAAGAAGTATCTTGCTCGAATACCTGCCGACTTCAAGGACTCTGCCTACAAGGCCTTTCGTGGAAAGGACCGCCCTGCCCTGTTTCACGCCGCCGGTAAGGCCTTTATCTATTATGATCGAATTCGACCAGTTGGAAGGATCCCTGCCGATGACTTGCGCCGGGATGGTGGCGAATGGGATGGTCTTCCTGAAATTAATAAGGTCCTTTAACCGGTCGTTTTCGGCAGCGACCATCTTAAGTTCGTCGATCTTCCTGGCCAGGAGATTTATCCTTTCGCGCAAAAGGCGGTTCTCTTCGCGAAGCGATGCGAAAGGCATGATATTGCGGGCCGATCCGAAAAAGGAATGGATGGCTTTAAGCGGAACGGATAAAAGATCTATTATACCTGCTCTTTGAGGGCTGATTATGGTTTTGGAAGTTGATATAAGGATAACCGAAAATATTATTACTGCGAGGATCTTGAGTATTTTGTTTCTTTTGACTGTGCGCACATTAGAACTTTTGAGATATTATCTCTCAAGACGCGGCGATACGGTAACTTTCTTAAGGTATTTTATTTCGGTCAACACTTTGCCGGTGCCCAGTGCAACCGCCGTCATAGGGTCTTCCGAAAGATGGGCCGGCAGGCCCGTCTCTTCCGAGATCAGCTTATCTATACCCCTGAGAAGCGATCCTCCGCCGGCAAGGACTATGCCTTTCTCTATGAGGTCTGATGAAAGTTCCGGCGGCGTCCTCTCCAGGGTTATCCTTACGGCCTCGAGTATCTGGGCTATGGGCTCGGACATCGCTTCCCTTATCTCTTCGCTCGTTACCGTGACCATCTTCGGCAGGCCGGCGACAAGGTCGCGCCCTTTGACTTCCATCTTTAATTCTTCTTCCAGCGGATAGACCGAACCGATCTTTATTTTTATCTCTTCGGCGGTCCTCTCGCCTATCATAAGGTTGTAATTTTTCTTCAGGTAATTTATTATCGCTTCGTCCAATTCGTCGCCGCCGACCCTTACGGACTTCGAGAAGACAACCCCGGCTAAAGATATGACGGCCATCTCGGTCGTGCCGCCGCCTATATCTATGATCATGTTGCCGGACGGCTCCTGTATCGGAAGGCCTACGCCTATAGCAGCCGCCATAGGTTCCTCTATCATGAATACTTCCCTGGCCCCCGCGTGGAGCGCGGAATCTTTTACCGCGCGTTTTTCGACTTCGGTTATGCCCGAGGGGATCGCTATCACTATCCTGGGCCGGACGAGAGGTTTGGCTGAATTGACTTTTTTGATAAAGTAGCGAAGCATGGCTTCGGATATTTCGAAGTCCGTTATTACTCCGTGCTTCATAGGCCTGATCGCGACTATATTACCGGGCGTTCGTCCCAACATGCGCTTGGCTTCTTCGCCCACCGCCAGGACGCTGGACGTCCCGGCCTGTACCGCGACTACGGAAGGCTCGCAGAGAACTATCCCCTGATTTTTCAGGTAGACGAGGGTTGTGGCGGTCCCGAGATCTATCCCCATATCATTGGAGAATAACCCCAATATTTCATTATATAACTTTGCGCCGGTTTTCCATATACCCTTAATGCTCATATGTTCTCCGCTGATTGTGTGATATTAACAAAAAACACAGTTAATGTCAACCTGAAATTTTCCTAACACGCTATATCGTCTTAAAACTCTTGAAGATCTCGTTAACGGTTTCCAGATAAACGCCGAAATCGGCCTCGGTCGCGGTATAATTCATCACATATAACCGCCTGGGCTCTATCACATACACCTGCAGCACTTCTATGGAGACGGGCACTTTTTTGCCTGTGGTCGGCATAACCCTGTGCTTATAACGCAGTTGATAAACTTCCTTGTTCCCGAGTTTAGTTTTTTCCGCGAGGATGACCTCGAAATTCTCGTCTTTCAGGAAATTTTGCAGGTACAGGTTGAAGAACCTTTTAAGGTCTATGGGCGGAGTGCTGTTCGGCACCGAGCTTATCGTGATGTTGGGCTTGAAATCATTTTTGCCTGTCCTGCCGCCCAATACGACCGCTACGGTATTCGAATAAGCGCCGGACATCTTCTTCGTCTCATAATCCTGCGGGCACTCTATCTGGAACTTCAGGTCGTCGAATTTATAAACACTCATTTCGTCGGCATGGCAGAAGGGCGCACAACAAAATACCGCAAGCGCTACGAAAAGATATCTCATTTTAGCCCCTCCAAAGTTTCGAAAAATCCGGGAAATGATTTGCTCACGCATTCCACATCGTCTATCCGGCTTTCGCCTCCGGCGGCAAGCGCGGCTATCGTCATAGCCATGCAAGTCCTGTGGTCGTCATAGCTCTTCAGGTCGGCGCCGCGAAGAGACTTTGAGCCCTCTATAATTATCTCACCTTCCGAAACCAGAACCTTGGCGCCCATGGCTCCAAGGTTCTCTTGCATCGACCGTATCCTGTCTGTCTCTTTCACTTTGAGTTCATCGGCGCCTCTTATCACTGTCTTGCCTTCGGCAAAAGCCGCGAGGACAAATATCACCGGAAGCTCGTCAATTATCGCGGGGACCATGCTCTCTTCTATCGTTATCCCGCGGATCGGCCCGGACTCTACCTCTATATTACCCACCGGTTCAAAAGTATCTTTTTTACCGGTAACGTTTATTTTTGCGCCCATCTTTTTCAATACGTCCAGGATCCCCGCCCTCGCGGGGTTTATCCCGACGTTCTCTATGCGTATCTTCGAGCCTTCGAGGAGCACGGCTCCCGCCATGAAGAAACTGGCGCTCGAAATATCCCCCGGTACCTCGACCTGCCGCGCTTCGAGTTCACGGCCGCCTTCTATGGAAACTTTAACGCCTTCGACCTTTATCTTAGCGCCGAAATATTCGAGCATCCTTTCGGTATGGTCGCGCGATTTGAACGCTTCCTCGACGACGGTAGTTCCTTTCGCGTATAACCCGGCAAACAGCACCGCGGATTTTATCTGGGCGCTCGGTATCGGCATTTTGTAATTGGCCGGTTTTACGCTGCCCCCTTTTATCGTAATAGGCGGATAACCGCCGGGAGCGCTCTTTATGTCCACGCCCATAAGCGAAAGGGGCTCTATTATGCGTTTCATCGGCCGCTTCAAAAGAGAGCCGGCGCCGTCGATAACGGCGGCAAAATCCTGGCCCGCCAGTATCCCGGCCATAAGCCTCATCGTCGTCCCGGAATTTCCCGCGAAAAGATGCCCGGCAGGCGCTTTCAGCCCGCGCAAACCTTTGCCTTCTATAGTTGTGTACTCACCGTCTTTTTTTATCGATATCCCCATATCGCGGAAAGCGTTCATAGTATAGTTGCAATCATCGCAATCAAGCACATCTTTAGCGACGGTCCTGCCTTTAGCGATCGCGCCTATCATCACGGCCCTGTGGGAAACGGATTTATCGCCCGGCATTACAAGCCTGCCCGTCAGTTTTCCGGCTTTTTTTATGGTAAGAGGCTTCATAATATTTATTCTATCAGGATTTTTTCAGCTTTGCTACCAATTCTTTGATATCGCGGGGAAGCTCTGTCTTGAACTGCATATATTTCCCGGTAACGGGATGTGTAAAACCCAGCATCTTCGCGTGAAGCGCGGGCCTTTTTATATCTTTTGTCGTAGTGCCGTATTTGACATCTCCCAATATCGGATGTCCGATATACGCCATATGCACCCTTATCTGGTGGGTCCGGCCCGTGCCCAGCTTTATCTCGAGCAGGCTGGCGGCCTTAAATCTCTCGAGCACTTTATATTTCGTAACCGCATCCTTGGACCTTTCGAAACTGACGGCCATCTTCTTCCTGTCGCGGGCGGAGCGGCCTATCGGCAGATCTATGATGCCGTTGTCGAGCTGGACGACGCCTTTGACCACAGCATAATATACCCTCGAGGCCGTCTTGTCCTTGAACTGGTCCGCCAGTTTATGATGCGCGCGGTCCGTCTTCGCGACGACCAGAAGGCCGGAAACGTCCTTATCTATCCTGTGGACTATGCCGGGCTTTAAAACGCCGCCGATGCCGGAGAGGTTCTTGCAATGCGCCAATAAGGCATTCACCAGCGTCTTAGACTTGGACCCGGGCGCCGGGTGCACTACCATACCGGAGGCTTTATTGACCACCAGAAGATCCTTATCCTCGTAAACTATATTCAGCTTTATCTTCTCGGGCTCTATCTTCGACTTTACGGCTTTAGGTATTTCGACGTCTATCAATTCGCCTGGGAGTATCTTGTGATTGGATTTTGCGGCAGCGTTGTTCACTACTATATGGCCGTCGGCTATCAATTTCTGCAAAAAAACGCGCGAGAAATCTTTGGGCAAATTCTCGACTATGAATTTGTCGAGCCTCTTGCCCTTATCTTCGGGGACTACTTCGAAATGGTAGTAGCGTTTTTCCATCGCCTCGCCTTTAGCGCGAATACGGCCACAGCCGCGATAAAGATGACCGCGCTTATGATCTGGGACATGGTAAGAGATAAGAACAATCTGGGATTATCGCCCCTGAAAAATTCTATCACGAACCTTTTTGCGGAATATAGCATACAGTAAGCCAGGAATATCTCGCCGATAAAACGCCGCCTATTCTGCCAGATCACAAGTATCGCAAATATGAGAAAAAGAAGCGCTGCGGATATGAGCTGCGTGGGCAGCCGCGGGTCGGATTCCGGCGGGAAAACAACCCCCAGGGGAAATCCCGGAGCTACGGTTACCCCGTAGCAGCATCCGTTAAGGAAACACCCTATCCTGCCGAACCCCTGGGCCAGCGCAACGTAAGGAGCCACAAGGTCGACGACCGACCAGAAACTCAAGGCATTGATCCGCACATAAATTAGCATTGCAACAAGCCCCGCTATGAAGCCCCCATACCAGACGAGCCCGCCCTTCGAGAGCATTATGATCTCCAGCGGGTTGGCGGCGTAAAACCGCAGGTTGAGCAGGACAAATAAGAGCCTCGCCCCGACGATGCCCGATATGAGGATGGTGATCGCCAGATCGACGCATTTTTCGCGGTTTAGGTTGAATTTGGGGGCGCGCCTGTAAATAAGCACGGTTGCGAGGGCAAAACCTACGGCGACCATTACGCCGTATGAATATATGGTAACAGAGCCTATCTTTAAGAGGACCGGGTGCATAAAATTATCACCAGAATTATCATTCCTACCGTAATGGCCGAATCCGCGATATTGAATACCGGCCATATACGGAAATCGAAAAAGTCTACTACGCAGCCGAATTTTATTCTGTCAAGCAGGTTGCCCAAAGCGCCGCCCAGTATCAAACCTAACGCGGAAGAAACGGCAAGGCTCAGGCCTTTATGAGTCACAGCGTAAGCAACTATCGATACAGCGGCGGCTGCCGTGATGACGGCAAGGGCCGTATTCTGGCCTTTCATAAGGCCGAACGCCGTACCGTTATTGAGAACGAGCGTAATATGAAAAATATTCGGCAGGACTTCTATCGACTGGCCGGAAGACATAGCGCTTAAGGCTATTATCTTCGTGATCCTATCGAGGACAAAAACGAGCGACGCTAGCGCAAATATCATTTACCCTCGTTAGACTTCTGGCATTCTATGCACAGCTCCGAGTAAGGTAAAGCGGCCAGGCGTTTCTTCGATATCGGCTTGCCGCATTGCAGGCAGCTGCCGTAAGTCCCGTCTTCTACGCGCTTCATGGCTTCGTCGATCTGATAGAGCAGTTTCTGCTCATCGGTGGCGCGCCCGAGGGAAAACTCCCTCTCGTAGTCGTCGCTCGCCATGTCGGCCATGTGATATGAATACCCCGAAAGGTCCCCGGAAGCGTCTCTCTGAGATCTATTGAGCGTATTTTCCGCTATATGGGACAGCCCTCCGCCGACTTTTTCCCTCTCTTTTATCAGCAGCGCCTTGTACTTTTTAAGCACCGCCTTCGGCATCCTTTTTATCCTGGGCTTTTTAGCAACAGCCTGTTTCTTTTTTTTAGCGCGCGCGATCTTTTTGATCTTTTTCGTCTTCTTAGCTTTTGCCATTTTTATTGCTCCTTTTTTGAACTTGCGCTATGCCCTACCGCCTTGACGCATCTTTCGCAAAGCGTAGGGTGGTCCTTGAACGAACCGACCTGTCCACTGTAATTCCAGCACCTCTGACACTTTTCCCCGGCCGCCTTCTCGATATATATCGCCACCGGGATCGCCGGGTCAAGCGCATCTTTATCGGTGGCTTCTTTTGCTATCTCCGCCTGCGAAACTATAAAGAGATATCTCAGTATCTCGTGATTCTCCTTAAGAAGCTTTTTATAATCGCGATCCTCGGTGGCAAGGACTACTTTAGCTTCAAGGCTCGACCCTATTTCGTTCTGCTGGCGCTTCTCTTCCAGCCTCTTCAGGACCGCTTCTCTCACCGCCACGAGCTTCGCCCATTTTTCGTTAAGCCCTTTTTCGAAGAAACTGTCCTGGCCGGCCTGCGGCCATGATTCAAGATGTATCGAACCGCCTTTATCTTTTTTATGTATATACGCCCATGCTTCGTCGGTCGTAACGGCGAGTATCGGGGCCATTATCTTCAACAGGCACGTCAATAGCTCATGCATGGCCGTCTGCCCCGAGCGCCTCTCTCTCGAATCGGCCTTGAAAGTATACATCCTGTCCTTGAGAATATCAAGATATACCGACGAAACTTCGTAAACGCAGAAATTGTAAACATCCCTGTAAACCTTATGGAATTCGAACTGGTCGTAATTCTTCTCCGACTCCTTTATAAGCTGGGCAAGCCGCGATAATATCCACCTGTCGATCTCGAGCATATCGCCGTAAGGAATGGCATTCTTGAACGGATCGAAATCGAAAAGGTTACTGAGAAGATATTTATACGTATTCCGTATCTTCCTGTAAGCATCCGCCAGCCGCGTCAATATCTCATCGGACATCCTGACGTCCTCGCTGTAATCGCTCGATGCGACCCACAGCCTCAATATGTCGGCGCCGTATTTCTTCATGACCTGTTCCGGCGTTATGACGTTGCCGAGCGACTTCGACATCTTCTTGCCCTCGCCGTCCACTACGAAACCGTGGGTGAGAACGTTCTTATAGGGGGTGATCCCGTCTATCGCCATTCCCGTAATGAGGGCGGATTGGAACCATCCCCGGTGCTGGTCGGAACCTTCGAGATAAAGTTCGCACGGGTAGTCGAGGTCTTTATTCTTCTTGAGCACCGCCTGGTGGCTGACGCCCGAATCGAACCAGACATCTATGATATCCGTTTCTTTAATGAATTCTTTGCAGCCGCATTTTTTGCATTTCGCCGCAGCCGGCAAAAGCTCGCCCTCCTTTTTCGCAAACCATACGTCCGCCCCCTCTTTCTCGACCATGGAAGCGACGTGGTTTATGGCTTTGGCGTCGAGAAGGACCTCTTTGCACGACTTGCAATAGAACGCGATGATGGGAACGCCCCAGTATCTCTGGCGCGACAGGCACCAATCGGGCCTGTTCTCGACCATCGCCGCTATCCTCGACTCGCCGGCCTTTGGTATCCATTTTATCTTCGTATTTATGGCGTCGAGCATCGTCTTGCGCAGATCCTTGTGGTCGATCTTCATGAAATACTGGTCGGTGGCCCGGAAAATGATCGGGCGCTTACAGCGCCAGCAATGCGGATACGAATGGGTCACTTCTTCTTCGCGAAGCAGTTTTCCCAAAAATTTAAGGCGCTCGATGATCGGCTTATTCGCGTCATTGACCTTCAAGCCGCTGAATTCTCCGGCGGTATTATCGAATCTTCCTCTGGTATCGACAGGCATTATGGTCGGGAGGCCGCACCTCTTACCCGTGAGGTAGTCTTCCTGCCCGTGCCCGGGAGCAGTGTGAACGCACCCTGTGCCGTCTTCCATCGAAACGTATTCCGCGAGAACTACCCTGGCCTTCCTGTCTATAAAGGGGTGCCTGGCCTCCATCCCCTCGAGGCTCTTCCCGTCGAAAGTCTTTATTATCTTGTATTCTTTTATCCCGAATTTTTCCATAGCACGTTCGAGGAGCGCTTTGGCCAATATATATCTTTCTTTCTGTCCTTTGACCTCCACGAGGACGTAATCGGGATCCGGATGGACCGCTATCGCGACGTTCGCTACGAGCGTCCACGGCGTGGTCGTCCAGATGATGAAGCTTGCCGGCATATCGTTATATACGGATTCGAACTTCACATAGATCGAAGGCGAGACCTTATTTTCGTATTCGACCTCGGCTTCGGCAAGCGCCGTTTCGCAGGTCGAGCACCAGTTGACCGGCTTCAGGTCCTTATAGATGTAGCCTTTTTCGACAAGTTTACCGAACGACCGCACGATCTCGGCTTCATAGCTTTTCGCGATCGTTACATACGGATCGTCCCAGTCGCCCATTATACCGAGGCGCTTGAATTCTTTTTTCTGTATCTCGACGTATTTCATGGCGTAATCGAATGCCATCTTCCTGAACTTCACCTGATCGATGTCATACTTCGTCATCTTCAGCTCTTTGAAAAGCTGGTGCTCTACCGGCAGGCCGTGGCAGTCCCAGCCCGGCACATAGGGAGAGTCAAAACCTTTCATCGTTTTGTACCGGATGACGATGTCCTTCAATATCTTATTGAGAGCATGGCCCATATGGATACTGCCGTTCGCGTACGGCGGGCCGTCGTGAAGGATATATTTGGGCTTACCTTTGCCTTTTTTGCGTATCTTGGAATAGAGCTTGGACTCCTCCCAATTTTTAAGCATATTGGGTTCGCGATTAGGCAGGTCGGCCTTCATCGGGAAATCCGTTTTAGGCAAATTTAATGTGGTCTTGTATTCCATCATTACTTTATGTACTTTCCGATTATAAGTTTCAATCTCTTTTTGACGGCGGGGGCGATAGATTCGGGCCTCGTGACTATCGAATCCTTCAGGGCCGAGGAGCAGCCGCACGCGCCCTCGACGCCCAGGCTCGGCAGGACCGCTTTGAGTATATTCTTCGACACGTCCACGTTCTTACGCAAATTTTGCATTACCATTTCGAGCGTAACGCTCTCGCATGCCTCATCCATCCGCCAGCAGTCATAGTCGGTGATGCAGGCCAATGTTGCGTAACATATTTCAGCCTCGCGCGCGAGTTTCGCCTCCGCGAGGTTGGTCATACCTATAATGTCCACTCCCCACGACCTGTAAAGTTTCGACTCGGCCTTCGTCGAGAATTGCGGCCCTTCCATATTTACGTAAACGCCGCCTTCTTGTATATTCGCGCCTACTTTACGCCCGGCATCAGCCAGCGCGCCGGCCAGGTGCGGGCAGACCGGTTCGGCAAAAGGTATGTGGGCAACTATCCCGTTACCGAAAAATGTCATGAGCCTGCCGATATTGGTCCTGTCTATGAACTGGTCCGGTATCACTATATCGAGCGGCTTGTGCTCTTCCTTAAGGCTCCCGCATGCGGAAACGGAGATTATCTTCTCCACGCCCAATTTCTTCATCCCGTAAATGTTAGCCCGGTAATTTATCTCGCCCGGCAATATCTTATGCCCTTGGCCGTGGCGCGCCAAAAATACCACTTCTTTGCCTTCAAGCGTCCCTGTTATGAAATCGTCCGACGGTTTGCCGAAAGGCGTAGAGACTTTTACTTTTTTGACATTTTTAATGCCGCTTATATTATAAAATCCGCTGCCGCCTATTATCCCTATCTTACCGCTCATGATAACCTCATCGCTATGCCGAATAAAGTCCTGACCACAAAAAGCCTGAGAAACCATATGAATATCAGCGCGAATATCGGCGATATATCGAGCCCTATCGAATGGATCGGCACCAGCCGCCTGAAAGGGGCCAGGATCGGTTCCGTCGTCCTGTAAAGGAACCGGACGATCATATTGTAAGGATCCGGATTTACCCAGCTTATGAGCGCCCTTATGATGACGAGCCAATTGGCCGCGATAAGCAGATAATCGAATATCGTCGCCAGAGCGTATACCAGATTGCCTAATGCGAACATATTCACCCCTTGGAAAGTTCTTCTGATCTCTTCTGCGCCGCTTTTACGGCAGCTTCTATTATATCCTTGAATTTTTTCTTATCGAAAACCGCAAGCGCCGCTTCGGTCGTCCCGCCTTTCGATGCGACCTTCTTGCGCATAGCGGCAGGGTCTTCTTTGAGCACCTCCAACAGCTTAGCGCTGCCGAGCGCCGTTTTCAGCACAAGGCGCGCGGCGGTCTTTTTGTCTAAGCCTGCCGCGACCGCGGACGCCGTAAGAGACTCGATCATGTAGAAAAAATAGGCGGGGCCGCTGCCGCTTACCGCGGTAACCGCGTCGACGAGCTTCTCGTCCACCTCTACGACATCGCCGATAAGCGCAAATATATCCCCGGCCGCTTTCATATCCGCATCGCCCGCCGACTTTCCCCGGCTGAGGCTGGTTATCGCCTCCCCTACGAGAGCGCACATATTCGGCATCGCGCGTATCACCGGGATATCGCTTCCGACCGCAGACTCTATATATCTGGTCGTAATGCCCGCGGCTATCGATATCAGCAATTTCTTTTCAGACACGCCGCAGCAGACCGATTCTTTCAGGACGCCGTCGAAGTCTTTCGGCTTAACGGCTAAAATAACGATATCCGCGAATTTCATTACTTCGTTATTGTCGAGTTCGACTATGATCTTGTATTTATCCTGGATGTAGCCGCGCCGCGCGGTATCGTATTCGCTGACCATTATCGAAGTGCTCTTTTCTATAACGTTGGCCAGGCGCGAAAGGATAGCCTCGCCCATGTTCCCGCAGCCTATTATGCCTATCTTTTTGTCCGTCATGAGAGCCTCCTCATCTTCCGAATATCGCTCTTCCCACCCTGACCATATTCGAACCTTCTTCGATAGCTACTTCAAAGTCGCCGGACATGCCCATCGAAAGAAGTTGTAAATTACAAACTGCCGGTTTCGAGCCGTTAACTTTATCCCTCAACTGGCGTAACGCCCTGAAATACGGCCGGACCGTTTCGGGATCGCCGGCCTCGGGAGCTATCGTCATCAGCCCTTTTATCTTTATATTAGGACATAAGACTGTTTCTTTTATAAAATTTTCCAAAGAACCGGGCTCCATGCCGAATTTACTGGCCTCACCCGAAGTATTGACCTGGACCAGGATGTCCTGGATTTTATTTATCCTGGCCGCTTCTTTATCTATCTCTTTGGCAAGCCGGACGCTATCTACCGAATGTATTAACGAAAATATCCTGACTGCGTCTCTTGCCTTATTTGTCTGGAGATGGCCGATAAGGTGCCACTCTGCTTTATTCCCGATAGAGGCGTACTTTTTAACGGCGTCCTGGACCCTGTTCTCACCCAGAAGGCGCGCTCCCGCGCCTATCGCCTCATTTATCTCTTCGACAGAGGCCGTCTTGGTCACGCAGACCAGTTTTACGCTTTCGGCCGACCTGCCGGATTTTTCGCAAGCACTTGATATTCTTCGTGTTACGAGCTCGATCTTCTCAGCTATCATCCTAAAGGCCTTTATATCAATATTGAGGTAGAATTATATAATATAGATATGTGCAAGTCAATGGATTTTAAAGGAGAGTTACGCTTTGGCCTCGATGCGCGGGAAGAGCGGATTTGCCTTATTTATCTTCGAGCCGGCCTTCAGCATTCCCCATTTGGCCGCTTCCGAAAGTCCTGCTGCGGCGCTGTCCCCTAGTCCAAGCTGAGAGCGTATATTATCGGCCGTTGCAGGCATGAATGCTTTTATGACAACGGAAATTATCCTGAGGGTCTCGAGCAGGTCATACATCATCACGGACAATTCAGCCGTCTTCTTCTCTTTGGCAAGGCTCCAGGGTTTCGAATCCTCTATATACTTATTCGCGATATCGATGGCTTCCCATATCTTTGTAAGGGCGCCGATAAAGTCGAAAACCGGCACGGCCTTTTCCAGCTCCGCGCCGAGCGCCAGCGCCGCCCTTTTCAATTCCTCGCCCCGCCCTTTAGATGCGGCGCCCTTGCCGGCATCCGGGACTTTGCCTTCAAAGTATTTCTCCACCATCGAGAGGGTCCGGCTCAGCAGGTTGCCGAGATCGTTGGCAAGGTCGCTGTTGTACCTGGAAATAAAAGCCTCTTCGCCGAAAGACCCGTCCATGCCGAACGATATCTCGCGCAAAAGGAAATACCTGTAAGCGTCTATGCCGTAGCGCGAGATCATATCGAAAGGATCGACGACGTTGCCCTTCGACTTCGACATCTTCTCGCCTTTGAAGACCCACCAGCCGTGAGCGAATATGGTCTTAGGAGGTTCTATCCCCGCGGCCTTGAGCATGATAGGCCAATAAACGGCGTGATGGCGCAGAATATCTTTTGCCATTACGTGGTAATCGCAGGGCCAATATTCCTTGAAACGTTCCGCGTCATCCGGATATCCTATGCCCGAGATATAATTTATAAGGGCATCGAACCATACGTATGTCACGTAATCTTTATCGAACGGTATTTCTATCCCCCAGTTCATGCGGCTCTTCGGCCGCGATATGCAAAGGTCGAGGAGCGGCTCCTTAAGAAAACCGAGGACCTCGTTCTTGCGGAAATCGGGTTTTATGAAACCGGGATTTTTATTTATATGGTCGACGAGCCATCCCTGGTATTCCGACATCTTGAAAAAATAGTTCGACTCGTCGAGCTTCTCCACGGTCCTTTTGCAGTCGGGGCATATGCCGCCGGGGGCCTGGCTGTCGGACCAGAACGTTTCACACGGCACGCAGAACCACCCGTTATACACTTTTTTATATATCTTGCCGTCTTTATACAATTTGCCGAGAAGCGCCTGGACAGCTCTGACATGGTAGGCGTCCGTTGTGCGTATAAAGTGATCGTATTTTATATTGAGTTTAGCCCAGAGATCCTTGAATACGGGAACTATTTCATCGACGAATTTCTGCTCTTCGCCCGGCTTGAATCCGCGTTCGATGGTGGCCTTCTCGATCTTTTCGCCGTGTTCGTCCGTACCTGTCATGAAAAATACGTCATGGCCCGCCTGGCGCATAAAACGCGATACGACATCGCAGGCGACCGTCGTATAGGAATGGCCTATATGAGGTTTGGAATTTACGTAATAAAGCGGCGTCGTTATGTAAAATTTTTTCATCTTATTTATATTTTACCTCGAACCATGTGCCGTCCTCGAGCTCTACCGTGACCGAGCGCTTCAAAGCGTTTATATTTATTACCTTGCCGGAGCCCTTTTCCGTCTTCAGTATCTCGCCTTCGCGCGGCAGGCCCTTCATCAGCTCTTTATACGTCTTATGTTCATAGCCTAAACAGCACATAAGACGGCCGCAAAGGCCCGATATCTTCGTGGGATTGAGCGGGAGGTTCTGCTCTTTAGCCATCTTTATCGTCACCGGTTCGAAATCTTTTAAGTATGTCGCGCAGCAGAGCGCCCTGCCGCACGGCCCGAGCCCGCCGAGTATCTTCGCCTCGTCCCTTACGCCTATCTGCTTCAGTTCTATGCGCGTCTTGAAAACATTCGCGAGGTCTTTGACAAGTTCCCTGAAATCTACCCGGCCTTCCGCGGTGAAATAGAACACGATCTTCGAGCGGTCGAAAGAAAATTCGGCGTCGATCAATTTCATCGGGAGCTTGCGCTCCTGGATCTTCTTAGAGCAGGCTTCCATCACTTCCCTGCTCTTCTTCTTATTCTTCTCGACCTGGTGCATGTCCCACGGATTTGCCTTCCTTATTATCCTCTTTAGAGGCTCGTCTATATCGGAATCCAAAAGCGCTTGCGTCTCGGACAATATCTGGCCGTAATCAAGGCCGCGATCTGCTTCCACGATGACATATTCGCCTATCTTGAAACGAGTGCCGCCGGGCGAAAAATAGGTTATCTTTCCCGCTTCCCTCAGTCTTATCTGGACAACTTCGTACATATATTTTTAGCTCCTGAATTTATTTACCGTCCTATCGATGCATCAGGTTCAACCCGAGCACGCCCATTGCAAGCTTCGGATTGACATTCTGGTCGAGGAACGAACATGTCGAGATCACCTGGCTTATCATATTGTTCAGCTCTTTAAATCCTGTCTTCTTCGCTTCGGCATCTATTATGTCGGCCTTATCTATATTTACCAGCGCCGCGCGCGTGCACGCGCCTGCCTTCGCGATCAGTATGTCGCGATACCACGTCAGCATCACATCCAAAGCCAACCTGAGATCCGATTTGGAAAAACCTTCAAGGTCCGAATCCGCGAAAGTCCCGCCCGCCAGAGAATCGATAATGCGGCTGCGTTTTTCGAAAAATCCTTCTTTTTCGTATTTCAGCGCTTTGCCAAGCTCACCGGACGATATCCCGGATAATACCTGAGCCCTTTTAGCGTCCAGTTTATAGTTGTCGACTAAGATACGCGTTACTTCGTCCGAAGCCAGCGGGAAGAACCTCACCCTCTTTACTCTGGATTGTATAGTAGAAAATATCGCATTGACATTTTCCGCTATCAATATCAGGACCGAATCCGAAGGCGGTTCTTCCAATGTCTTGAGAAGGGCGTTCTGCGCTTCCTGCCTCATCGAATCGGCGCTGTCGATTATATAAACTTTTTTACGGCCTTCATAAGGCTTCAGGCCTATATCTCTTATAACAGCCCTTATCTTATCTATGCTCAGGCCCGAATCTTCCTTCGTCGGAGAGAATACGGCAAAGTCGGGATGGTTTGCGGCGTCTATTTTTCTGCACTGGGCGCACGCATCGCACGGGCCGCCGCGCGAAGGACTCAGGCAATTCAGGGCTTTTGCGAAATTGACCGCCGTAAGTTTCTTGCCCACACCCGACGGGCCTATGAACATATAGGCGTGCGACACCCTGTCGTTCTCGATAGAGCTTTTTAAAAAATCGACCGCGCTACTTTGTCCTTTTATGTTTTCGAAAGACAATTTTTTCCGCCTCCCGCCTTACAAGTGTTTGTGTATATTCGATGCTGCCGTCAACCTTTATGACCTTTATCCTTTCGGGATATTTCTTCGCGAGCTTCAGGTAGCCGTCCCTCACCTTCTTATGATAACCGATCTCTTTCTTCTCCATCCTGTCAAAGCCTTTGCTCATGGCCCTGGACAGCCCCGTGGCCGTATCCACATCGAGGAGGATCGTGAGGTCGGGTTTGAGAGCGCCGGTAGCGACTTCATTAAGGCTTCCGATAGATCCTATATCGATGCCGCCGGCGTATCCCTGGTAGCATATGGTAGCGTCGGTAAACCTGTCGCATATCACGACTTTACCCGCCTTCAAACCGGGTTTTATAAGCTCGTCTACTATCTGGGAACGCGCCGCTTCGAACAGGAATAGCTCCGTGAGGCTTGTCATCTCGATGCCGCTCGAATGCAAAAGCAGCCTCCTTATCTCTTCGCCGGCTTTCGTGCCGCCCGGCTCGCGCGTAAGTACGCAATCGATCTGCTTGCCCTTAAGAAAATCGCAGAGTGCTTGAGCGTGCGTCGTTTTGCCGCACCCTTCCGGCCCTTCGAAAGTGATGAATACGCCTTTTTTTATATTTTTTTGCGCCATACCGTCCCGTCCTTCGTATCTTCGAGTATTATGCCTTTACCGAGAAGCTCCATTCTTATTTCGTCCGACCTTTTGAAATTTTTAGACGCCCTGGCCTTATTACGCTCGTCGATAAATTTGGCTATATCGTTTTCTGACAATACGCTTTCTCGGGCGCTCTTTGCCAATTTTAATCCAAAGACCTCTCCGAGGCCGGTTATAATATCTTTTATTCCCGATAGAATATTTATCTCGCTGTCCGTAAAAGAATCTTTGCCCTGCATTATCTTATTGGCGTAAGTCACCAGGTCGAATAGCGCCGCGAGCGCCATCGGAGAATTGAAATCGTCGTCCATCGCGTCTTCGAATCTTTTCTTGAATTCCGTCGTCTTCGCATCGATAACGCCGCTCTTCGGGCCCGGCTTCCTGATCCTGCCTATCTTCCCCAATAATATAAGGAAGCGTTCCTTCTGGCTCTTCATCTCCTCTATCTTTTCCTTCGTGTAATCGACCGGGTGCTTGTAGTGGGTATTAAGGAAAAGGAGCTTCAGGTAATCGGGGTCTTTATACTCGTCCATGAACTTCTTTATCGATATGAAATTACCCAGAGATTTGGCCATCTTCTCGCCGTTTATCGTCAAAAGGCCGTTATGTATCCAGTGCCGGGCAAATTTATTCCCGGCGCCCTCGGATTGCGCTATCTCATTCTCATGATGCGGGAATATCAGGTCGATCCCGCCGCCGTGTATGTCGAACTCGCTGCCCAGGATATCGGAACTCATAACGGAGCACTCGATATGCCAGCCGGGCCTGCCCGCGCCCCACGGGCTCGGCCACGAAGGCTCGCCCTCTTTAGCCGCCTTCCACAACGCGAAATCGAGCGGGTCCTTCTTCTTCTCACCCGGCGCTATCCTCGCGCCGACCTCCATCTTTTCAAGGTTCTGGTTCGAGAGCTTGCCGTAATATTTCGCCTTCTTTATGTCGAAGTAAACGTCGCCGCCTGCCGCGTAGGCCGCCCCTTTTTCTATCAGGAGCTCGATGAACTTTATCATCTTATTTATATATTCTGTCGCCCTGGGTTCGGCATCCGGCTCCCGGATACCGAGAAGCTTCATATCGCTATGGTAAGAATCGAGATATTTTTTCGAGATCTCTTTTGCCGCTTCTATAAGGTCCGGCGCATGCGTCTTGGCATGCATCGCCTTTTTTGCTTTATCAATGATCTTATCGTCGACATCCGTAACGTTCCTGACGAACCTGACTTTGTAACCTCTGTATTCGAAATACCGCCGGATCACGTCGAATATGTAAGCGCTGCGGGCATGGCCTATATGCGGCTCGTCATAGACGGTGGGGCCGCACACGTACATGCCGACCTTGCCGCCTTCCAGCGGCAAAAAATCGTCTTTTCTGCGCGTCAGCGAATTGTATATCTTCATAAGGGGTCCGCTACTTCTGTTTTTCTACTTTATCGAGGCGTGCCTTCAGATCCTCTATTTCCTGCAGGATTGGGTCGAGGACATGGATATGGTCTAAAGAAAGGTCTAACTTCTTGCCTTCCTGTTTCGTGATCCTTCCCGGCACACCTACTACCGTCGAATTTTGCGGGACGTCTTTTATCACCACAGCGTTGGAACCGATGTAAGCATTATCCCCGATAGTTATATTGCCTAAAACTTTCGCGCCCGCGCCGATGACGACATTATCGCCGATGGTCGGATGGCGCTTGCCGCGCTCCTTGCCCGTGCCGCCGAGCGTCACGCCCTGGTAAATGAGCACGTCGTTACCTATAATGGTCGTCTCGCCGATCACTACGCCCATCCCGTGGTCGATAAAAAAATCTTCCCCTATCTCGGCGCCCGGGTGTATTTCAATGCCGGTGAAAAAACGGCCCATCTGCGATATCCACCTGGGAAGGAACGGCACGCCTGCCTTACGGAGGATATGGGCTATCCTGTAAAATACTATCGCGTGAAGGCCCGAATAAGTCAAAAGCACTTCGAGATAATTTGTCGCTGCCGGGTCCCTGTCAAAAACCGTCGCTATCTCTTTACGGAACAGGGCCGCTATCACGACCCAGAATAGAACGTATGCGGCGATCAATATCAATAGTACGAATATGCATGTCGTCACAGCGCACCACCCTGTTTTTCCAGAAGCACGACCGCGTACGCGGCTATCGCGTCGCCCCGCCCTATGGAGCCCACGCCTTCATTGGTCGTAGCTTTTATATTTATATCACCGCGGCCCACACCCAGCATCGCGGCCAGCTCATCCGTCATCTTTTCCTTAAAAGGAAATACCTTCGGCTCTTCCGCAAGTATGACTGTATCGATATTTTTGATGATGAATTTTTTTTCGCGCATCAGCCCCACGACCTTTTTCACCAGCTCTTTACTGGCGATACCCTTATATTGAGGATCCGTGTCCGGAAAATGCTGCCCGATGTCGCCTAAAGACATCGCCCCCAGGATAGCGTCGGATACGGCATGAAGAAGGACATCCCCGTCGGAATACCCCAAAAGCCCTTTGATGTAGGGGATCTCGACCCCGCCCAATACGAGCTTCCTGTCTTCGACCAGACGATGTATATCGTATCCTACCCCTATCCTCATAATAACGCCTCCGCTATCTTCAGGTCCTCTTTTGTGGTTATTTTCAAATTACGGTACGAACCTTCTACTATTTTGACGCGCCCTTTACGCTCTACAAGGCCTGCGTCATCCGTCACCCTGCCGCCGGAACCGGAGTAAGCTTTCTTTATAATATCGATCCTGAAGGCCTGCGGCGTCTGCGCGCGGAATATTTTCCCGCGGTCAAGCGTATCTTTTACGAAAAGATCTCCGCCGGCAAGCTTGACCGTATCGCTTTCGCGCACAGCTACTATGGCCGCGCCGAATTTCGCGGCCGCTTTTATCGACTTATCGACCGTCTCCTCGTCTATGAACGGGCGCGCGGCGTCGTGTATTATCACTATATCGAACGACGGAGAGATCTTTTTTACGCAATTACGCACAGATTCGAAACGCGTCGCCCCGCCCTCTATCACATCGATGATCTTACGTATTTTAAACCGTTTTACTATATTTTTCAGCCGCTTTATGCGGGAACGTTCGGCCGCGATCATTATACCGTCAACAGCCTTGCAGCCATCCAGCGTCTTTAACGCGTAGCTGACCAAAGGTTTGCCTCCCAGGTCGACGAAGGGTTTCTTCCTTTTCGCCCCAAGCCTCCTGCCGTATCCCGCGGAAGGGACGATCGCCGCTACTTTCGGACGCTTCATCTGCCCTTCCAGCCGCCGGGTTTGGGCGCATCCTCGAGTTTCGCGAATATCATCCTTCCGGCCGAGGTCTGGAGAACGCTCGTGACTATGACCTTGGTCGCCTGCCCTATCATGTGCCGGGAATTATCGACCACGACCATGGTCCCGTCGTCAAGATAAGCTATGCCCTGGTTGTACTCTTTGCCCTCTTTCGAGATCCTGACCTCCATTACCTCACCCGGCAACACAACCGGCCTGAGGGCGTTGGCAAGCTCATTTATATTGAGCACGGTGATGCCCTGGAGTTCCGCTACTTTATTCAGATTGAAATCATTGGTGAATATCTTTCCGCCCAGGAGTTTAGCCAGTTTTACCAGTTTGGCATCGACCTCTTTGACCTCCGGGAAATCCTCTTCCTGTATCCTGACATCGAGGTCGGTGGATTTTTGTATCTTATTCAGGACGTCGAGGCCGCGGCGGCCGCGGTTGCGCTTCAGCGCGTCCTGAGAATCCGCCACCTGCTGCAGCTCTTTTAAGACGAACCTCGGTATGACGATCCTGCCTTCGATAAAATGCGTATGAAATATGTCGGCTATCCTCCCGTCTATGATAACGCTCGTATCGAGCAGGACTATGTCGTCTTTTTTATCCTGACGCACGAATTTCACATACGGTATTATAAGGTTAAACTCGTCTTTACCTCTCATGGCTATCACCATCCCGAGATAGCAAAATATAAGTATAAGGACGATCTGCAGGGACGAAAATAATTGCAGGCTCATGGGTATAAGCTTCATGACGCTCGTGAGGACCCACGCCATAAAAAATCCGAATATAAGGCCGAAGACCGCGGCGGAAAGATTTCTTATCGAAAATCTTTTCATGGCCATTTCAACCAATATGATCAGGCTGGACCCGAGAAGGCCGGCAAGAGCGCCGCCCGCGCCCCACACAGGGCTAAACGAGCCGAGAAGAGACCCTATATAATACCCTGACACGCTCGACAGGAATACGAAGAAAATCCTTATAGCTATAATAGTCATTTATATGCCCCTTTCGCAGCTAATCTCCGCTCGGTTTTACAAGAAGTTTCCACGGATGTTTTTTGATATCCGCAGTGAAAGCCTCGAGGTTATCGTAGACAGCCTGATCCATCAGAAGTTTTCCTATAGTGCCTTCGCCATTCTTGATCTTTTCGAGTATCACCTTGATAGAATCTGTAAGCTTCGCCAGGTCTTCGGTAAATTTCTCCATCGGGACCGGATCTTTGCCTATCAGCATATCGTTAGGCCGCAGCGCAGGGCTGCCGGGAGTACCCGGAAATATCTCGAGATATTTCTCACCGAGAAGGCCGAGCGTATTTATCGTAACTACGGCGTCGTTCTCGATCTTCGTATTGTCATTTATCCAAACCGTCAGCTCGGCTTTGGTGGTATCGGTCTCGGCGTCACGGACTATCTTTATCCCCTGGACCTGCCCTACGCCTACCCCCGCAAGCCTGACCGGGGCAGTGCCGCCTATGCCGTTAGCAAAGTTGAATAAGACCTTTATCTTGTAGCCCGTCTTTGTGAACTTCACATCCCCTACCGAAAATACGATCAAAAATAAAATAGCGACGCCTATCATTATGAATACGCCCACCTTCAACTCAAAAGTCTTTACGCTATCCATGCTACCTCCAAGTTTATCCAGTCACCTGTATGCTAAGTGCCGATATCTCTGATATCGGCCAAGTTTATCCAGTCACCTGTATGCTAAGTGCTGAGGCCTCCGGCCGAGGCCAAGTTATTGTTTTATAAGATGTTCGAAATCTATGCCTTCCGTTATTGGGCCCTTGCTGGCGCCCGTTATGAACTGGTGGACTATCGGATCCTTCGTGCTTTTTATTTCTTCCGGCGTCCCGTTAGCGATTATCTTTCCATTGTACATCATGGCTATCCTGTCCGCTATCTTGTACGCGCTCGTCATGTCGTGAGTAACGGCTATGGCGGTGACTTTAAGCTTATTGTGCAGCTCGACTATGAGATCATTTATGGAATCACCCATTATCGGGTCGATGCCTGTCGTCGGCTCATCATAGAGCATTATCTGCGGCCTCATGCATATGGCGCGCGCAAGCCCTACCCTCTTTTTCATACCGCCGGAAAGCTCGGAAGGCTTCTTATTTTCTATGCCTTTCAAACCTACCAGCGCCAGAGACTCTTTCACCGCTTTACTGATTTCCGCATCGGACGAGGATGTGTGCTCTATGAGATTGAAACCGACATTTTCGTAAACATTGAGGGAGTCGAAAAGCGCCGCGCCCTGGAACAGCATGCCGAACCTCAGCCGCAGAGCACTCAGCTCTTTCTCGTCCATCTTGGTAACATCTTTACCGTCTATGATGACCTGCCCGGAGTCCGGCCGCATGAGCCCTATTATATGCTTTAAAAGGACGCTCTTGCCGCACCCCGAACGCCCTATGATCACGGTGGTCGCTCCCGTATTTATGCAGAGGTTCAGATTGTCCAGGACCTTATGGCCGCCGAAAGATTTACATAAATTTATTATTTCTATCATTCAATTCACCTTACCGTTTAAATTATGCGTTTACCGGCCAATGAAATAGAACAGCGCCGTGAAGAAACAGTCGGAAGCTATTATCAAAATAAAGCTTACGACAACGCACCTTGTGGTAGAGCGGCCTACGCCCTCTGCCCCGCCGTCGGCTGTCATGCCTTCGTAGCATGCTACGATACAGATTATAATACCGAAAAAGAAGCTTTTTATAAGCCCTGTGAATATATCTTTGTATTTCAGCGGCTGCCATGTATTTTTCATATACATAGCGTGCGATATGCCCAGTTTATATACTCCTACTATATAGCCTCCGAACACTCCCACTATGTCGGAATATATCGTCAGCACCGGCAGCATTATTATGAGCGCAAGGAATCTCGGGACGACCAGGTATTTGATCGGGTTCGTCGCCAATGTCTCCATCGCGTCTATCTGCTCGGTAACTTTCATCGTCCCCAGCTCCGCCGTTATCGACGCGCCGACCCTGCCCGCCACTATGAGCGCCGTCAGGACCGGGCCGAGCTCTCTTGTCATCGAAAACGCCACGAGGGACGCGATATACATTTCCGCGGAGAACCGCTGCATCTGGTAGGCGCTCTGCAGCGCCAGCACCATACCGGTGAACATGCTTATAAGGAAGACTATCGGCAGAGAATCCACGCCGATCTTTGACATCTGTTCAAATATCTGGCGGCGGCGGAAAGGAGGCATAGGTATCCAGAACAAGGTCTGCCCCATAAGTATGGAGATGCCGCCGGCATACCTTATGAATTCTATGAACTTCCCGCCGATCATTTCAAGAAAACGTTTCATAACCGCCCTCGTTCTATTATTAAAATTTATTCTTATGCTCTATCCCCATAAAGTCCTTATCCTGTCCAACGTGAACGGTGAGGCTGTCGTTCGGGTGCAGCTTATATTCGAGCTGGACTTCGTCCCCGTACTTCAAAGTCTCGTCGATATTATCCTCGTCCGTAAATTTTTTAAAATTCAGGTTGATCTCGTCGTTTATGCGCTTCTTCATGGTCGTCTCGTTTATATTCTGCGTTTTACTCGTATGCCACCCGTCCCAATTCACCGCTTTATCATCGCCCTCGATGCGGATATTCTCGAACAGGCTGAGTTTACCGATCTTTTTCAGGTCCATGTCCCCGGCCAGGACGAAATACCCGCTCTCTCTTGTTATACGCGAATCCTCTATCCGTATGAGCGAGCCCTCACCTTTGAAACGCGCGCTTAAAGTCTCGAACTCCAAAGTCGCGATCGTTCCCTTCCTGATATCGAGGGTAGCGGTCGAACGCAAATTTGCGATGGGCCCTTTGAATTCGAACCTGGCGTTGGTCGTGCCTGACAACATCGAAGAAGCGTCTTTCACGCCCAGCGCAAGGGCAAGCCAGCTCAAACTCAAGTTATTGGCCGTCAGGACGGCGTTCGTATTGAACGGTTCCCGCAGCTGAAAAGTCCCGGTGCCTTTAAGTATGTCCGAAAAACTTAAGTCGGATATCGTCAGGTAGCCATCCGATATATTGTACGCTGCTTTCAGGTTCAGGAACGGTTTATAGTTAAGCACGGTGTTGTTCGTATCGATAGTCCCATGGATAACCGGCCTTCTCACCTCAATGCCGGAATTCGTTATCACGCTCCTGAATACACCGTCGCAAACAAGGTCATGGCCCCCGAGATCTATGTGGTATACTTTAAAATCCGCGTCCAGGGAACCGTCTTTCGAAACGATCCCGTGCGCCTTGAACAGGCCGCGCTTCGGCCGCATCTCTATGTCGTACAAGCCGTCTTTTATTTTACCGGTAAAATCTATCCTGTTGCCCGAAAATAAATTGACGTGCCCTTTCGCGCTCAACTCTCCGGCCCTGTTGGCAAGCCTAACGAAACCCGAAATTTCATTATTCCGCGTAACAAAATTTATATCCAGCCGTGACACGCCCGCCAAAAGCTTCGATACTTCGCGCGGATCCTTGCTCCTGGCCGCGGCGGCCGCCCGTATCAGATCCCATACCCTGTAGCTCGTTTTTATACTGTTTATTTCTATGGCCGGGATTATGGCGACGCCCTTGGCATTCCCGATGCTGATATTATTTAAAGTTATGGTATGGAGCAAGCCGCCGTCTATCTCGCCTATAGAAAGCTTTATATTCCCGCCGAAAGCACTCTCTATTCTCGATTCGGCAAAATTCTTCATCTCGGGTATGAACGCCTCTATCCTGTCTTCTATGAACAGGATAACACACACGCAAAGAAGAAAGATCAGCGCCGCTCCGAACCGCCTTCTAACCCTTATATGTCTCATCTAAACCTTAAGTTATCTTAAAATCAAGGTGATCGGCTTTAGCCGTCACGGTCACTTTGCCGCCTTTTTTATAAGCGCCTCTGATGATCTCTTCCGCGAGAGGATCCTCGAGGAACCGCTGTATAGTCCTCTTGAGAGGCCGCGCCCCGAAATTCTTATCGAAACCTTTCTCGATAAGGAAATTTTTCGCTTCTTTAGTGAGGTCTATCTTTATGCCCTGCTCCTTGAGCCTGGACTCGACATCGCGCACTTCCAACTCCACTATTTTTTCCAGGTCTTCTTTTGTAAGGGACCTGAATACGATTATATCGTCGACCCTGTTGATGAATTCCGGCTTGAACGTCTTCTTCACTTCGTCCAGAAGGCGCTCCTTCATTGCCTGGTACGTAACTTCCTCTGCCTGCGATTTGAATCCTATGGAGCCCTGCTTCTTCAGCATCTCGGCGCCGATATTCGAGGTCATTATGATGATCGTGTTCTTGAAATCGACTTTCCTTCCGAAGGAATCGGTCAAGCGCCCTTCTTCAAGCATCTGCAGCAGGATATTGAATACATCCGGATGCGCTTTCTCTATTTCATCCAAAAGTACGACTGAATAAGGTTTGCGCCTGACCTTCTCGGTCAATTGCCCGCCCTCTTCGTATCCTACGTAACCGGGAGGCGCTCCGACCAGCCGGGAGACGTTGAACTTTTCCATATATTCGGACATGTCTATCTGTATTATCGCGTCCTCATCGCCGAACATGAATTCCGCGAGCGCGCGGCCGACAAGCGTCTTGCCCACGCCTGTGGGGCCGAGAAATACGAACGAACCGATGGGCCGCCTCGGATCTTTAATACCCGCGCGCGAACGCCTGACGGCATGCGCTATGGCGCTTATAGATTCGTCCTGCCCGATAACACGTTTATGCAGGGTCTCCTCCATCTTCAGGAACTTATCCTGCTCCTTCTCTTCCAGCTTCAATATCGGTATGCCGGTCCATTTGGAAACGATAACGGCTATGTCGTCATCGGTCACTTTGGGTTCAACCTTGCCTTTGGCCTCTTTCCATTCTTTTTTTATCCGGTTGAGCTCTTCCTTCAATTTTCTCTCTTCGTCCCGGAACTTTGCGGCCTTCTCGAAATCCTGGTTCTTTACGGCTGCCTCTTTCTCCTGCTTCACGACCGCCGTTTTATCCTCGATGTGCTTGACGTCCGGGGGCGCGGTCATTACAGAAAGCCTGGCGCGCGATCCCGCCTCATCGATCAGATCGATCGCTTTATCCGGCAGGTACCTGCCGCTTATATATCTATCAGAGAGTTCCGCGGCGGCTTTTACGGCTTCATCGGTAAATTTCACCCTGTGGTGCGCCTCGTACCTGTCGCGCAGGCCTTTGAGTATCTCTATGGTTTCGCTTACGCTGGGCGGTTCGACCATTATAGTCTGGAATCGCCTCTCCAGGGCCGCGTCTTTTTCTATGTGTTTCCTGAATTCATCCAGGGTGGTAGCGCCTATGCACTGTATCTCGCCGCGCGACAGCGCCGGCTTCAATATGTTCGAAGCGTCGATGGCGCCTTCGGCCCCGCCGGCTCCTACAAGAGTGTGCAGCTCATCTATGAAGACGATGACGTCCTCGGAGCGTTTTATCTCGTCCATCACGGCTTTGATACGTTCTTCGAATTGCCCCCTGTATTTAGTGCCTGCAACCATCAGCGCGAGGTCGAGGATTATCAGGCGCTTGTCTTTCAATATCTCGGGAACGTCCCCGGAAATTATTTTCTGCGCGAGCCCTTCGACTATCGCTGTCTTGCCGACACCCGCCTCGCCCAGTAGGACAGGATTATTTTTAGTGCGCCTCGACAGTATCTGTATAACGCGCTCGATCTCATTCTTCCTGCCTATCACAGGGTCGAGCTTTCCGTCCTTGGCCAATTTCGTCAGGTCCCTTCCGAAGGCGTCCAAGGCAGGCGTCTTTGCGTGAGAAATTTTCTGCCCCATCTCGTAGCCCGGAACTTCGGACCCGAGGAGGTTCATCACTTCTTCTCTCACTTTTTCGAGCTCAAGCCCCAGGTTTACCAGGACTTGCGACGCTACCCCTTCGCCCTCACGGATAAGCCCTAACAGGAGATGTTCTGTGCCTATATAGTTATGCCCTAACGAACGCGCTTCTTCCATCGCCAGCTCTATGACTTTTTTAGCTTTCGGCGTAAAAGGAAGATCGCCGGATACGACCGTCGCCGGTCCCGGCTGGACCAATTTTTCGACTTCGAGCCTGATCTTATCCGGGCTCAGCCCGAAACTGGCAAGGACCGCAGCGGCAACACCTTCGCCTTCGCGCACTAGTCCGAGAAGTATGTGCTCCGTGCCTATGTAGTCGTGATTAAATCTCTTTGCCTCTTCCTTGGCAAGAAGTATCACTTTTCTGGCGCGTTCGGTAAACCGGTTAAACATTGGCATGGCTTGCTACCTCCATAAAATATATTATTTCAGTCTCTCTTTCACGATGTCCGCCCTCTTGACGTCCCGGTCGTTGGCATTAAGAAGCTTACCTTCCCGCTTTTGCAGGTGCGCCGGTTGTGTCAGGAGAAATAATTCGTTGACGGTCCTTCGGTCCATATTTTTAATAAGCCCGAGATCCACGCCCAGTCGTATCGCCGACAGCAGGGTGACGGTTTCATTACTATTGATTATATGAGCGCTCTTCAAAGTCCCGAACGCCCTCGACACCCTGTCGACCAGGCCTTCTTTGTTTTTAGTAAGCAGCATCTTACGCGTAGCGTCTTCGCGGGAAATGAGCTGGTTCGTTATCCTCTCGATATTGTCGATGACGTCTTCTTCGGTAATGCCCATGGATATCTGGTTCGATACCTGGAATATATTACCCATCGCCTCGGTGCCTTCGCCGTATAGCCCTCTGATGTTCATGCCGAGTTTCGCGATGGCCTGCAGGATCTTCCCTATCTGTCCCGTAAATACGAGCGCGGGCAGGTGCAGCATCGTCGAACCCCTTAAACCCGTCCCGGCATTTGTCGGGCACGCGGTAAGATAGCCCCACTTTGCCGAAAACGCGAAAGGCAGGGTCTTGCTGAGCTCCGTATCTATTTCATCTATTATGCGCCAGCACTCGGTGAGGTTGAGGCCCGACTGCATTACCTGTATCCTGAGATGGTCTTCTTCGTTCACCATTATACTGACTATCTCTTTGGGATCGACTATCAGGGCTTTATACTCGGCGTTCTTCGCATGCTCCGGGCTCATAAGATGGCGCTCGACAAGGAATACCCTGTCGACTTCGCTTAAATTTTTCAGCCTTATGAACAGGGCGTTCTTAAGAAAACCCGACCGCCTCACGGCATCCTCGGCCATATTGAGCACGTCTTCGAGCTGCTGCTTATTGGCCCTGTTGGAGAAAGGCATCTTGTCGATATTCCTGGCGAGCCTCGTCCTGGAGGACATAACTATATTGGCGCTCGGGCCCGTGCCTTTAAGCCATTCCGTATCCTGATCCAAAAAATCGTCTATCGTCATCGCGCTACTTTCCGTTTTCGTCTTTCTTTTCGAGTTCCTTTATCCGGTCCCTCAGCTTCGCAGCCTCTTCGAACTCTTCGAACTGAATGGCTTTTTCCATCCTTACGCGCAGTTCCTGGAGCGTCCTGGTATCCTTCACGGTCTTGCCGGCCGTCAACGGTACCTTCCCGACATGCCTGTCCGCGCTGTGTATCCTTTTAAGGAGCGGGGCCAGCTGCTTCTTGAAAGCCTCGTAACATTCACCGCAGCCGAGCCTGCCGACTTTTTTGAAATCGCTGTATGTGAAGCCGCACGCGGGGCACTTCACTTTATCGCTTAAGTCCGGTTCGATGCCGGCCCCGAGATCGGCCAATCCCGCCAGAAGATCGCTCAAGCCGAAATGCTCCTCCATCTCCGCGCCCTTCTCTTTGGCGCACTCCTCGCAAAGATGAAGCTTCGTCACCTTATCGTTGACTATCTCCGTAAGGTGGACCGTAGCTTCGCGGTTGCCGCAAATATCACACTTCATACTTCACTCCGTCGGATCTTGTGAGTTCCCTGAACGCCGCCGTAAGTTTTGCCGTGACCGGGCCGGGCTTACCACCGTCGATCTTCTTCTTATCGACAACGACTACGGGGATTATTTCCGCGGCGGTTCCGGTAAGGAAAACTTCGTCCGCCCCGTAGACGTCTTCCATCTTCATACGTTTTTCGGAAAAACGGATCTTGAGATTTTTGGCCAACCCTATGACTGCGTCCCTGGTAATACCCTCGAGAGCGCCTATATCGACGGGCGGGGTTGCCAACTCGCCGTTCTTAACGATAAAAATATTATCCCCCGTGCACTCCGCGACGTATCCGTCGTGAGTGAGCATGATCGCCTCTTCCGTCCCGGCTTTGATCGCGTCGATCTTCGCGAGAACGTTATTGAGATAATTGAGGGATTTTATCCTCGGGTCGAGAGCCTGCGTATAATTGCGCCTGGTCTTCGCCGTAATGATCGCAAGCCCGTTCGAATACATCTCTTTAGGGTACAGAGTGATGTTATGAGCTATGATACAGACCGTAGGTTTCGGACATTTACGCGGGTCAAGGCCCAGATCGCCGACCCCTCTTGTGACTATAGGCCTTATATAGCCGTCCCTCAATTTATTCGCTTTAAGGGTATCGACTATAGCGTCCTGCATCTCTTTTTTCGTAAGCGGTATCTTGAGTTCTATGGCGTCCGCCGATCTATAAAGCCTGTCGATGTGCTCATTCAGGCGGAAGACCAATCCATCGTAAGCCCTTATGCCCTCGAAGACACCGTCCCCGTATAATAAGCCGTGGTCAAAAACCGAAACGTAAGCCTTTTCCCTGTCTATAAGTTTCCCGTTAAAGTAGATCTTCATAAAATAAGCGGTCTCCGGTATTTATGGTTATATAGTTATATAAGTATATATAATAAATAATATTAAGTCAAATGATATTGAGGGAAACAAATAGGGACAGATACTATTTTTATTTCAAAAAATAGGTATCTGTCCCTAAAAAATGTGTGCTGCGGGAATTTTATGTGTGGCTCATTTTGGAGCGCAGGTACCTCGCCTCCAAAAGCATCATCCCCCTGCTTATCTCATTGCACATCTTCTTCGCCTTTTTGTAACTCAAATACCTCGACACCTTCTTGCCGAAGGTATTGTGCAGCCTGCGCGTGACCGTGTAAGGCATGATCCCCCTCCTATTTTGCAAGGCTTGGTTTAACGAACCGGACCTTGAACGAATGCAGGAACCCTATAGTATAAACCGTCTTGTTTATGACGGCGTAAAACGTCCCCAGTATCTTGCAGATTATCTTGTCCTCGAGAAGGGCGTCATTATGCTCTTTCATTATATGGAACTGGCGGCGGTTCAAACCCTTCGTTTCTCCTTCGGAGTCGAGCCATTTCTTGATTTCATCATCGCTCGCCATGTGCTTTATATCCTTTATAAAATAAAAACATCTCCTCTCGGTCTTCGCTTTCATTCCTTCTTTTTCGAAGACCTCTTGGAGGAAGATGTCTTTCTTCCTTGAAGCTACGGATGTGAGGTTTTTGAACACAACTTCGCGCATATCGCTACCTCATATAAATACTTTTTAAAACTTTTTAGTTGGTGATCAAAAAAAATACACCTTTTCCGCATCAATAGAAGTATACTATATGGATAACTGAGCGTCAATAGCTGAAAGCTCACTTTTTGAAATACTAACAGAATGTCAGTAAGCTATGCGAATATTAACGGCCTGGAAATATCATCATGCTCTTTTTTTGCATCTTTTGGCTGAGTCGGCTCAAAACAAACTTTGACCAATATCCCGATATTCCCGTCAACTACTGCTTTAATAAACTCCTGCAGAGTAATCCCATCTTTTAATGTGATATGCCGTAACGCGTAGAATTTCGAGATCCTGTATACCACTGAATCGATATTTTGATAGTCGTTTATGTGGCGGAGAACGAGCATGCCGGCGAACGTGTTAACCTGGAACATTTCCCTGTCGTCTTCCGTATAATCTTTTACCTTTGCCAATTGGTCGCTTACCGGGATAAATCTCATGCCTGCCTTTTTCAGTTCTTCTAAATGTTCCGCTTTCAGGCTGGAGGGCACAAGCGCGATTACCCCCCTCCTCCGTTCTTCCGGTATATTGCTCATAAGATTTTGCACGAATGTTTCCGGGTCCGCCGTCAACGCGCTTGTACATATAAGGTTGAACCTGCTGCCAAACTCACTCTGACGCTTTTCGAATTCATCCTTGTCTTTGAACATTTCCAGAGGCACGGCCAATGTGTACGGCGAGGCATGTTCATCTGATATCTGCCTACCGGCAGATTCGGCGATATTGCTTATCATGGCTATGCTCTCTTGTCCTGGTTGCGCCGCAAATGGCATAAACGGCCCCATACCTTCGCCCGGTGTCAGAAACGCGCTGCGCAGGATCAATTTTTCTGCCGGCGAATAACCATTACCATTTATGGCCCGAATGATAACATCCGCTTCTTTAGCGTAAATAAGATATCTCAATCTATTTAAATCGGGCATCAGGCGCGGGCAGACCTTAACAACTGCGTTGAAAACGATATCAAACTGCTCCTTCGGAGTGACAGCCCTATCTATAAGCTCTTCCTGTATCAGAGTATACGCATCGATTAGTTTCGCTTCAGCAATCATATCTAATTCTGCAGCCGGCTGTGTTTCCTGATCGCCATGAACTTTTTTAACACGTTCTACCGACCAGCTTGCCCACGTGCCGACTTCCCCGTTTTCGCGAACCGCTCGCTCAAGAGCCGCCACAGCATCAGTTGTCTGTGCCGGCTCCATGCCCTCGCAGACATATGATAGAGCTTCTGCAGCTGCCCTTCGGACAATTACCGGATTATGCTCCCGCAGCAAACCTATTAATTTTATCTTTAATTCATTTCTTAACGCGCTCGTAGGCTCTTCCCTGAATACTACGACCCTCCCCAGGATAAATAGAGCTCTCGCCAATTCATTCCCCGCAAGCCCGGCAATCTCGAGCATCTTTTTTCGCGCGTCGGCCTCCTTATAATAGACCATACTGTGAGCGATCTCGGAAGCGGCGATTATGAGAGCGTATTTTTGCGGCAGCCCCCTCTTTATATACGTGTCCGCCCTTCTGGCAACAAGGATATTTTTCATCCCTTCTTTAAGCAATCCTTTCTTCGTTTCACGTATATTCTTCGAAAGATCCTGCATCATCTTATACGGGTGAACCTTATACCCGGAGTCTTTATACATCTTTAATATTGTAGCGGTTATCGGAGCGGAATAGTCTGTTATAGCGTTGAGAACATGGTCTTTTAACCCGTTCAATTTCGACATATGATAATGTATGACCTCTTCGGTAGATGTATATATGCCTGCCCCATTAGCAACAGGCCCGGGTATATATAATATACCCATCTCATGGAGCTTGTTCTCAAGGCCGCTCTCGAAGGCGTTGTTCGCGCCTTCCACTATCAATTTCGCCTTGATCCGATGCGTATTATTTTTTTTATTTGTGAACATATTGGACCCGGCGCCGAGCATAAGCACTGTACATTCCTTATATAATATAGCGTCCGGATCGCCTGCGTATCTCTCTACTATTTCCCCTCCGCGAGCCTGGTATGCTTCGGTCAATTTGAACTTTTCGCCCGATTCGAACCTTGTCCTCAACCTCATAAGCTCGTCGGGATCAAGGCCTTTTTCCGAATAGATAGCGCCGTCGATATCGGAGACACCCGTTATTCTAAATCCGAGCTCTTTGTATGTTGTAAGCAGTAATTTTACAATACCGCTGCTGACATCGCCGAATCCTTGTACTACTACCGTTCTCTTATCCTTATCCATATTTATTCCATGCTGCTGCAGTACTTGGCTATCCTCCAAAACAGAGACCAGCGAAACAACAACCCCGAGACTTGTAACCATCCACGGCATATGAGGAAAACTACCCATATACACAGGGCGGCTGGTAGTCGCAAGGAT
>JAQUSB010000035.1 GCA_028715345.1 Candidatus Omnitrophota bacterium | reverse complement strand
ATGTGTTCCCGGACATTTCCTCTATACGGAATTTAGCGAAAATTATCTCTTTGGTGTAAAACCTGTAAAGGAGCTCGTCGAGCCAGGCGACGAGAAGCTCTTCGGAGGTATCGCCGTCCGCTTCCACGGTCTCCTCTATCGAAGTCTTTATGCCGCCGAGGTCGGCTATCAGGTCGAACATCCCCAGGGCGGCGTTCTCAAAAAGCTCTTTTAAGTCTTTGCCGAATACGCGGATGCCGATATCGGCCGTATGCTCGAATTGTTCGTAGCGTTTCGTATTCATTCGTTATAATATTACCATAATATATTACCCACCGCAATACTCCGGGACAAAGCGCGAAGGCAGGCGCGGTTTACGCCATGCTCTTACGGAATTTCATGGCGCTTAAAATTATGACCGCGATGCCTATCGCCACTAAAGGCAAAAGCTGCGTCCAGATGACATCGATCCCGACCCCTTTTAAAAATATGCTTCGTATTACGACCATAAAATAACGCAGAGGATTCAGGAACGTAGACCACTGTATGATCTGCGGCATATTGGCTATGGGATAAGCGAACCCTGAAAGCAGCATCGTGGGCATGAAAAACAGGAAGACCGACATCATCGCCTCCTGCTGCGTCGCGGATATCGTAGATATGAATAAACCTATGCCCAGAGTGGTAAATAGATATATGCACGTGCAGAACAATAATAATAAAAGGCTCCCCCTGAGCGGAAGGTGGAACCAAAGCACAGCCAGGGTGGTGATAAGCACGATCTGCGTAAGGGCTATAATAGCGAAAGGGAGCAGCTTGCCGATGATAAGCTCGATCGGTTTTAGGGGGCTGACCGTGAGCTGCTCCATGGTCCCTATCTCTTTTTCCTTCACTATGGCCATCGCCGTCAGAAGAAGGGACATCATGGTAACGATAGTGGCGATAACTCCGGGCAGGTAATAATTTTTCGAGATGAGGTTGCCGTTAAACCACGGCCGGTCCCTTAGGTCCACTTGCGGCACCGGCGCCGTAAACCCGGCGGACGCGGCCCTCTGCTTCATCACGTAAGCATCGTATTCGCCTATCACCGTATTGGCGTATCCCATTATGATCATGGCGGTGTTCGAATCGGAGCCGTCGACGACCACCTGTACCTGCGCGTCTTTATTTGCGTTGAGATTCCGCCCGAAACCGCGGTCTATATGCAGGACGACGCTGGCTGTTCCCTTATCAAGGATCATGTTCTGTTCTTCCTGGGTTTTGATATACTCCTTGGGGACGAAATACCCGGAAAAAGTGAACCTGCGTAAAAGCTCGCGGCTCTCGACGGTGTTATCCCTGTCGAGTATCGCCGTCGGGATATAATTAATATCCTTGTTCGCGGCGTAACCGAAAAGGATTATCTGGACAAGGGGCGTTATGAAGATTACGGTCTTCATACGGGGGTCGCGAAAGACCTGTTTGAATTCCTTTATCAATATCGCCTTTATGCGCTCTAAACCCATCAAGCCACCTTCTTTTTGAATTTCCTGATAGCCAGCGTGAACATAAGAGCGGCGAAGAGGGCCAGGAAAAGCGTTTCATCCCACATCGTATCGATGCCGTTCCCTTTCAAAAAAAGTTCTCTCAAGATCACGATATAATACTTGGCCGGGACCAGATAGGTAACGGCCTGGAGCGCCGGCGGCATATTGAATATCGGATATATGAATCCCGACAGCAGCACCGTCGGCAGCATCGTGCTCAATGTCGCCAGCTGGCTTGCCATAAGCTGTGTCCTGCCGATTATGGAGATCAATATACCCTGCGACAGCGCCCCGGTCAAAAAGAAGAAACTCAAAAACCCCAGTAAAAAATAACTGCCCCTGAAAGGCACGTCGAACAAAAAACGGGCCATCAGCATTCCTATGACGAGGTCGAACAGCCCTATGGCAAAATACGGTATGAATTTACCTATGATGAGCTCGGCAGGTTTCACCGGAGTGGATATAAGCTGTTCCATCGTGCCCCGTTCCCACTCGCGCGCTATACATATCGAGGTGAGAAGCGCCGCGATGATCATAATGATCATCGCGATGACCCCCGGCACTATGAACCACGTGCTCGTCAGCCCCATATTGAACCATACCCTGGTGCGGGCATCGAGCGACTTCGCCGGGGTGATGCCGTGGGAATAGAGCGTGCTTGAGAGAAGCTCCGCATTATATTTGGAAATGACCGAGTTCACATACCCCCTGGCTATGATAGCGGTATTGGCGTCGCTGCCGTCCATCAAAAGCTGCAGCGGCGCGGATTGCCCGGACTCTATATACCTGGAAAAATCCTTTGGTATTATGAGCGCCATGATCACTTCGCCCGAATCTATCATGCGCTCTATATCCCTGTAATTATCGGTGTATTTTATTATCTTGAAGTATTTGGAATTCTTGAAATTGAACATAAAATTTTGCGTGAGCTCCGAGGACGCGTCCTGGTTCCAGACGACGGTGCGCACGTGGTTTATGTCCAAAGACAGGCCATAGCCGAATATGAGAAGAAGGAATACCGGTATCGCGAGGGCCAGGCCGAGAGAGCGCGGGTCGCGCATTATCTGGACAAATTCTTTATTTGCCATGGCCTTTATACGTATAAGGTTCATTTTACGCCTTTATATCTTTATCTTTACTTGCCGTGTTCCTTGTCGTACGCTTCGATCGAGGAAACGAATACGTCTTCCAGCGACGGGACGATCTTTTTAATGCTGAATTTTCCGGCGCCGTTATCCTTCAGGAATTTTTTTATGCCGGAGGCCGCTTTCGGGCTGTCATAAACTACGGCGTGGATATTCACGCCGAACAGCGCGGCCTCTTTGACGCCTTCTATCTTACTTAACCTATCGAGCCAATCCTGCGAATTTTCCAGGACGATCTCCAGGACTTCGTCCTTCATGCAGTTCGTCTTCATCTCCTCCGGAGTGCCGGACGCTATGATGGTGCCGTGGTATATCAGGACCATCCGGTTGCAATTTTCCGCCTCATCCATGTAATGGGTCGTGACAAAGACCGTTACGCCTTTCGCGGCAAGATCCTTTATAACGCCCCAGAAATTGGCCCGGGTGATCGGGTCTACCCCCGAGGTCGGCTCGTCGAGAAAAATTATATTCGGCTTGTGCAAGAGCGCGCACCCCAGGGCCAGGCGCTGTTTCCATCCTCCGGCAAGCGTAGCAGTGATACGGGATTCCATCCCTTCCAGGTCGGCCATCCGCAACGTGTCCTCAAAACGCTCTTTCCTGTCTTTACGCGGTATCTTATATATCCCGCTGTAAAAATCTATGTTTTCCCCGACGGTCAGGTCGTTGTAGAGAGAGAATTTCTGGGACATGTAGCCTATGCGCTCTTTTATCTTGGACTGCTCTTTTATGATATCGAAACCGCCTACAGTGCCTGAGCCCGACGTCGGTGATATGATGCCGCAGAGCATCCTTATGGTGGTCGATTTGCCGGCGCCGTTCGGGCCGAGAAATCCGAATATCTCGCCGCGCTTGACCTCGAAGTTTATCCTGTTGACGGCCGTGAAATCCCCGAATTTTTTTTCGAGATCGGTAACGCTTACGGCTATGTTATTGGGGGTGTTCTCTTTCATAGTCCTTTATTATCATGACAAAAGCCTCTTCTAAGGTTTTGACGCCGTATTCCTTCTTGATATTATCCGGAAAATCGCATCGCAGCAGTTTACCTTTGTGCATCATGCCTACCCTGCGGCAGCGTTCGGCCTCGTCGAGATAGCAGGTAGAACAGAATATAGTCACCTTTTCTTTGAGCAGGTCGTAGAGGATGTTCCAGAAGTCCCTTCTCGATACGGGATCGACACCGTTCGTAGGCTCGTCCAGGAAGAGGACGCGGGGCGTATGTATGAGGGCGCAGGCCAGGCCCAATTTCTGCTTCATCCCTCCGGAAAGTTTTCCGGCAAAACGTTTTTTAAAAGGTATGAGGCCCGAGAACCCGAGCAGGCGGTCTATGGCCTCATCCCGCTTATCTTTCCCTATCCCGTAAACATCCGCGTAAAAATTTATATTTTCCATCACGCTCAGCTCTTCATAAAGGCCGAAGCGCTGGGACATATAAGCGATATTCTCCTTAAGGGACTCGGACTGCTTTACGGTATGCTTGCCGTAAACCCAGGCATCGCCTTCGCTGGGGTCGAGTATCCCGGTCAGAAGGCGCATCGTGGTGGTCTTTCCCGCGCCGTCCGGGCCGACGAGCCCGAATATCTCGCCTTCCTCGACTTCCAGGTTAAGATGGTCGAGGGCGGTCAGCGCCCCGAACCTGCGCGTGAGATTTTCGGTTTTTATCGTAGCCATTTATTTTAAGCGTTAAGACGCGTTCCCTCCGGCGGCATTGATGACCGGAGCCGAAGGATTTATATAAGCATCGGCGGGCATGCCCGGTTTAAGCTCTAAAGAAGAGTTGTCGACCCTCACCTTTATCCTATAGACATATTTGACGCGCTCTTCCTGCGTCTGGATATATTTCGGCGTGAATTCGGTCTGCTGGGAAATGAACGAGATCCAGCCCTTATATTTCTTATTTTTGTAGCTGTCCGTGACGACGAATGCCTCCTGGCCCAGCTTCACGCGGCCGAGGTCTTTTTCATCGATGTAGGCGGTCACCCATATATCGTTAAGGTCTATCGCCGTAAACACAGGGGCTCCGATCTGCACCACCTCGCCCTCTTCCGCGCTCTTGACCAGTATGTAGCCATTGAGCGGCGACGCGAGGTCCGCCCAACCCAGCCGCGTATTCGCCAGCTCCAGCTGAGCGCGCAGCCTGTCGATAGTGGCTTTGTCCGTGTCGGACTTCGTCTTCGCGGAATCCCTCTTCTGGGCGGAGATAGCGCCGGCCCGGAACAGGTTCTCGGCCCTTACGTAATCGAGGTTGTCCAGCCAATATTGGTGCTCGGCTTCTTTCAAAGCCGCTTCCGCTTCGGCCTTTATTTTAGTCAGCTCATCCGTATTCAGTTTCGCGACTATATCGCCGGTCCTTATGACCATGCCCTCGTCGGTCAAGAGCTGCTCTATCTGCCCCTGGACACGGAACGATATCCGCACGTCGTCCCCTTCTATGTTACCGGAGACTTTGATAGTTTTATTATTGCTTATTCCCCTGTTGAGAAGCAATATGGCCGCGACGACTATGACGATAGCGGCCAATATAGGCACGATTATTTTTGCTTTCTTCTTGGGGATATTAGGGATGTTCGGGACCTTCGCTGCGGTATCAGCCATATAGATCTCCTTATAGATTTAGTTTTTTACAGCCTACTTCTCTTCGGCATACGATTCCCTGCCCATGACCCTGTCGAGCTGGGCGCGGGCTACAAGATAATCGTAAATACCTTCGGAAAGATTCTTCTCCACCTGGCTCAACGAAACCTGCGTATCGAGCACGTCGAGGTTCGTCGTAACGCCGTTATCGTAACCTATCTCCGCTATCCTTAAAGCGTCTTTCGCCTCCACGATGGCGTCCCGCTGGGATATGACGATCGCGTCGGCTTCTTTCATGTCGAGGCAGGCATTCTTGATATCCACCACCACCTGGTCGGTAACGTTCTCTTTCTCGATCGTGGACTGGGAATACTTTGCTTTGGCCGCGTCGACCTTGGATTTGGTCGACATCCCGTCGAAGATGGAAAGCCCGACGCTGACGCCTGCCGCCCAGTTCGTATGCCTGTAATCGAACATCGTATTTAAATTATTCGAGCGGTAATTGTAGCCGAAACTCGCGTCCACCTGCGGGTAATATCCCGACTTCGCGTATTCTATCTGCCATTTGCTTATGTCTATGCCCAAAAGTTTAAGTATTATCTGCGGATTAGCCTTGTAAGCCTCTTTGAGATAATCGGCTTCTTTAATTTCGGATGGAGTGTAAGCCAGGCGGCCTTTTATTTTAATGTCATCGAACATATTTATACCGAGAAGTTTTTTGAATTCCACCATTATCAATTGGATCGAATTCTTGGCCCTCACGACTTCCGGCATGACCTTGGAGACCTGCACGCTCGACTGCAGGACGTCGAATTTCGAGGATGTGCCCTGTTCGAATTTGCTCTTCACGTCAGCATAATGGGCCTTCGCCTGGTGGAGGAGGTTCTCGGTGATACGTTCGGTCTCATAGGCGAGAAGCAGGCCGTAGTATAGCCGCTTCGTTTCGAAAGCGACGTCAAGTTTGCGGGCGCGCAATGTCTCTTCCTGGACCTTCAGGCCGAGGCGCGTCTCTTTTAATACCGCTATGTCGGCGCCGCCGTTATAGATAGTCTCATTCACGGTAACGCTTGCCAGATTATCGCTCTGGTAACCGGAAAAGATCCCGGGGTCTTTCTTCGAATTCTGGGCAATGGCGCCGAGGTTGAAAGCGAATCCGTTATAAGTGTAGCCGTACTTGGCGGACAGCTTCGGCCAAAAAGCGGACTTCGCTCCGAGGATGTCGGCCTTTGCGATGCCGATAGCTTCTTCCTGGATCTGTATATCCTTATTGGTGCGAAAAGCCGTATCTATGGCTTCTTTGAGCGAAAATTCCCTGACGGAGACGGTACTTATTTCTTCGGATAGGGCGGATGCGGGGACAAATAGAGACAATGATAAACACAATAATATTGCGGAAATATACTTTATGGGTTTTTCCGTCATTGTCCGTTCTTATGATTATTTATATTATTACCGGGTTATTTGTTTATAATTATATCATTAAACTCCGGAATAGACAATGCGCGGGAAGTTTATTTTTTTCGGAAGGATAGCGCGTAAGGGATCACTTTGATATAACCGAGGCCTACTTTAAACAATTTAAACTTCGACTTGCCCTGCCCTTCATCCCTGCCGATCCAAGAGACGGGAACTTCGCATATCCTGTATCCCGACAATATCGGTAGTATGCCCGTTTCGGCATTTATCGCGAAATCATCGCTGCGCCACGGCATCTTTTCCGTTATTTCGCGCTTAAACAGTTTGAAATTATTGGAGAGGTCTTTCTGTTTAATGTTGAACAGCGTCCACACCACCATATGGAACAGCCTGTTCATTATCTTTTTGGTGAGCGGGTAAACTTCCAGCCTGCTGCCTTCGACGAAACGCGAGCCTATGACCCCGTCGCAGCCTCCCGCTTCCATGCGCGCGATCAGCCGCCCGACGTCGCCGATCGACTGCACGAAATCGCTGTCCATCGTCAGCACGTAAGAAGCGCGTTTGTCGACATTGGCGAACCCGGTCTTGATGGCGCGGCCTACCCCGCACGGCGGCTGCCGCCTGACCAGTTTTATCTTGGGCTCCGACTTTCTCCGCGACTCCACGACCCCGGCCGTCCCGTCGGTAGAAACGTCGTCGACCACCACGATCTCGAGGATCTTTTCGCGGTAATTCGCGAGAAGGCCGTCGATCAGTTTGCCTATGACGTCTTCCTCATTGTGCGCGATAAGTATTACGGAAAGTTCTTCTTTCATCGGCTTTGAACCTTCGCATGTTTAAGCAATACACCCGCCGCGCACGCCCAGTAGAATAAAGTCCCCCAGAACGCCACCGACGCCTGGTTAACGGCAGGCCCGACCGCCGTCGAGTAGCTCGATATCAAAAGCACCGCCAGCGCGACGATCATTATTTTCTTCTCATTTTTTGGAACATCGTCGTAGCTGATGTAGTTCAGCGTCGCGAAATACATTACGAAAAGATATGCCCACGTGTACCATATGCAGTAAGACGGCGTAAGCAGAGCCAGAAGCAGGAATACGGAATATGAAAGGCCCCGCATCTGCGGTTTTATACTGCGCCAGACAGACAAAAGCGAAATGGCTATGATCGTCGTCGAGAAAAGTCTGATCACGATATGCAGGGCCTCGGGCCCTATCAAATATTTGTACGGCGTCGTCTGCCCCCATACAAATAACCTGCCGATAGCGCTCGGCAGGGATTGGCTGGACGGCCTCAATTCCATATATGTGTTATACGACGTCGTCATAAAAAACGGCTTGAGACACCGGACGAACCAGTCCTTAAGTACGAAATTATTATATTCGATGCCCCATACCACCGACGGTATCACGATAAATATGACCAGCCCGCCCAGCGCCAGGTCTATGATATACCTGCCCTTCGAACGCAATATGAAATAGAGCCCGAAAAATACGAGCGGTATATAGACCGTGACGGCGAGGCTTAGGAATATCGCCGATAAAAAATACCTCTTCTTTTCGAAGAGGTACACGGAAAAAAGCACGAATGCCAGCGCTATGAGCTTGTTCTGGCTGTTGGAAAGCTCATAAGCTATCAAAGGCAGGGCCAGGTAAACGCTTATCTTCAGGTTCCGCATAGCCGCTTCGGCGGATCCGGCGGGGATCAGTTTCACTATGAGTAAAAGGCTCAGTAAAAACGCCAATATCGCGGCTACATACCAGGTAAAGACCGAAGGGATAATATGTTCGAATTCGAACGGTCCCGTCATTTTAGAGGTCAGAAGGAAAGGCGACTGCAGTATAGTAAAGCCGGGGGCATAACGGAATATGGGCCTGTTACCGTCAGTGGGATTGTCGTAGGGCGAGTGTTTCTGAAGCGTCTGCTCCACTCCGTATAACCCTACCTTAATGTCTTTCCCGCCTCTGTAACAGGTAACAATGGCCATCGTTATGATAAAGACGGCCATTATGAAAACGAATGCTTTGTCGGACAGTAAGAACTTTCCTGCTTTTCTGAGATCCAAAAGAAACCCCTTTTAGAGTGCCATTATAATCCATTTGGGCTTCTTTGGCAACTTAAGTTCGCGGTTATTTTTTCCTGTCCGTAGCCAGCCAGATAATGCTTAAGACGCATATAAGAAGATACCCGTACATCGTCTGCCATAAACCATTCTTTATGGCTATCTGGATCGGCAGTTTTGTAAGGTCCGTCGTCATCAGTTTATAAAGCCCGCCGCCCGATATGGCGCCGCTTATCACCGCCATGGCTATAACGGGTATATTGTTTTTTAACCCTATGATAGTGAGAACGATGCAGACTATACCGAACAGAGGCAAAAGATATACCAGGAGGCTTTTCTTGTCTAAGTTATCCGCGTCTTTGAACAGGGTTTGCGCGAGGGAGAGAGCTATCTTGGAGGATCTTTTATTTATCATGGTGGGAATATCATAACCGCTTACGGCTGTCTTCACTTCCATATCGCCAAATGCGCCGATCGCGGTAGTGGCCGTATCGAGGCCCCTGACAAATTTCCCGGCAAAAGGCGTTTCCTTTAAAGTGGTGCTCGCCGATTCGCTTAAAGACCTGGCCACCTTCGTTACATTCAAGCTTGCCGTGGCCCACGGCAGAAAAAACGAAACTATGACCGTTACCGCACAAATAATTATGAGCGCCGCCAATACGATCTTTCTCATAAGCCCCCCCTTTTTTTCCTTAAAGGAGAGTATATCATATAATTTTGTACAGTGGCGCTCTATTTGTTTTCTTTATTATCTTTGGCAGCGGCAAAGGTTTTTACGTCAAACGACCAGCCGCAGATCGTGCACCAACCGCAGGAGCAATCGACTTCATCGATATGTTTACCGCAAAATTGACATTTCATTTTACACTCTCCCTCTTTTTAAACAGCGTATTATTAAATATTTTTATTAAGTGGGTAAAATTAAGCCCGCCTACCGTGTTCTTTCCACTTTATCGGTAGGCGGTTAAACTTACCCGACGCTCATAAGCGTCTAACATAAGTATATCACATATTTCGGAAAATGCAAGTTTTAAGCTTCAATAAGGATTGTTCTGCTTGTCGTATAAAGCCTGATATTGCTGCTTCACTTTTCCCGCGACTGGCATCCAATACCCGTTCTCCGGGTTCCCGCACCATATGTATTTCACCTCGCCGGTAAAAGGGACGACCAGGACTTTCGCGTTATATATTTTTATCGCGTCTTCTTTATAAAGCAGTTTCTCGACAATATTTATCGCGTAAGCTGATTGGGCAGCAAATAAAAATATCACCAAGGCTATGGCGATCTTTTTCATGGCGTATTTTTTCACCAGATGCAGGGGGTAACCTATGGTTATGGCAAGGATGGCCAGGATCGCGAGAGGGCTGACAATGATAAGCGAAACGGCCAGACGCAACCTGTCGTATAGTTTTGCAGATGGCTTTGGAAATGGCGTGTCTTTTTTCATGCCGGTATTATATCATAAAAATAGGGACAGATACCTATTTTTCACCGGGCTTTTTACGATCTTATTCTGGCGGGGTCACAGGGTTTCTCGAAAGGATACCTTATATTTGCGAGGTCGCGGTTCCCGTTTTTATCGAACGCGCAGCTATCGGTGGTGCCGTGGCATTCGTGGCACATATAGAGTATCTTCAAATATCTTGCCATTACGCTCCGCGGTATCTTGTCGCGAGTGCCGAAAGCGTCCCAATCCAGGAGGTCCTTATCGGCCTTCGATGAATTGCATTTTTTGCATGCCCTGACGACATTATGCGCTTCCGCGAACCTGCACATCTTCTTCTGCACTATACGGGTGATGACGAGGTCCTCCGCGCTGCCGCAATACGCGCACTTATTCGGGTCGAGCTTATTCTCCCTTTCGAGCATGCGCGGCCACACGTCTTTGGTCGAATTCAAATGTTCGAAATTATGGAGATTGAACAGCCAGCTGTGCCGCTCGCCCGAGATC
>JAQUSB010000016.1 GCA_028715345.1 Candidatus Omnitrophota bacterium | reverse complement strand
TCTATAAAGTAGCCGGTGATATCAAAAAGGCCGGATATGAATTGGACGATAACGAAGTATTTTATGCCGTAGGCATGAGCCTGGGCATAAATATAGCCGAGTCTCCGGACGAAGAGAAGGTTATGGGGTCCGAGGCTGAAATGAAAGATGTCGTCAGGGCTCAGCTCAGCAAGATCGATTTTGGCCGGTTCGAACCGAGGCGCGAAGATATAATTTCGAGTGTCGCGGCCAAAATGATCGCCAACAGGATACATCCTGTCACACTCGCTACGCTCGTGGATCTGCTTGTTACAGCGAAAGAGACGCTTGAATTGAGAAAGGCCGAAATAAAAGATCCCGATATACTAAAGAAGCTGGAGCTCAAGAGCTCATGCTCCGATCTCGAGAGGCTCGCTATTTTCGATGACGACAGGTTCGATCGTAATAAAATAATAGGCATACTCAATATCCCCGAACTCGGTATCGTGCGCGGCTCGGACGAGTATAAAAATCTGAAGCAGGATGTGAAAGAACCTTTTGACGCGTTGTGGAGCGGCATAATCCAGAATACGGCGAAAGAAGCGTATGCCAACAGGAGAAGGGTTTTGATCGAAAACCTCCTGGGCGATCGCGCCTATGATCTTGCCCCGGCGTATTTAGAAGAAGCCGTAGGCCGTATAATAAAGATGAATAAGCCTGTCGGCGAGATACCGCAGGAAGAGATAGACGTGATAGTGGACGAGCTCATCTTAAGACAGCAGGGCTATACGCAGGAAGGGCAGATAAAGAAGGCGGCATTTGTTGTAGGAGTGACGCTTTTAATGCTTATTTCGCTGGGTGTGATAAGTTTCTACAGGACGAGGCAGAAGATAACAGGCAAGACCGATGTCACAAAGCGCATGTCGGGCCGCGCGCCTCCCGATCAGGGAAAGAGAGCGCTTCCTGTAAAAAGGATAGGTAAAGGACCCGACCGAACGCGGCAGGGTTCGGCCCTATTCGGTTTACTCGCAGTAATGTCGATCCCGGCCGTCGCGTTGGCCGTTTCGGCGCTTCCGAAAATGACGACGCCGATTGCAGGTTTACTACCCGTAGCAGGAATTACGACCGGAGCGATCGTTTTAAGCCTGGCTGTGGCTATTGTCCTCGGTAAATTATTTAAGCTGCAGAAAATAGAATCCGTAAATCTCGGAATATTCTTCATAAAGATGGAGGCGGCTGCAGCCGTCCTTATCACCGTAATGAAGATATTACAGCCGTCCCTTATGTCGGGCCTGCCGGAGACGGTTTTAAGGAATTATGTTTCTGTCACGATGTCCTTGTCATCGCTTTTTGCCCTGCCAAGCGTGTTTGCTGTCATATCTTCGATAATATTTTTGATAATCACTTACGTAGGCGTAAAAATATACATGAAACCTGCGCCTTCGTTAAAGCCCGCCATAGGCTTCTTAAAGAAGCTCCCGCGCCTTCTAATGGCGCCCGGCCGTATGATCGGCAATTGGATGGATAGTGTAAAGATGCGCCGCCCCGGATTAGCGACGGGCACTTTATTCTTGTCTTTGGTGCCTGCCAGAATAGCAGCGGCTATTTTCTTAAGCTTGCCCGGGGCCATATTAACTATAGCTATGCCGCTTATTCCGGCATTAGGGTTTGGATACTTTGCCGCTTTTTCGGGAGCTCTCACCGGGACGGCTTTCAATAACGCAGCGGTGGGGCTGGTAATACTGGGGCTTACATATGTCGTAGCAGGCGGCCTGATAGATGTTGTAACCACTTTCCTTAAAGTCTCTTATTCTTCTCTGACGAAAAAATCCACCAGGGCCGAAGACTGGCATAATTTTACGGGCACCGTATATAACTTCGCGATGATCTCCATAACGAACGCGGCCACGTTCTTCTACCTGTTCTGGACGCTCGAATATCTGTCGTCGATCCCTGGACTCATCGTTCTTGCGGCCGCCATATATACGTATATTAACGGTTGTATGGCTTATATAGGAAGGGCGGTTATCGTGTTCGTCGGAGCGCTTTTCGTCAATTTCATCCGCGGCTTCTGGCACCTTCCGCCCGTTTGGGACATACCTTCTTATTCTTTAGTAGATAAAACTAACAGGATAGCGAAGAGGTATTTCACCGCCGTTTATAATATGGGCGCGGTGAAGAGCGACGAGGAATTAAGGATAATCACCGGCACCACGACACGGTCCTTCAAAAATAATATAAATATGATAGAAGTGACCGATCCTAATGCGCCGTACCTGTATGAGGATGCCTCAGGCAGGCGCTGGATATCCGACGCCGAAGACAATGTCGTTATGGCGATGCGAGTGAGCTCCGGGTACTATCCTAATACGAAAAATAATTTCGAGAAAGTTTTAGAGGACGCGCTCAGTGTAAGAAGGCAGTACGGCAGGGGCAAAGCCTCGATATTCTTCAATAACGCCCGAAGCGGCGTAACGCGCGGCGATATAGCGGGATTGAAACCTCATTCGTATGTCGCGGACCTAAGCTATCTTATGGACGGATGGAACCATCCTTTCCTGCATGTCGGCATAGAGGATACGGAGCCCGACAGGCTGACCGTGATAACCGGCGCTATGGAAGGGACCGACGGATCGCGGTATACCGGCGGCATAATAGCCGAGCGCGGAGAATATAGCATAGATCCGCTTACGGGCGAAGCCGTATTTGCGGACGGCAGACGCCTCGCCCCGGACAAATTCATAAGGGACAAAAATTTCAACCTGATCTCCGATTATTTCATGCGGCCTACATACGTGAATACCAATAAGCCTGCGGAAGCGAAATATGCCGACGATACTAAATTCTACCGCAGGCGTAAAGTGTCCGTTATAAACGGCCAGCCTATGGATATACGCGTAACCAGCGAGATGTATCTATACGACGCGGAAAACCCCGCCATCCGGTACAGGATGCTGGAAGGCGATCTTTATGACGACAGGACAGGAACGCTTGCCGCGACTAAAGATATGTATGAGATAAACCGTTTCGGCAATCTCATAAATAAACGCCATCCGGGGGCCCCTATGATCGGTGAGGACGGAAGGGCGCTCCCGCAAAAGATCATTATGAAGTTCGACCAGACCGTGTTTGCCACTGACGCGGCCGGTAAAGTCACTACGCTTAAATTGACGAAGGACGGTTTACTGCTGGACGCGAAAGGTAATATCTTTGCAAGCCTGCGCGGCATAGAACCGTCCGACACGCAGACTTTCTACGATGAGTATGAGCTGACGAAAGACGGCATCCTTATGAAGACAAAGAAAGCGTCTATGCTGATATCGTCGGACTCCAAAGGACTGGAAGATCCTCTCGCGTTCTACGACGGCAGGAGATTCGAGCTTGATACGTATCATCATTTCGACCGCGCGCTTCTCGATGCCTTTACCGATGAGGTCGATCCCGCCACAGGATTTATTACGAAGCCGAGCAGCCGCACTAAGAAGATGGCCGGTGTGGGAGGGTGGGAGATAGATAAAGCTACGGGCGACGCTATCGCGCTAGACGGCCTGATACTGGCCAGAGAAGGGACCTGGCGCGAGGATAAAGACGGCAATCTCTACGCGGGCGGTATAACGAAAGAAGAGGCCGATCTCTATTTTGCGGAAGGATGCTTTGCCGACACAGATTGCCTTAATATAGGAAAGACAGGGCGAGAAGATACCTACTTTATAAGTTCGGAGACTTTTGAGGCTCTGACCGGTACGGCCCGCGCGCAATTCGGACGCCTTGTAAAGAGCCGTCTTATTAAGGAAGTGGAGGGCGGGTATCTTGCGAATTATGCCGACGGTTTCCGTGTAGTTGACGGCAGGCTGATCCATTTTAAGAAAACAGGTAAATCCGTCATAGAGAAAGATGAGAACCGTACTTCCGATTTCGATCTCCCGTTCGTAAGGACCGTGCAGGATAATGTCATAATAGAGCCTGCGACAGGCAACCTTGTCCAATATCAACAGCTGGCCGGACACGGTACATACGCAGTCCGCGACGGCACCTATCGCGTCCGACGCGTCATAGCCCGCTTCGGCGACATATATATAGATGACGCCGGCAATGCCGTAAGAAAGGCCGATGATATTATAGCGGCCCGCGCCGGCACATTTATTCTCGATGAGTTCGATAACATACGTAATAAAGACGTGGATAGTGCCGATCCTGAGATCAGTCTCAAAGGGACTTTCGGCGCCGGAGAGGTGAGAATAGACGAGAAGACCGGCGACCTTATAGTTACAAGGCAGATAGCTCAGCGCAGTAACTTTACTATAAACGAAGAAGGGTTCGCGATAGACGGCAGCGGAAATGTTATGATCAAAGTCGGATCATTCCTTTTAACGCCCGATGCGCGAGGCGCTTTCGATATCGTAAAAGATAAAGCCGGACATGCCGTAGAGCCGGATAGAAGCGTATTCCTACCCGCGCAGATGGACAATAAGAACGAGATACCGGCAAATCACCTTAAGAGGATTATATCCCGCGCGGCATACGATGTGGAAGGCGAAGAGAAGTGGGGAATGTACCAGGCGCTCGTCGATTATTACAACGTCGGTAAATCCATGTATGCGCGTTTCCAGGTGTGGGCGCAGGTAATTTTGTCTTACATAGACCCGGCCAACTTCTTAGCATACCGCGCATCATCCGCCGTAGGCAAGATGGCATTCAATACCCCGAAAGTATTCAACGACATATATTATAAGAAAGTAATACCGTGGAATGTGCGAAGCCACGACCTGTGGGAGGCCATGTGGTCGAATACGGCGCGTATTATCGAGGGCACGGATGAAAAAGGCCAGAGGCTTAAGATGAGGGTGCTGGAATTTACGCCTTCGAGTTTCCAGGCCGCCCGTATAAGGAGTAACCGCTGGATACCGGGCGACTTCCTTGTCCTGAAGATAGAGCACTTCGTATTTACCGCTTTATTCCAGCTTCTGAATTTCAAAGGCGTTCAGGCGCTTAAAACTCTTGCCGGAGGTATAGGCCATAAGACGATAGGGAGGACGCACCTTACCCTCGAGGCCAAGATGCACTTAGGCGCTGTCATACGCGGTATAATATCGGAGCCGGCGTTCGTGGCCTGGCTCGTTATACTCGGTGTTCCTGCCACCATCGTTATAGGCCTTCTGACATCGTCCGAACCGTGGATGGCCATAAGGATATTCGAATGGGTTCTTGCTATTCTCATAGGACAGAAGGTGTTTGTGGAAGGCTTGAGAGCCGTAACCAGGGGCAGCTCATGGCGTACTTTAGTTAACCTGGGCTTTATCGGAGCGATTGTTGTTATAACATATTTTGCGGTTATGAATATACCGCATATTACGCATATTTCGTACGGCTTGGTTCTATTCGGACTTTTTGTGAAAGCTGTGTACTCGAAGCATCCGGTCCGGAATGTCGCCCTGCTTACGATATTCGGCATAGGCATAGCTGCCGCGTTCTTCGCCCCGCCGTTCGCGGCTGTGCTCTCGGGAATTTCCGCTTATCTCGAAAATGCTATACGCGCTGTGCCGTCAGCGACTTATCTGCTCGACTGGATAAGAGGCATACCGTCGGCGTTACCATGGCTCGCGGTGCCTGTCTCAATAATAAAACTTATAGAACTGCGCATGCGAGTATTGAGATCAAGGGGAACGGAAGAGGCATACAATAAGGCTATTAGGCTTGCCATAGCTCCCGAATTGTATTACATCGCGAAAAGGGCGATATCGGAGACCCTGATAGGTACCGGTATCCTTATGATAAACCTCATTTACAGAACGGGAGATATCAAAGAAGGCGTTATCACGATACTCACAGGCAGGAGGTTCGAGTGGGTTACGCTTCTGCAGGCGGAGAGGATGTCGGCGCGGGGACTCCCGTTGGGCGCGGTATATCGCGAGTATAAATGGGCGCCGATACTCGGGACGTCTATCCTCGCCCTTACCTTATTATACGTATTCGCCGGCGCGAATTGCCCGGTGTTAAAAATACTCGACCCTGCTCTTGCCTTCAGAGGGTTCCCGATCTATCTATTCTCGTGGATAGTCGGCCCGTATCTTATCTGGTACTCGGCCCAATTCGGCGGCACTACGAGCCACGAAGATCTCACATTTATGCACACGGCGTCGGAGCTTCAGAAAGATATAGAGGGCGAAGCCGTTAATGACCGCGGCGCGATAAAAAAGATAAATGAGCTTATGGCTGCGTCGGTAGATGTCAATCCGGATCTCGACAGGATACGCCTCTACCTGCTTTACCTTACCAATCTTGATCTCAAGGGCAGGCGGGAATTGGAAGCCGAAATACACCGTATCAGAGAGTCTGAATTTTATAAGGATATAGAGAGAGAAGAGCTAGACCAGCTGGAATTCTGGGATGTGGAGTGGAAGAACGAGTGGCAGAAGACGCCGAGTCTTTTAAGGGCGCGTATTATGTCGAGGATCTTTTCCGAGCGAAAGCCCGCGATCATGGACCTTCTCGCCGGGCAGATAGACGAAGACCGTTATAAACTCATAATGGCGGTAGCGGCGATAGCCGGGCGCATAGGCCCGCGCAGGCTCGGAGATACATACTGGCCTTATACGTCGCTCGCGGAAAAGAGGCGCATCGTCCGCGATATTATAAATTATTACGTAAAAGATAGTAAGAAGGCCGGCGAGGCGTTCGACGCCGTCGAGGATCTTCTCAGCCTTACCGCGGACAAAGAGGTGGAGATGCTGATCGCATATCAGAACGGTATTGACGCAGAAGAGAGAGAGCTGGTTGCCAAAGAGCTTAATAAAGGCAAGCGCGTTAATGTCGAACGGCGCATGTATGAAGGCGAACATACGATGAGCCAGCTTAAAGCCGTTACGGGATCCGGCGGGAAGTTGCTGAGAAGGGTCCGTGACGCGATGTATAGACGCGAAAACATGGGATTTTCCAAGATAGAGATACTGCGCAGATACAGGAGTGTATATAATGCGCTTTTAGATGTCGTGGGCGGCGCAGAGGATCCGGAAGCAATGGTCAGGATATTCGATTATCTCGTCCGGCGCGACGCGGCCTTGTATATGGACAGGTGCGTGAATAATCTTACGCATGACCTGAGATACGATCGCAAGAGAGATCTCTCCGAGGCTATGCTACCCGCGGCGGATATTCAGGCATTTCACAGACAGTCCGACGGTTCCAAAGAAGCATGGCAACAGCTGATATTGAAACTCCAGGCCGAAAAGAAGGACGGGATGAAGGAGGCTGTTGCGGCAGGATTTGCTAAAGTAGCAGACGGGCTTACCGGCGAAGAGCTCACCTCGAAGCGGGAATGGGTCATAGACGGCGGCTGGGATGTTTCAAGACGTATGTTGGAAGGCGAGATACCTGCCGGAGGCGCGCTGGATACGTTCATGGCGAAGAGCTCTCCCGATGTAATGGTATTCGGCGGCGCTGTGCGTAACGCGATCATGGACAGGGAAGATAAAACGGAAGATATAGACGTTATGGTGCGTGTCCGGGTTTCCCAGGCTAAGGAGAAGGCTGAGCGTGAGGTAAGGCAGGCGCTTGGCAGGTCGCCGCATGGCTGGTCGGAATTGATAAAACGTTTGCAGGCAGACCCGAGATTTAAGGATAGGTTTGCCCAGCATTTAAGGGGCGCGGTCGTAGATCTATTGCTAAGGCGCCGCGGCGTAAAAGAGCCGGACGTATTAAAGGAAGCATTAAGGCGCTATATGGTCCATGAAGCCGTAAGAGATGAAGCCCTCAGGCAGGCGGAAGCCGAGCTTGGACGTCATGCGGAAAGATGGGGAGTCCTTGCCGAGGATATAAAGAATAATACAGCGGTAGTCGACGGCAGGCATGTCCAATTCGCCGCGGCGGTCGGTGAGGACGGGACGATATATGCTCTCGAAGGCAATGAACAGGTATTCGGAGAGCTCCCAGACCTTACAATAAACCGCCTTGTAGTATCGAGGAGCGGACAGGGCGAATACAGACTTTACGACCAATACGACGGCCAGTGGGATATCGAAAGCCGTGTATTGAAATTCAATTTCACCGCAGGCGTCGAAAACGACATAACGTTTCTGCAGGTATTCAGGGCGCTCAGATTTATGGGCGAATATGCGGACACCGACTTTGTTATGGACAGGGCCACAGAAGAAGTGCTGACGAAATTTTTCGCTAAAGCGGACAAGCCGGCGGTTGCCGATGCTGAACTGCATAAAATGATATTAAGCCTATACGTAAACGCCGCTAATATAGAAGTGATGACCGGCATCCTGGGTTCCGTAGGGGCGCTGGAATTCATAAAGAATAAAGGTATAAATATAGAGGCTGTGATAAATGAAGCGATGAACGCGCGCCGCGAGAGAAAAGAAAGACGTAATATCACCGCCATAAATCTTAAAGTGAATTCCGACCGTGAAAGTTCACAGGCCGTTATAGCGTTATTGAAATCGAGAGGTGTTCTGAAGGTTACAGGCGAGAAGAGAGTCGCGGTTGCGGGAGGCGCGGCGCCTGTAGCGGCGCCTGCCGCGAGGGCAGGAGGCTACCAGAAGGGAGCCGCAGCGCCCGCTCAGGCCGCACAGCCTCAGGCAGCAGCGCCGACCGCCAAAGGCGGCTACCAGGCGAAAGCCGCCGCACAGCCGCAGGCCGCTCAGGCCCAACAGGCAGCAGCACCGGTCGCCAAGGGAGGCTACCAGGCTAAGGCCGCCGCACCTGCTCAAGCCGCACAGCCTCAGGCCGCAGCCTCTGCCGCTAAGGGTGGATATCAGGCGAAGGCCGCAGCGCCCGCAGCTCAGGCCGCGGCACCGGCCGCAGCAGCGCCGGCTAAAGGCGGTTACCAGAAGGGCGCCGCCGCAGGCGCCGCGCCGGCAGTCAGCACGGGAGCGGCTATGGTCAGTGTTTCCACTGGAATGTCGCTGATGCGCGCCGAGCGCCACGCCAAAGACATATTGCTGGCGAGAGCGGAAAAAGTGGACGATGCCGATGCGGCGTATTACGAGATCGGGACCAGAGCGAAAGATCTCGTATCGCGTTATGTAGATCCGCGTTACTCCAGGGCGGTAAAGGTCGGCTCGCTCGGTGATTCTGACAGGGCAAAAGTCGTAGTTATGGCCGAAGAGATGATCGGCTCCGAATTGGCCGCGAGAAATATAACGGATGAAGAATGGACCAGTTATGTTAAGTCCATCGTCGCGATATTCAACGCGTGGACTCCTACGTATCTCGGGCATGAATTGTGGCTCGACCTTACGATACCCGAATATCTCACATTCAACTTTATGGCCATGGAGATAGCCTTAAAGAAGATGGACGAGAAAGCGCTTGCCGAAAAATTAGAATCTATAGACGAGGCGAACAGGGAAAATAACTTTAAGGCACTCGCGGCAGGCGAAGCGCCTTCAGCCGCCATAGACGGTATCGGCAGGATGAATAAGATAGTGGTCGTCCTGGGCGACAACGTAAAAGATATAAACGATCTCATCCTTATCCAGAACATGCTTATCGGCAATCCGGGCCTTACTGTGGTTGCCTTGCCTAAGGCCCGGAGGTTTGCCGGAAATATCACCGCCTCAGACGTGGAAAACCTGCTTGTAAATTTAAGGCAGATGAAAGCGGCGTTCTTAAAGCAGATACAGTCGCGCGCAAAAGACTCACTCGACGCCGTTGAAGATAAAGATAATAGAACTAAACTTATCGGAGCGCTCAAGGCCATAAGGCTCGAAGAGCCGACCGCGGCCGATGATTTACGCAATTTTATAAATGCGAACGTCCCGGACGGCACGGCGAAGGACGCGCTTATAGCGGATATAAATAACCTGCCCGCAACGCATCCTCTGCAGTTCTTAAGCGAAGGCGCCGAAGGAAGATTCATTCTGGTAAAAGACGGCCCGGCCGGTTACGGCATAGACCTGGAAAATCTCGGTGAAGGCGCGGCGGGAGCTTTACGTAACGCCGACCTCGTCATGGTAAGAGGCCGCGGAAATCTCGATACGATCGCCGGCATACAGCTTCCCGTATATGATCTCGACGGCGGAACACTCAGACAGGCAGAAAAGCCCGCGGCCGTAAGAAAATTTGTGCCGCTTATGGAGCGTAAAGAGAGGGTGACTTCCCGCAGAGAAGGACAGAGGATACTGCAGGAGCTGACAGATCACGGCACCGATTTTGTCATAGGCCTCGTCGATATGGACAGGATAACGAGGATGCTCGAGGCATACGGCAGAGAGCAGCAGCTTGCCGGTAAGGTCCGAATAATCATCCAGGATATAATACGGGACGATATAGGAAAAGATCCGGCGTTTGCCAATATCAACGTTATACAGGTAAGCCTTAAAGGCGACGAATCGCACATAGTCATATATACGAAAAACAAAACTCTCGTAGATCGGGAACTTGCCGAAAAAATACTTGAGCGCATACGCCGCGGTGTTACGGAGCGAAGCAGCGGGGCTATAGGCAAGGCGACTTTAACAGGCCTTAAAGATATAGACAGCGCAAGGAGAGCGGAGATAAACAAAGTGGTCGGCAAGACCCTTGCTATAGACGCGAACGGGGAAGCGATATTCCTCTTCGACATACGGCCCGGCCAGCGCCCTGAAGAAGCGGCGAGGCAGTGCGTAGAGAACTGGAATAATAAATTGAATAAACTGGCCGTGACTTTAACTATACGCGAAGGTTCGGAACGCGTCGTTCCCGCCTTCAGTGTGTCGATAGGCGGTGCGGATATGGCGCCGGGCAGGACCGTAGACGATGTGATACTGGCGGCAGGACAGGCAACTGCTGAGGCCAAGTTAGAAGGCAGGGACCGTGTGTATTACGAATGGGCGTCGGCTCCCGAGGCCGCGCCGGTCACAGCCGCTCCCGAGGCCGCGCCGATGGTAAGCGAGATGGATGTGAATCTCGCGGCCCTGCGCGCTTCGATGAGGCGCGATACCGCGAGGATGGAACTTTACGATGCCATGACGAGATCTGCGGATAATAAGTCTTACGCGATGGTCGTCCTAAAAGGCGGAGATTCCGGCGGATTGGACTGGGCGGTCAGGCAGAAGATACTCGCGAGGCTGGCGCGCCATTATAATGTGAAAGCCGGCAGGACAAATAAGATATCGACGGATGACGTATTGAAGAGATGGGGGCCGACAGGTATAAAGAAACTCCTCGATAATATACGCCGCACCATAACGCCCGCGGAATACAGATTTGCCTTACATGCCCTTAACAGGTTCGAGGGTGAGCGTTTTAACAGATGGCTGGAAAATATACTGAAGAAATACAATAACGATACTTACGACGGCGTCGAAAGGATACGCGGACTTTACTTCCTGTGGTCTTATCTGCAGAAAGATACGCAGTATATATGCCTTGAGAGAAAAGTTTCTAGGGATGACATACTGAAAGATTACGGCATATCTGCCGAAGAGGCGCGCCAGGCGCTCGATCTACCCGAAGGCATCGGTTTGAACGATGCGACCGAGCAGGAATTCGTCAATAAACTCTTAATAGGCGACGCACAGACCGATCGCGCCGCGCCCGGCACATTGAGAGCTCTCGTGGGCGAGGAACTGCGCAAAGGCGGCGCTCTGGAAGATACCGTCAACGAAGGTTATAACATGTCAGCGCCGCGCACTACGATATTTGCCAGCGCCAACGGCATTCACTCATCCGGCACTAACGATGAATTGCTGATAGATTTCGGGTTGATGCCCTCAGACGATATAAAAGATTTCAGAGAATTCATAATAGAACATACTGCTCCGACAAGGGCTCCTCCCGCGCCGACAGCCAAGATATCCGACTCCAACCCGCCTGTCGACGTGACAGAGATCGCAACAGCCTACACTCCTATTCACACGACTTTCTCGGTGCCCGATGAAATAGCGGAGACCATATCTACGGATGCCGCGGCTCTCTCAGGGACCGTAACGCCTGCAGACCTTAACGGAAAGATCCGCGCCTTCATGCTTTCATGCCGCCGCGATCATTTGATCGATTCTATGCGCGAAGCATACGCCGCAAGCGGCGCATACACCTTCTATCACGCTCTCATAGCCATTACGAGGCTTCTGCCGTATGTAGTCCGGCAGATGATCGATAAAGACAAAAAAGACCCCGACCGCGTAAATATATACGTCGCAAGGGACGCGGCCAGCTACTGGCTGACCCGCCGTATGATGGAAGGCGCCGCCTTCGACGGATCTAAGAATATAATATTGCCGGCTACCAGAAAAGAACTCGGCAAGGTGCACGATGCTATGGAAGATATCATGCGGGAGACGATGGCCGAGAAGCCGGCCCCGGAGAAATTCTTCGATTCTCTCATGGTAAAATTTGCCGCGCGCGCCCAGGATCCGTCAAACGCCGAATTCAGGAATATGGTGGAGCTCTATTACCGGAGGCTCAAAGACACAGGAGTTATAAAACCGGGCGCGGACAAATTCCGGATAGTGGAAAGTATGGCGGAAGGCGTTATAACGAGTTTCATAAAAGCCGTCATAATATATAAAGAAGGGCTGGAAGGCAGGAAGCCCGACGTAAAAGAATTCATAGCCGCTCCGAAATACTACGATCTTGCGCGTAACATAGAACGTTTCGAATGGGACGCCTCGGGTCTTACCGAAGCTGATGTGAGAAAATGGTTCAGCGATGAGGGCCTGCCTGAGCCTGCGGAGATAATTTTCGATACCGTAAAAACTCAGGAACAGGAAGACGAGCGCGAACTGGTCTTTAACATCAACACGTTACTGCGCACCGGTATCGAGGCTATGGTGTACCATCTCCACTATCCGTATAGCGAAGTCTCTCTCGGCCATCCTATCGAACTTACCGACAGCGGCGTATTCGAGTCATCGCAGTCGAAGAGACTGGGCGCGCGCCTGCGCGAAATGCTCATTACCAACAGCGTGGCCAGGTATAATTCATATCCTGTTCCCGCCGGAGCGGCCGCCCTGCATGCTTATCCGCCCGCGCTTAACGCGAGCGCGGACTTCCTCGACGAATTATATCCGGGCCTTACCGATACCCAGAAGCGTCAGTTCAAAGACTTTGTAATGCTCCACAACGAAATATTCACGACAGCGCCCGATACTACGCAGGTCGAGCTCTTATTCAATCTGGCCGAATTCATACACGCCGCAGGCGAGGCCGCGATACAGAGGTCTATCGACAAACACGCGGTCGATCCGGAATACGCGTATCAATTCTCGAGGTTCCTCTTCGAGATGCGACAGCTTTCCGCCGCCGAGTTCCATGAATTGTTCACTATGTGGCTTTTAGGCGGGACCGGCACCTCTGCAGAAGACATTTATGAAGAGACCGGTACGGGAACGGATAAATATTACCATATACGTAACTTCATATCCGAAATGCGCTCGATAAGGGGCGCCGCGACGAAGACGTTCAAGGAAGAGAAGAAGCGCATATTCGGCAGTGACGCCGTAAAGCGCGGACTCGCGTTCCTGCGCCGTTCGGCATACGGCAAAGAAGCGGAACAGGCGAAGAAGCGGCTTGCGAAAGCGGGTATCGGCGCGCTTACTGTGACAGACGAATCTAAGAGGGCGGGCCATATTCCGCAGATGCTCAATGCCAGCGGCTTTGAGGAAGAGTGGATGGACATGGCCGAACGCAATAAGGCCGTTTCGGATAATGTCAATAGGCCCGGCTCCGATATAGAACTAATTACCGCCTCTACAGATGAAGTTGATAACCTCATTAGTGCCGGAGTGAAAGTTCACAGGGGTGCGTTTGCCCGGGCGAATACTCAGGATGTATCCGGTGTTTCCGATCTCTTAAGCAAACTGGCCGCGGAAGAAAAAGTTTCGGTGAATAAGATGGCCCGGACCATCCCGCCGTATGAGGTCTACGCCGAATACGACGAGAACGTGATAAATACGGAGTTCAACAAACGCGACGTATCTATAGCCGTGAAGACGGACCGCACGGGCAGGACTCAGGATGTATCCATGAGATATACCGATATTTCGGGAACGGAGCAAAGATCGGTCATGCGGGCAGGCGATGAGCGCGAAGTTTACGGCATTACCATAGGTAACAGCGAAGGCAATATATATATAAAGGTAGGGACGGAAGTATGGCAGATAGAAGAGGTGCGCGCAGCCAATATAGCGGCTGACGCTACGACGCCCGAGAGGACATACCTTGCGCCGCGGCTCGGATACGCGGCGGCGGAGATACCGCTCAGTGATGACGGCAGGGGTGTCAATGCCGCGACCGGCAATGCCCTGGAGATAGGCGGACGCGTTATGACTATCTCAAGCCGTCTGCGTAAAGGCGAGGCCAATATCAGGGACGTTAAAAATTACTCGAAGATCATAGATGTCGGGGCCCTGGCCGGCGGCGATATAGAGGCCGCGGTAGGCCGCAATGCGGGCCAGGCTATAGCCGGAGATCTGGCGAGGACTGACAATATCGCGGTATTCGATCCTACGCTGGGATTGAGCGCGACAGTCTCGAATCTCTTTAACCGTAATATAGTAGAAGCTCTTCTGGCCAACCGCTCAGGCAGGAAGATATTTGTCATCGATATGTATCGCGATAACCAGACGGCCAATATGAGCGTGTCCGATATTGTTGCGCTTGTCGAAAATACGGCGTCCAGGACGCTGGGCCGCAGGGTCGGATTTAACCAGCTCTTCGACGCCGTCGTCATTAACGAGAAAGACGTCGATATAGTTACGATATTCCCCGAATTTACTATGGAGATAAACGGCAAACCCGTTACGCTTTCGATGAGCGAATTGGAGAAACAGCCGAATGTAGGGCAGGACAGGGCCGAGGCTATATTAAGGGCCGCCCTGCGAGAACTGTATGACAGTATAGTAAAGCATGACATCGCGCTTTACGGAAGCTCGGAGGGCGAGGCAGGCCGTTACATAGGGTTAAAAGGCGCCGTGCCGATGCTGCTTACAGGGCGCGGAACGAGTGATGAAGTATTCGACGCCGTATTGAGCGACGCCATGGACCGTTTCAACGCCGCCCAGGCCGAAGCGAGGACCGGGATATCTATCAAATTCCGGGCGTTCGATATTACCGCGCCGGTCGATCCCGAAAATTCGAAGAAACTTTACAATTCGCTCCTTGCCATGCCGGGTCTGCCGGAATCCGGCAAGACCAAGCTTGCCGGCTCAGGTTGCGCTTTGTGGCGCGCCGGTTACGAAGAGGCAATCGCCTTACTGCCGCAGGTTTCAGACAAAGAAAAACTGCAGGATAAACTGGCTGAGGAGTCCCGCATGCCTGCCGGTTTGGCGGTATACAGGAGGAAAGCTCCCGAAACAGCGGAAGCCGTAAGGCGCGAGACTTTGCGCAATATGGCCGCGGGTCTCGGCAGGGAAATGCCTGCAAACACGGCGGCTGCGACCGATATTTACACGGAATATTTAAAGCTTGCTTTCGTAAGGAATTCGATAGATGCTTCGATACCCGCACAGAACGTCCTTGATGTCGAAAGCTTAAGCTCGGACGAGCTTATAAAAATACTCGATTCCGCCGTATACGTCTTCTCCGAGAATTCTGACGCGATAAAGTCTCTTAAAGATGCTCTCGGCCGCAAATTCGCGGCTATAAACAGATTTAGCGCGGCCGAAAGGATCGGGGTCTTCGGCTCTCTCTGGAAGGCGTGGAACAAAGGTTACGCCGATAACGATATAATGATCGAATATCTGATGTGGGATTACGACGATGCCGCGATCCATGCTTCTTCACTGCCGCAGAATGCCAAACGCGCGCTCATTTTAAGAGGATACGTAAGGAGCGCGGCCAAGGGTGACGACCGTGCGAGCGCATTCAAGCAGATGGCCGATCTCTTAAGGGATAAGAATATCATAAATGTCGTAGGACAGGCCAGGAGCGGCAAGACGACGACCGCAAAAGATCTGGCCGCGAATCTCGGCTGTGCGTATATAGATGAAGGCAATATCCACAGGGCTTATACTTATAAAGCTATCCAGGCCGTAAAGCGCGGGGAGCTGTCATCGCTTGACGATCCGAAAGGACTTTTAAAGATAGTCCGGGACACTCGTGTTTCGTTCAGGGACGGCACGATCCGCGTAGATAATGAGATAGTTTCGGAAAGCCTGCTCCACACCCCGGAGATAGACGAGGCCGTGGGCGCGCTCCGCGCGACCGATGAGCTCCGCTCCGAGATGCTTGAGCGCGAGCGTGCGATCGTAGGACTCGCCGCGCGTCTGGGCAGAGTCGTGGTGGCCGGCCGCGGATTTGCCGAAGGAGCGGCGACGAACCTCTATCTGAAAGCGGATCTCGCCGAGCGCGCAAGAAGAGAGCGCGACAGGATGATAGCCGATGAAGGCATTACAAGGGATTTAAGCGATGTCGCCCGCGAGATAGAACTGCGCGACAGGCGCGACAGGGTCGCGGCCACGCTCGAGCAGTATCCGGGTATGTTCACGGAGATCGACACTAAACCTCCTGAGGCCAAAGGTGATGCGAACGTCGCAAAACAAATTGTTTTGACTGCCGCTGCACAAGCTGTGCGGAATGACGAGACGGCCAGAGACAAGGCCCTCGAGACAAGGACAGCCCGCCTGACCGCACTTTACGATCGCAATCAGACGAAAGCGAAAGACGATAAGAACGGCGATAAGTCCGCGGTAAGTTTTATGCTGTTTAAAGGCGGAGAATTCGGCGGACTCAACCCTGAATTAAGGAAGAAGATACTGGAGCATTTGACTAAAAAGCTCGGTTTCCAGGTCGTGACTCTCCATAGGCGCAGGATGAGCGCTCAGTCGGTCATCGAAAGATGGGGAGCGACAGGCGTGGACTTTTTAGTCAAACAGCTCAAGAACGACGGATCCGTCACAAAGGCCGAAATAGAACAGGGCCTCGGATTTGTCGCGGCAAAAGACGGCGGCGGATTTACGGGCTGGCTCGAAGCAATGGAAAAGACTCATGGCGCTTCAAAAGAAGTGCGCGCCATAAGGTTCATGCTCGACTACTTAAAAGGCGATATACAGCAGGTCATGATCATCCGTAAAATATCGCGCGACGAGGTCATGGCAAACCTTAAGAAAGAATATAAAGAATTCAAAGATCACCACATGAAAAAACTTCTTAAAGGGCGCAATTATAACGACGTCGACGAGCAGGATTTCATGAAGGCCCTCGTAGGAGATACGAGTACCAAGAAATCGCCGAAAGGGACCGTCAGGGCCATTGTGGCGGAGCAAATGGGCGTCAAACCCCTTAACGACTCCGTTGTGAAGGCCGGCGGAAAGCTCTTCGGGGTCGAGAAAGTCGACGATGATCCGTGGGTTAGCGGCACCGTTTACAGTGCGGCGAACGGCGCTCATATAGCGAGCTTCTCGGAATTATTGCGTGAAGTGGGCCTGATGTCGGACGCCGATGTAGCTAAGATCGACAGTGTTATGAGCCGTGCCGAAGTGCCTTCGGCTCCGCTGCGGGACAGCGTCATTACTATGTGCGGGCTTGCGGCAGACAGCGATACTGTGAAGAGTGCTGTCGACGGCTGGATCATGGTGGTAGGTTCGAAAAATGTGCAAAAAGTAACGGATCGGGCCGGCCGCGACCCGCGTTATCTTGCGCTTATAAAACAATTTATGGAAGAATTGGTATTGGCGAAGCCTGAAGACCAACTTGCTAATGTTATTATATTTGCTTCTTCTCCGGAATCCGATACATTTGTCGATAATCCGTCCAGATTTACGAGGATATTGATGAGAAACAGGCTTGCTCAGGACGGTGATAAGGACGGCTCAATCGTGACCGGACTTATAACGTCTATCCAGGCAGATGCTGCTCCGGCAGCAGAGCTCAATGCGATAAGGGACAGATTTAACGCTGAACTTGCAAATGGCGGCGACACGGCCGGCTATCTTGAGTCTGCTATAAGAGACAAGTCATTATTTAAACTATTGCCTGAACTTGCCGATCTCGACCTTCTCCACGTCGAGAGGGCGCATGACTATGACCATATGATGGCCCACATGTTCCGCATACTCAATAACCTGCAGATACTTGACGACGCCGCCCGCGCCGCTAGCGCCATAGAGGAAGCTGAGGCGAGAGGCGATAAGAAGGCCGCGGCGGACCTTAAGACAGAACTCGGCCGGGCACATCAGAAATATATAGACAGGACAGGCGGCACACTCAGCTCGCTTACTTTCGAAGGCTTTATGGAAGTGGTGGAATTCTACAGGGAGATCTCCGGGTTCCGTGTCAGGTCGGCGTCGCCTGAGGCGGGTAAAGTGTCCGAGGTAGACGGCAGGACGCTCGTCTGGATGCTGATATTACTGCACGATATAGGTAAATCGGTCTCGTGGCCCCAGCACGTGCACCTTTCGGCCGCTATGGTCAAAAAGATATTGCGTGACAGATTCAACTGGGACGAAAAGCTTATCGATATGGCGAGCTCTCTTGTCGAGAACCACAGCTTTGTAAGCCGCCTCGGGTACGGCGAAGATGCCTACTTCGGCCTCGGCGAATCCGCCGCGGCGATGTCGGGTGTATCCGTAACGCCGGAGCGCGGCGCCAAATCGGGCGCTCAGGCATTTACAAACATTATGGTAATGCTTAATATCGCCGATATAAGAGGAGTGGGCCGCGAGGGCAGGTTTGATCCGGATAAACTCCGCAAATTCATTGAGGCCGGCAAGATGTATCCTTCGGAAGCCGCGCGCAAGGCCGACGACGTAACGCTCTACTACAGAGGCAAAGATATGCCCGCGCGCATAAAAGATCACAAAGCATTCTTTGATAGGCTCACGAACGAGATGCGCGCCGCACTTGGCATGGGGTTGGTCATAGATAACGCATATGTGCGGGAAATTTTAAGGGAACAAGGTATCAGCTATATCGAGTTCCTGGCCGAAATAATGTCGAAGGATGAGGAGCTGGCCAAATCGCTCATAGCCCAGATGACGGAGACGCAGAAGAACGAGCTTCTGCCGGAACCCGACACGAGCGAGCGGTTCGTCAATCTTCTGACGAGGCGCGACGTTATGGCTAAGACTACCGATAAATTTGAGCGCAGGGTAAGGCTCGTTATGAGACTTAAGAAGGCGCGCAAGATGCTCGAAGACTCTCTTACGAACGCGGAAATCGCCGGCTTCGAGAATTTCATGAAGAAGAGCCGGATGTCTTATATGGATGCCGCCGCCTCCGCCATGGACAAGGACGAATCGCTAGTCAAGTTCCTGGTCGTCTTATGGAGGATCTGGGAAAATCCCGAAGCGGCCGCGATACGGGCGCAGATAAACAAGGCCGAAGAAAAAGGTGATCATGTTACTTTAGGTTTACTTTATCCTAGGCTTGCGGATGCCGAACGCATACACAGGCCTTTAATTTACATCGCGTTCGAGAAGATAGAGCAGGACGAGGTTAAAAAGAAGAAGACGATCTCATTCCTTGAAAGCGCGTTAAAAGACGCTTCGATAAGCGATATAGCCGCGGCCGATGTAAGCGCTATAGCGGACAAATATAAGGTCGGCGCGCGGCGCCAGGATGATGAAGCCGGCAATGTCTTGATATGCGATATTCTCGTCGAAGAAGCAGGAAAGGCCGGCAAGACGGACAAGGCAAGACTGCCCATAGCCGTGGATACGGAGCATAATTCGTTCACGGCGGCGCTTAAACGTATAAAAGAAGCCGACGAAGATGTGGCTGCGAAGATAGAAGAGATAGAGCGTAAAGGCGGCCTTGTGGTGGACGACACCAAGCTGGACGTAGGGCCTTCTACTATAGAGGGGCTTTTAAAGGGCCTTAAAGATGACGCCGCAGTAAAGGAGCGCGCGAAGATAGTGAAGAGCCTGACCGGTCAGGGCCTTATTACGTCTAAAACTCCGTCCGATGCCGAAATAAACATTGCCCTGGAATTTGCGCGGCGTTCTGACACCGTTACGAAAGATAAGAACGGGAATATAAGGTTTATACTGCGGCCGCTCGTCCTGAACGATATGCCGTCTTATGAAGTGGCCGCCATTCTTATCGATCTTTATAGGATAGGCGCTAATATGGCCAACGGCGTAACGCGCCACCTGGAAAATTCTAAGGTTGCCGACGCGGCGGCATTGAAAATAGTGCAGGATGCCTGCGGTCTGGCAGATGCGGGTGCGGCATTGGAACTACTGAGAAACGATGACGCTATAGTCTACGATTTGAGAAAAGAAGCGTATGACCATATAAATATATGGGAAGTCGACTGGAACGAGAAGCTGAAACCTATTATTGGCTTCGACGAAAGCACTCTCGACAGAGAATTAAAAACAAGCGATCTGGACAGGCCTCTTGATAAGCTCAAAGGTTACAAGGCGGCTATAATACAAGATCTCTGGCAGAAATTCCTCGCTCTTGGCGATAACGCGCATCTCGATGACGCGGGAAGGCATACACAAAATATAGGTGCATCACTGCGGCAGGCTCTTGCTAAACTTTATCCCGGCAGAGATATCCCTGCGGATGACGCGGCGTTTATGGATTTTGTGCTTAATACCGTCAGGATAGATATACAGAATGATTTTATGGACGGGGCAAATATACTTAAGCTTCAGCACAGGGGTGTAGCCGAACGAAAAGAGGCCGTAAAAGCGTTCGAGGCATATAAGAAGGCAAAAGGCAAAGATGATAAAGAGGCGGATAAGCAATTAAAGACTGCGCGTAAGCTATTATTGCAGGCTTCCGGTCTTGAGCTTGAGGCGGTCAGGCTGGCATTAACGGCAGTCGCGATGATGTCTATAACCTTAGGCGACGAGCTATCGAAGAAGACCGCGGGAACCGGAAAAGAGCTTTCTATCGATTCTCTGACACAGGCCGATTACAACAGACATTACGGGGTCGTCCCTGTCATAGTGGCAGGCGGTGAGGGAAGCCGCCGTTCGCCGGACCAGCACGTCAATAAGAGCTTCGACGAGATGCTCGGCACCTCCAACGTAAATAAACTCTACGGCGCGATATCGTTCCTGTCAGTAGGCATAAGGCCCGTAATACCTCTTGGTAAGAATACGCTTTCCTATATATTGAACGAAGAGGGTTATTACAATGAGGCTAAGAAGCTCTTGTCTGAGAAAAATGGAACAGCTCTCGAAGAGCTTCTTCCCAGGAACGTGGTAAGCCTGATCAAACGCAGGGCCGCGGTGCCGGATAACGCAATACTCGTTATTAAGGAAGAGGACGAGGCAGGCGGCCACGGCGCGAATACGGAAATGGCTATGGAAGTCTACGCGAAAGGCGATATCGATTTTACGGACTCAAAATACGAAGCGCTCGCCGCGAGATTGCGCGCCCTGCCCGATATAGAGGCGCAGGCGCAGCTTATCGATAGCATCGTAGCTACGGGCGCAGGCGTCGATCTGCCGGAAGCAGAGAATGAACGGGAAACCCGCCTTAAAGGCATAGCGGGAGCTCTGTGGCATATGAAGCATGATTCTACTGATACCGTAAAACCCGTCGATATCGATCCTTTGATAAAGCACCTTATCAATTCCGATACGTCCAAAACTTACGCAGGCCGCATAAAACAGCTCGTCCAGTACCGCGACGGCCGGGTCCAGGGCGCCAGGATGCAGGATGTCGGGCAATTCCAGGTCCATTTCGGCGAACACTCGCCTCTGGAACTCGATACAATGGTCCATACCGGACTCGTCGCGTTCTTAAAAGGCGTGAGCGAGCGGGCTATCGCCACTCCGTGCTCGAGGCAGTCGTTAGAGATAAAGAATAAAGGTAATTTCGTGACAGACAGCGTAGGCAGACCGGTCCAGTTAGGCGACTGGCATAAGATAATGATGATGTACGCGCCTACGAGAATAAAGAGCGGCGAGATCGAGCGCAGGATAGAGCAGTTGAAGGCCGTAGGGTTCCACCATGAATTTATGGACGGCGACGAAGGCGTATTAAAGCTCGTCGAAGACCTGAAGAAAGAGCTCGATAAGATAGACGACTGGAGCAAGATAAAGAAAGAGACGAAAGAGAAGATAAAGCCTTTAACTAAGAAGCTTTCGGAGAAGCTCCAGAAGATATTCGAGGACGCCATGAAAGCAAAAGTCCTGACAGCTCCTAAGATAGGCAGTAAGGGTAAGCCTATCGAAAAGGAGATAGAGCTACTGTCCTTCGTTCAGGACCTGTTGAGCGAGAAGAAAGAGGCCCTTCTTGCTTCCGACAAAGAAGGATTCATGCCTATCAATACGAACAAAACTATCTTCTCGAAAGCTTTGTGGGAGATCACCCGTAAAGAGAAGAAAGACGGCGCCGTCACATCCAAACTTTTCGATTATCCGTCTCTCGAAGATCCGGGCAAATTCGATATCGGATTCCTTGCCTGGGAATTCCTCGTAGTATTGAACGATGATTACAGAGAAACGCCTCCTTCCCTGCGCAGGGCTAAATTCCCCGGATCGTCTTATCCTATAGCTATGGTCGACCAGGGACTCGTAGGGTTCGAGCCCAAGAGCTTCGAGCGAAGCGGACTTAAAGACATAAAGACGGTCGTGGATTCGATAAATGACTTCGTAGAATATAATCGCCAGCATCTGAGAGCGGTGGGCGTGAAAGAGAAAGACGTCATGTGCTTTACTATGGAAGACGGCCATGACGTGCTCGCGAAAGACAATCGCAAAGACTATAAAGACGTATTCCTCGGCGGTAATATTACGGTAAAAGGCCTATTCTATTACGATTTCCACTCGAGTATCGAAAGCTCGGCAGAACTTCCGACAACCCTCGAGAACGCTTCTATAAAGAGAAGCCATATCAAAGCAGGAACGACGCTTAAGGGCGAAGAAGTGAACTGCATCCTCATAAATACGTATCTCGGCCGCGGTGCGTATAAGAATTTATTTGCGCGCGATACCGTTATACCTGAAGGAAGAAGACTCTCGCCGTTGGCCGAAGGCGTCGAATATTACGAAGTGGTAGGAATGATGGACGAGGAAGCGGCGCTTGCAGGAGCGATCGATCGCATACCGGACACAGCGGGCAAAGCCGCTTATATAAAGGAAGTCCTCTCGGGCGCGCGCGATGGCGAGCTTAATTTTAAGGACGACTCATCCGATGCGGAAAAAGCGGCGGGCCGTATTACGAGCGTATCGGCCGCGCTGTGGTTCTTAAGAGACTTAAGAGGCGTCGATATAGCGCCTATACTTACGGCCCTTGCCGATCCGGATGTGAATGCCGTGATCGCAGACATCGCTTCGAGAAAAGAGCATACCGGCCTTGCCGGAGAATTGCATCGCGCGGGCGCTCTCGATGCGCGCATGGCGGTAATAAATGATATTTTAAGCGGCGGCCGCGACGGCGAATTGAATATAGGCCAGGATTATGAGAGATTCAGCGAGGAACAGCGTATCAGGGCCGTCTCCGATGCTATATGGACCCTGAAGACCGTCGGAAGGGAAGACGAGACTGTTATAAAGGAACTGCTTGATGCGCTAAGGACTGACGCGGAAAAGTCCGCCAGCAAACACAAATATCTGCATAACGAGATCGCGATTACGGTGCATGAGATAGAGAAAGAGAATGACTGGCCGGTCTCGGTGGTAAATAACGAAGGCAAGATGATGCCGATCGAGCCCGAGGTAAGCGCCGAGGCCGATACCTTCATGGCTAAATTTAACGATACAAAACCTGCGGACAAGAAATCCGAATCTATAGATGAGTCGAGATTCGAACAGCTTTACATCCATCCGAAGAAGAAAGGCGGCGCCGTTATAGATAAGACCGGCAAACATTTCAGGCTTAAACTTGCGGGCGAGACCGATACCCTGTTCGACCTCGTAGGCTCGAAGAATTTCAAAGGCGAAGACTGCTCCGACGGCACGCGCCTCTTCGAAGACCTTGATATGGACACCACCTCCCATATAGGTAATGCGTGTTATACGTGGGGCCTGACGTTACGCCATAGCTTTGTCGGCAAAGGCTGGGGCTTGAGGAACTGCAGGGCGTTAAATACCGTATTCTCCGACCATTACCTTAAAGGCAAGACCCACGGTGACGATCCGGATAGGGTCACGATGCTTCTGCGCGTCGACAGGAATGACGGCGAGATGCACGCGTACACTGCGGCGATAGGTTCCGATTTCGAAAATTCGTTCATCGGCGTAAATTCCGGCACGCCTCTGCGGGCTATGCACGGCAGGAAAGCCCTCCTTCATGTGAAGGTCGTAAATAGCGTCATACCGGAAGGAAGAGAAATAAAGGCCGGGGCTGTCATAGGGCTGGAACCGGGGAGCCTGGGCCTGATGAAGCCGGAACAGGAATTGATAGATCTCATCGGACGTCTTCCGGAAGACAGGACGTTCTACGCGATAAAAGACCTCCTCGATAACAAACCTAATGCCGACCTGGACAGTTCCGATGAACTGCGCAAGGTAAGAGGCGAGAGCCGATTTACGAGCGCCGCGATAGCGCTTCTCTTCAATCCCGCTAAACAGGCCGGGGTATTAAACAGGCTTACCAACAGGGAGCGTCTGGCGGACAGAATAGATGAGGCCGCGAACAGGGACGTCGAATATGCCGCTTCTCTGCAGGAGAAGATGGCGGCGCTCGAGCCTATATTAAGGACCCGCATACAGATCGCCACCAAGGCGCGCGTAACGCCGGAGACAGAAATTACGGCCGATATAGAACGCGGATGGCTCAATGAGATACCTGCCGATGTGCTCGAGCTTGCCGGTATTTTGCCCAGACGGTCTGTGGTAAAGGCAGAGGCCGGTAACCCGTGGCAGGAAAAATTCAGAGAGATTTCGGAATGGGACAGGGTATTTAACGCGTTCTCGACCGGGGACCATACTAAAGAGGGTAAAGAGAAAGTTACGGTATATATAGAGCTCGGCAAAAAGCCTGAAGAAGGCAAAAAGTCCGAAGTCATGAGCTTTGTATTCTGGGTGCCGGCATACGACAGGGCCTCGCGCAGTCCCGAGGTGAAAGCCGTAATAGACAGGTATGCTATAACGTTCTCGTATTGGCTTACTGCATACTTCGGAGCGCGCGGCATATACATAGACGGACCGCGCAATCTTGCCGAAGAAGTGGAGCGCAATTTTAAAGCAGGCACGCGTGAAAAATACGAGCGCTCCGACGGCAGGATGATATATAAAGACTTCAGGGCGGAATGGGTAGACCCTGCGGCTATGACTAAGCCTGAAGGCGCCGAACCTGCCAGGAATTTCAAGGCCGATCTTCTCGAGCGCGTTCGCCAGACTGAAGCTTCCCTGCCTGTAGACATGTACCTCGGTATAGCTATGGGTACAGGATACGCGTGCGGCGTATCGGACAGGGAAGGTAATATACTCGGATATTATGCAGAAGCAGGCATGGTGCCCGTCGATATGGATCCTGCTTCTCCCGGCCACAGGATATCGAAACTCAGCGGCGCTCAGCAGATGCTTGAAGCGCAGTATGCGCTTCTGAGAATGGCGCCGGAAGCCGGCATAGATATGGAAAGGCAGACCCTTTTATATACCGCGGTGGAACTGGCGGAATCGATGGGGATGACGGACAGGCTTGACGGAGTATCAGAAGACGAATGGCTTCCTATAGTATTCAGGAATATTTCCGACAAATTGTTAAAGCTTGCGGTAGAGAAACAGACGCCGGAATTGACTAAAAAGGCGGTAGAAAAAGGTGAAACTTTCGACGCCGACAGGATGACGGCCGGCCTCGAAATGCGCACCGCTCTCAGCCTGCAGGGCAAGAAGCCGCAGGAATGGACGCCGTTATTTGTGGGTATGCTGGCCAAGCTCGCGGACGTAGAATTGCCTGTGGCGAAGAAAGAAGAGGACAAGAAAGAATGCGTCGACCAATTCATTAATAAACTTGTCGAGGAAGGCGCAAAGAAATTGGAGCTTGATCTCGGCGATGATAAGATGCAGTATCTCGGCAAATATATAGAAGCCCTGGTAAAAGCTAAAGACGCCGCGAAGTGGGAAGACCTGAAGACCAAAGACGCCGAAAAGCAGCTCGACGCGCTTATTCCTTTATATGCCGGTGCAGATACGGAGCTTACGCTGCGTATGTTAAGAAGTCTGAAAGATATGAGTAATTTCATCGCATGGGTAAGCGATGAAGGCCGCCGTCTTAAGTATGTCAGAAGCCTGATGGAGGACGATGTATTAAAGAGAGAATGGTTTAAGGATTGGCAGAAGAAATTGAAAAAAGCCGATAGGAACGCGAGTATAGACAAGCTGCCTGAGGATTCGGCTATGAGACAGTTGTATGATGACGCCGTGCGTACCAAGAAAAACGACAAGATAAAAGCCAATACTATGTATGTCCAGATAGGGAAATACTTCGCCGAAGGCTTACGCCGCATATATCTGTTATCTAAAGGCCGGGTAAAGAACGTCATACTTTTCGGCCGTATGGTTGCTAAAGAAGCAGGGCCTATCATTATAGGGGCGGCTCGGGATACATTGGCCAAAAAATACGGCATAAAAGATATGGATATATCACGCGCGGATAACCTCGCTCGTAAAAAGTATGCCAAAGCCTCAAAAGAGGAAATGGAAAAACAGGCGGAGCTTGTCGATGAATTCGGACAAGCCGTAGGTTGCTGTTATGCTTCCCAGGCGGAATATTACGTTAAGTACGCCGCGGAACACAACGGCAATAAACCTTCAGGCACGCGGACGGAGCGGTATGTATCTTTAGACCTCGGCGGAAGCGATATGAAGATAGTTGCAGTCAGATTGGATTACGACGCAGGAGGCAACGCTAAAGAGACCGTCCTTTACAGACATAAACACGTTTGGGATCCGAGAAGTTTCAGTGATCCCAATATCCATAAAGGCCTGATGATGTCGTATGTCAGGAAGGCCATAGAAGAGTCCAAAAGAGGCGGCGACGAGTGGGAAGCGGATGAAGGCTTTACGCTCGATAATGTCCAGGGATTGGGCATAAGCTGGGCGGGTCCCGTAGTAGGCGGCGAGGTTGTAGGCCAGAGGACAAGGATAACGAGCGGCCTTGCCATGCCGGACTACAGGCGCGTCATAGTCAAGATACGCAGTATAATCGAGAAAGAGTTCGCGAAACCGACGATACTCGTAAATGACGGCGATGCGGGAGCTGTCTGGGGAGCGGCCACGATACGCACCATACGTCCGTCCGGCTTATTTGCCGGGATCCAGTCTTTTGCCCGGAAAGCGTTGTCCTTAGTCGGCATAGGCTCCGGCGCGGCCGCCGTTGTCTTTACAATAATTTCATCCATAGCGAATCAGGCCCCCGGCCAGGCAATTAAAGAAGGCCTCGCCGTAATGGCACAGCCGGATATCTCATTGTCGTTCTGGGCGCATGCGGGCACTGTGTTACCCTATGTTTTCGCAGGGCTCTTCGTAGCGGCAATAGTCGCCGCCGTATTAATGATGGCTAAGAAAGCTATTTTAGCCAGGATCGCTTTTGCAGAAAAGATGCGGAATAAGGCTGAGTCGATACGCAGGAACTTAGAGAAGAACGCGAAGAAAGGCTTCGCTGTAACTATAGTAGCGGGCGCGCCTCTGGGCGAAGAGCGTCCCGTTTTTGCCGCAGCCGTAGAAACTGTCAGGGATCGCATAAGGAAAATTACCGGCGGCAATGTGAAATTTAACCAGGAACGCGGCACATCCGCGCTCCATATGACTGTCCGTGCTATTACGCGGACGAAGAATTTTACGGAAGGCGATGCCGTTTCCATGAACGAGGCTGCCGCGCTGGTCGAAGGAAAGATAGCCGAGGGAAATTCAAATATGGGCGGGAACCTTGCCTCAGCTATAGCCGATGCCGCAAGTCAGAGCAAGCCGTTCAGTGTGCGTATCGCGGACATAGTCTATTATGAGCCGGACGGTGAAATATCGTTTGTGCTCGAGCCTGTTACGGAATATACGGAAATAAACGGGAAGAAGGTGCTGAATGTCAGAAAAGCCTTTGGCAAATTACCGACCGAGGCAAAAGGCGAAGGGCTCCATATAAGCCTGGGAAGAGTAACCGCTCCGCTTACGGACGCGCAGATAGCCAGGATAAACGATCTATTCAATGAGCTCGGCCTTGCAGACCTGGCGCCGATCCGGATAAATGACCTCAAGGTAGTTATGTACGGCCACAGGAGCCTTACGGATATAATATCCGAGCACACGCTCAAACTCGGTGCGCCGAATACGCCGCCTGACCTTACCTCTATGTGCAATGCGGCCAGAGAACGCATAACCTCAGGTATAAGCAAAGCCGCCGGCGAAAATGCTCCGGAGACGCTTATTACAGGTACTGTAACGGAAGCAGCCGCCTTTATAGAAGAGATGGCCGCGCGCGCCGAAACGCCGGAAGCCGCCGCGAAAGAAAGAGTAAAGGCTTCCAACCTCGCCAGAGCATATAAGAACGCGCTTGCGAGAGCGAGAGAGCGTTTCCCGACCCTCAAAGCCCGCGATGATGTGACCGACCAGTATAAAGTGGCCGACCCGAGAGTAAAGCTTATGACCGGCAATACGAAACTCGCCATACTCCAGGGTGATACACTCGTCATAGATTACGATACGCTTGCGTGTAAACCGCTCGTCCTGCTCGAGCTGGACGAGGAACTGCGCCATTATGCGCGTCAGGCAGACCCGAGAGGGCCTCCCGGCATAGAAGAGAAGGCTTTCATCGAGCTACTTACCGATTATGAAAAAGTATTAGCTTTCCTCAGCCTCAGCACTTCTATGCAGGCCGATTATCTCGCCGCGATATTGAGCGACAGGAGCATAGATTCCCAGGAATTCTACAAACTACTTATCCGCAGTTACGGCAACGGCAACAGGTTTGCCCTGCTCATGTCAAAATTGGAAGAGCGCTCTTATAATATACCCCCACAGCGTCTGGACGAATTAAGGATATTGCATGATTCTCATGCGGATAACGTATTCGAACTCATCCTCGAATACGGACAGAAGCCCGGCGTATATGCGGAAGATATCCGGCGCCAGCTTGTCACGAGCGCGGGCAATATAAATATAGAGGGGTTTGTAAACGAAAATACCATAGGACTTTTCGAATACTCCCTGCGTTTCAAAGATTCCTTTATAATGTGGGCCAATAAAGATCACGTCATGCGTAACCGTATTATAGATATTCTCTATAAGGCTCTGGATAATAAAGATCCTCGTACCGTCGATCAGGCTGTGAATATGCTCGGGTTATTCGGACTTGTATCGGCGAAGGTCGTAAATAAACTGAAAGATATGGTTACCGCCAGGATCGAAGCGAATAGAGTCATCGGCGTCGATGCGGCCAGAGATGATGCGAAGAAGAAGGAGGAAGCGTATCTTAAAAACGGCCGCGATATCATGGATGATACAAGAAAGATAACCGAAATAAGCGAAAAATATGAGGCGGATTTGAATAGCGCCATACTTAACTACGATGTCCGGGCGGAAATGCGCATAGGAAGTCAAATAGAAGATGAGATCAGGCCTATCAGAGAAAAAATAGCGCTCGCCTCTGCCAGGTCGGCGGAACTAAAGAGTGCTTACGAAGAGGCGTATCGCGCGCAGAAAGCGAAAGAGAACGAAGTTCGCATAGATATGACCCATACGGCTATGCTCATAGACGCCCTGCGCAACATAGCGGCCGCATATGTATCCGATATACATATCCGCAGTAAAGTCAAAGTCGCCGTACAGAATGGCCTGATCGAGAAGGTGGAGGTGCCGGCAGATGCCCGCTATGCCAAATTTGTATACGATTGGCTCGTCAGCCCGGATAAAGCCCACCTTGACAAAGAAGAGATAGCTTATCTCGGCAGGCTTTCGGTAGAGCAGTTTGCGGCTATGTTCAAGCAGGGCGGGGATAAGCTCATCCCGCCGGGTATGGACATGTCGGAAGAGAGCGAGTTCGAGCTTCTGGGGACTATCCGCGACCTGCTTATAAGTATAATGAAAGATAGTGTTACCTCCGGAAGAGTATTACACGATGCGGTGGAAAAACTTCATGAAACGGGTGCGGAGCCGCAAATAACTCCGGAACAGGCAAAAGCATTTATAGATATGCGCAATGAATATCTGGCGGCCGCGGCCGAGGACTCCCAGAAAAAGGAGAAAGCATTATATTATTGCGCCAAAAGACTTATAAGGGACAGGTTAAATCAGGAAGCGCCTACCCTTGTGCAAAGATATTATTCCGATGCGGGCAACTCTCCCGAGGAGAGGTTCGGCAATCCTGAACTGCAAATCACGGATCCTGCCCAGCTCCAGAACTGCACAGCCAGGGAGAAGCGATTTATCCGGGCGATGCTTATAGCAAGGGATATCAATACCTCTACGGAAGGTTTTTACTGGTCGAGAATACGCGCGGCATGCGCTTTAAGGATATTCTCTAAATTTACCAATCTTCCTACGCGGGACTATCCGGAAGGCGCGGTCATGGCGGCGCTGGACGATGTCGTAAGATACACCGAAAATCCGGGTGATTCGGGATATGTTCCGGAAAAGCAGAACTTTATGACATCTCCGTCTTCCAACCCCGTATTGAATCTCGGTTTATCGGCCGATATTACACGCTATTCCATAATACAGGCTAACGCGAAGAGAGATATGCTGGCCGCGGTCGTAGTACATGACGGGGAACAGCCTGTAATCCCGGACGTAGAATCTTTACGTAAAATGATAGAACAATCATTAATGCCTCTTGCCGTTATCGATGCGGGCATAAATATAATCGTGGATAAGAATATACCTTATTGGCAGCTTAAAGCGAATATAGCCAGAGCCCTTGGGAAGACAGGCTATTCTGCGGTAAGCTCACTCGATGTCCTCATATCCCTATACGAAGAAAAAGACGCCTTCGGTAATTATGCGGTGTACGGCGAATTAAGGAATGCTTATGCGCTTGCGATAAAGGATCTCTGCTGGGCCGTTCTCCTTAAGCATAATATAGTCCTGCCGTCTTCTCCCGTGCCGTTCATACGGTCCGAACTTGTCCAGGTGTACAATGCAGCGCCTAATGATCCGAAAGCGCTGGAGACGCTATATAGCCTTACCAAAGGATTGCTCGGCAAACTCGGCAAGCTGAACGATCTGAAGACAAAGGAAGACATATTAAGGAAAGAGGACGCGTCCGAAGTCGTTACTCTTGCAGGAGGTAACAGTACCCAGGCTTTATTGGAAGTCCTTTACAGGATAAATCCCGATACGTGGGTGCAGTCTATACTCGGCACCGATGACGACGGCGGGTCCACGAGGAACTTAAAGGCTCTCTTCATGAAGAAATTCCATGTAAAACTGATCGCTCCGGGCGACATAGTCAATGCTTCATTGAAGATAATACCTATGTGGAAGAGGGACTGCGTAGACCAGAGATTCAATGCCAAGCCCGAGGCCGAGACGCATTATCGCGGCAAAACACTCGTCAGCGTCCTTACGAACGGCGATGATTTCGGCTCTACACATATAGCGTCACTGGATGAGGTGAAAGGTTCTCTTGCCGCTCTCATAAGGGGCGGCGGTATGGCCGCGGATAGCCGCGTAGCTCCCGAAATGCGCGCGAAGATAGAGGAATTGGCCGGCCAGATATTAGCGCTGAACACCCCCGATTGCCCGGTCGATATTAATACGGCGCGAGGCATAGCCGCTCATCTCTACACCAACGCTACGCATCGTAACAAATGGAAGGCTGAGAAGCCCAATCTGACGCTTATAAACGTTAATAAGGACACGGGGATCATTAACGTAAGAAATAAGGAAGGCATAAAGAATGTTCTAAGGTTTGCGGCGCAGTTGAAACAGCGCGGTATAACGGCGCCCGGTGCGGCCGAAGACATCGCCGCGCATTTCTATACCCATATAACGGACTACGAACAGGGCCAGCTTATTAAGAGCGGCCTTATCACGGCCGATCCGGCTCACGGCATTATTGCGGCGGTCAATTCGGATGCCGCGATCGAAGGTATTAAAAAGTATTATTATGATTACAATAAAGAATTCGAGAGATTTAAGAGACAGATACTCGAAGAATTGGCTGTTATAGTCGATCTGACGTTCATAGCCGACGGCAGTCTGAACCTGCACGGCAATAGTTTGAGAAATCTGCTTTTAGTAGGGTCGCTCATGAAAGCAGGCGCATACGATAAAGATGTGGTCAACCCCGCCGGCATATACGCCGGAGTCGGTATATACAGAGAACTCCTCGGCGTTAAAGTATACGCGGCGCCGACGAGTGAGCCTCCGAACGTTCTTCAGGCCAGGTTCGAGAGCGGTTACAGTAATATAGAGCAGGATATGACATCGCATACCCCTACCGCCGAAGGGGATGCTATGAGAGACTTCTTTAAGACGGATCCGTCGGTAGTATTGCCCGCGACGCAGGAGATAGTGCGCTTGAAATCATCCCGCACCAAACTGATACTGGCGGGCCTGTCAAGCTTCTTTACAAGCTTCCTTGTGCTTTTACTCGACAAGGCGGTAGTCGATGCCCTTGCCGATAATAAGGAAGCTCTCAGGATCTACTTTATGAACCCTGTCCACGACGAAGAGACGGTATGGCTGACTTTCAGGGAACTCATCGAGACCATAGAGGATAAGAGCGGCAGGAGATTCGAGGAATTATTCGACGTTATCGTAATAAACGACGCGAGTAAACTTGATGCCGATCTTGAGAAGAAATTCCGCCAGGCAAATTATGAAGGCCCTATAGTCCCGACGCCGGAAGATATAGAGTGGCTTAAGGAAAAAGGCGTTGTGGTGATAAACGATGTTCAGTTCATGAAGGCTACGCGGAAACCCGCAAGAGTCCAGGGTAAATTCGATCCTGTTTTGGAAGCGCGCGCCGATATGCTTGCCGAGATAGTAAAATTCGCCGCCCTGCCCAGATCGGAAGGCGGTACAGGGAAAGGCGCTGCTATAACACAGAGACAGCCGGCAATTTCAGGCGCTCCGATGGTGCCTATAATGGTAGGCGCGGCATCTATTGCGGCCAACTATATTGCGGCAGTATATATGATGGGTGCTCTGGTTGTAGCCGTTCTTAAGACGTCATTGATGCTGGAAAAAGATGAGAAGTATAACAGCGCTTCGGTTATATACAGGTCAGCTTATTTCTTCATAAAACTTATACCTCAGTGGCTTGCGGCGATGTTCAGGCCGATCATGACGATAAAAGAGTTGACGAAGGCAATAAAAGCGCGCGCTCCGCCCGTTCCCGCGATCATAGGTCCTCATAGGATGCACAACGGCTGGCTTGCGGACCTGCTCGGGTTCAAAGGCCGGGAACTGAATGATTTCCAGAAAAATATCCTGCAGAGATTCAATAAGATACCGGAACCGGCTGAAGTTACGACCGAAAATGGCGGCCACATACGCGTATTTACAAGGGTAAGCCAGTTCCTTGCCGACATCGAAGGCTCGAACCCCGATCTTAACGTACAACAGCATAAGACCCACGAAGTCATAGAGCACGGACTTATTGCTACCCCGTTCGAAGATTCCACGCTGTCCCATAAGATACTTGAGAGGCTGAACGCCAGATTACCGGATACCTACGGCCCGGACTTTATGGCAAAGGCCGTTGCAGAAATAGCGGCTGTTTACGGTACGCAGTGTCTTGAAACAAGCGATCTGCGGATAGCCCATCTTATAGCGGAAAAAGTGGACGATATATTATATCGCACCGTAGACGATCATTTACCGCAGGAAGGGCCTCTGAGAGACCTCGCAGAGGAAGCGTTCGTAGAGCTGTATGACATACTTAAAACACCCGGGGCGCTTGCCGGAGGTTCATTTACAGAGGGCGCCCTGACGGCCGAGGATATAGAGGAATATGAGGATAATTCCGGCAGAAGAAGGGCCAGGATATACGAAGATAAAGAAGAGGTTGTCCGGGACAGGATACTGGCCACTATGCTCGCGATAAATGCCGAGAGCGTATCGTCGATCGAAGCATATACGAAATCAGGCAAAGCGTGTACGGAAGATGAATTTGTCGAGATAAGGCGCGACGTCACCGCATCATTCATACAGCAGGCGGATATGTATGCAAGGCAGGGTGATCTTGCCGAAGAGCAGAAGAAATTCAAGGTCGCGGCGCGTCTTTTGAGCTCATGGGCGAGGGAATTCAAGATCGAAAATGCCGTGCGCGAATTTTCGGATGTCATATTCAGCCTGAGGTTCGAAGACTGTATGCAGTTGATATTCCAGGTAGGGGCTGTAAATGTCGGGCTGGCAGACGCCATAACATCGGAAATGACGGAGTTCTCCCGTAAGCCAGAATCGATCGCCCAATATTGTACAGGACTGATACGAGATGCCGTGTCCGGCAATACCAATTGGTGGGATGAGAGCCAGCTCATTATCCTGGGCCAGGCTGTGCACGTATTGGGATTACTGCGTCTGGAACCGAAAGCCGCGGCTGCCGCTGTAGATACGTTAAGCGATCTTTATAACGACGACAGAGGCCGCGCGCCGCTCAATCTCATAAGCGAGCGTATGAAGGCCGCTAAGGAAGGAAATACAGTATTGTCACGACAGCTCGAGAGAGTACAGCAGAATACCGAGCTTCAGCAGGAGCTGGATACGCTGACCGTTCAGGCTCTTGAATACCTGGCCGAGAAGTATTCTAGCCGCCAGTCGGATGCAAGCTATGAGGCGGTGAGGGTGAAGATACAGGGCGTATTACAACATATAGCGACCGATAAACGCAAATTCCCGGGCTTGTATTTCGTAAGACAACAGGCCATATACGCGATGCGCGTATTGGGAGAGGACGTGCCCGCGGTCAATAAATTTATCGAGGATATCATTACCGCTAAAAAGACCGCCTCCGATACAGGCTGGGACGGAGAAGTGCCGCCCGAACAGCATTTCGGCACCTCATATTCTTACAGCCCCGTAGCGAATCTCAAATATTCCTGCGGTACGACGGCTTTATGGATCCAGAGCACATTGATCGCCCGTGAGCTTGAAAGTATAGGCGTAAAACTTGCCTCGGGAGTTTCCGGCACTACCGTAAACAGCGCATATATAGCAGGCATATGGGAAAATTCTAAATGGAAGCCTGCAGTGCTGCTTGCTATGCGCAGGACACTTGCCGATACGCCCAATCCACATCTTAAGATACGTATAATAAAGGCTTTTGCCCGCATAGGACTGCCTGCCATAGGCACCATAGATTCGCTGAACAGGATATACGCCGATTTGCGCCAGCCCACGAATGTGCGGGAAGCCGCCAGGGGCGCTATACTGGATCTCTGCGACAGGTTCGATAAGACGGTGGCCGCATCTATGGGCAATACTACGAACGGTAATTTGATAAAAGGAGATTATGTAAACAGTATAAAGCAATTGCGGGCCGTCCCTCCTACCAAACAGCTTTCATCCGGGGACATAGAGTATATGCGGGGTATCGTTGAAACGACTATCGCTCTGCTTTCGCAGGTACAGTTAGTTTTTGACGGATCCGGTAATCCGCGATACGTATTTCCGGACGATCTTTCGCTTACGACAAAAGTGACCCCTGCCAATATATTTAATATCGGCGGAGGAGGCGGGTCGAGCTTCCTTATAGATATGCTCCAGGGGCCTCCGATAAACTATTGGAACCTCGGCGGCGCCGTATCGGCTGTCGGTGTGGATGATGACGGCGGTTCGACGGCCGATATCAAAGGAAGCGGGTTTGCGGTATTTGCCATCGAAGAGCTTGATAGGCAATCCATAGCTTCGTTCGGCCTGCCTATAGTGGCCATAGGAGATATGGCAAAAGCTATAGAGACCCATCCTTTTATAAAGAAGTTCCTGGAAACGAGGCTGTCGGATAGCATGGATAAATATAAAAAACCGGATGGTTCCAATCTTACGCTTACCGAATACCTTACCGCCGGCGCGAATACTCCGCTTACACTGCTTAAGATGAGACTTTTGGAAGGCGATGCAAATAATGTGCCCCGAAGCCACGAAGAGGTCGCCCGCCTGGAGAAGAATATACTGGAAGCCGCCAAATCATATGATGATATGTTCATAAGGTCGGGCTATATATCGCTTTACAAGAATTCCGTCCAGAATATGATAATGCTCGGTTTGATGATACGCAGCGCTTCCTTCTGTTTTGATACTAACCCGAGAACGGGGCAGAAGACATGGTTCATAAATCTTTTCGGGATGAACCGGGCGCTCGTCAAGTACGCCGCGTACATGAATTTCAAATCGATCGGGGACGTTAAAGGTTATCCTATCCCTGTCTGCTCGGCGCCGAACGTTCTCGTAGCTCATATGTCCAATGGCGTCAGAAAGATCACCCAGGACTACTTCAGCCACACCAGGATAAGGCCCGGCTTGAGGGTAGAACATTTCGGATATCTCTTACCTACATTACCGTCAAATCCGGCGGCCGAACGTGCGGCCAAAGACGCCAAGCTCGCCATAATCGCTCCTACGAGTCCTTTCACAAGCATGAAGACCGTAATGCAGGGAGACATACCTGCGATATTGGGCCGCAGAGCGTCGGACCCCAAAGAAGCATTCCAGTTTATCTGGATACTGCCGCCGAATACGGATACCGAAGAGAGCGTGGGAATGAAACTTATAGACCTTATGCGCGAGGTCAAAGACTCTGTGGGCAGACTGCCGAACGTCGTGTTCTATTTAGACAGTACCGGCTTTGCCGATGAGAAAAATTTGGACAAAAGGGCCGCGTTGGCGAGCGCTCTGTATAAAGGGACATGCTCGAATTCTCTTGGCATGAATGAAACAGACTTCGAAGAGTTGAGAAGAAGGCTTGCCGAAGAGGATGGTATAAAGCTTGTGAAGATAAGCGAGCTTGAGCATTCTACTATATCGTCTGCGGAAGAATTGGCCATTACGACAATAGCCGTTCCGCTTCCTGCGGCAAAGGTACTGACGATCAAGGAAAAGCGTTCAAGGATAGATGATTCGCCGTACTTTGAAATAAGATATAACGTACAGAATGTGAGAAATATAGTCGGTGAGGTAGTCCAGACGGAACTGCCGCGTATATTCGCTCATATGGCTCGCCGCAACGTCCCGCCGTTCCCGCTTACAACGAAAATGAGAGAAGGCGCGCCTATCGCGGCCGTAGCAAGGATGGACGCAGGCGGTAACATAACCGTAGATGCCGAAGGCCTTACCGATACCCAGAGAGAGCGTCTTGAGTCGGCCACAGCCCGTTATATGGAAGGCGTGCCTATTGACGCGCCTGCAGCTGTGCTTATGAAGACAGAAGGCGTTAAATTCGAGATCACTCCGGATATCGAGCAGATAGCCGACCAGGAAGAGGATAAGATCGAGATACATCTCGACGCATTACCGGAAGCAAGACAGTCCGATAGGACCGAGTCACAGATAGCCGCAGGTCTCGATATGGTGATAGAGCATGAATTTCTGCATCTTGAGAGATGGCTGGGCCGCGGCAAGGTTTTCCTCGCTGACGCCGATGCGCGCCTTGCGGAAGAACACGACGCCATCATGCTTATGGTCGAACGCTACAAGAAGGCGGATCCCGGCAACAGAGAGATATTGAGGGCATTCTTCGCCGAATACGCTTACAGGCAGGGTATGGACGTGTGGCCTATACTCGCATTATTGGATCTGATCGATTCGCACGCGAATGAGCAGAGAGTGGATAATGCGGTATTAGAGCTTGCCTATATGCAGAGCCGCAGCGGTGAACAACCGGCCGATATAGACAGGTTGACCGCCGCCTTCGGCGCGCTTGATACGCCGTTTACGAAAAGGCTCTCCGCGGCTTTAGAGCTGAAAAACCTCGGCATCATTCCTCCGTTTAATCCTATCGAGCGTTCGACTATAAGAGAAGCATGGATGCCGGAGAATGAAGCGGCTGAAGAGGAGTTCTGGAGAGACGAAAATTATAAAGCGTGGAAACGTGACGCCGAAATGCTGGCGATAGCGGCCTACTGCGGTTGGAATAATGAAGGAGACAAACTTGTCAGCGCTATAAGTTGGTGGCTCAGGAACGGTTTCGGTTCCTTGGACGATACAGCCCTCGATGCGATAGTCCTGTTAAAAGATAAGGCCGCGACAGATAGCATTATAGGAGGCGTAGTAGCTTCCAATCCTAAATATTTCGCTTTCGGAGCCGATAATCTGCTTGCAGAAGCGTCCAGGATAAGGGCGGAGATAGACTCCGTAATAGAGCGTGTCCCGTCAGTTGTGCCCGCAGAGAAAAATTGGGTCGCAGTGCACGCCCCTGCTCTTGCAGATAAAACCATCATCAGCCTTTCCATGGAGGGCAACATCCCTGAGTTTGCCGGATACCTTGCGCAGAGCGCCAATACGCGCGGCGGGCTCGGTGCATACTACGGAGACAAACTGGAAGGGCTTAACGATATAGGCCTCGACAAATCATTTGGCGTCATGCCCATGTATTCGAAGAGTAACGGCCAGGAGGTCGAGGAAGATTACAAAGCTCTTTTCGAAAAAGGCGTTCTTAGGAGGACTTTAGGCAGGGATGGCAATCCGCTGATACTGCGCGTAAAGGCATGGGATGAAGAAGACAAAAATAACGGTGACAAAAATCCGGAATACGAAATAGAGGTGTATGAACTCGACCGCGGCGAGACGACTTTGTATATGCTGAAGTGTCCCATAGTGTTCGATGATTTATATACTCAGAATCCTCTGCATCGATATACTCAGGAAGTTGTTTACGGAAAAGCGGTCTTCGCGATGTTAAAAGAATTTTCGATCGCGCCGGATATACTGCACCTTAACGAAGCGCATACGGTGGTAGCGGCCGCGCTTATTAAAGCGGATGTCTTAAAAGCGCGCATGGCATGTATGACAGATCCTCAGGCCAGGCCTTCGATATTCGAGAAGACAAAGATAATCTATACCAACCATACTTTGAAAAAGGCAGGTATGGAGATGCATGTTCCTGACTATATGTGGAAGCCCGAGATTCCGAGGATGATTTCGATAATGGAACTGCCCGAAGAGCTGACAGACAGGATAGCCTCGAGCTTCAAGCACGACCATATTTTTAACAGCAAAAATATGATCGTCACCCGTGAAGAAGTTATCGCCAGAGGCATAAAGCTGACGGATGACGGAAAGCCTGCGGATGAAGACAACGCCAAAAAGTTCAGAGACTTGGGATATGTGCGGAAAACGGTGATCGATTATTGTTACGCGGCATTTAATATTGCAGATGAGATAACCGCGGTCAGCGAAGAGCATGCGGTAGCTACGGAGAAACTCTTTAAAGCGCTCTATGGAAATGCGTTCAATAAGAAAGTCATCCCGGTGCTTAACGGTTCCGGCAAGACATGGAAGAATGAAAAACTGAATGAGATGGAAGCGCGCGGGGAAAAGCCGGACACAGAGACGCTATGGAAAATTCACGAGGAAGGTAAGGCCCGCGCATATGAGGAGATAGAGAGAATAACCGGTGTAAAACTCGATCCGGAGAAACCTACTGTATGGCTGGTGAGAAGGCTCGTCGAATATAAGAGCCAGTACCCTGTGCTCAGGTTCCTTGTCCATGTATTATGCGCCGACAGAACGAAGGAATTCACCAGAGACGAGTTATGGGATCTCTGGATGAATGAGATCCCCGATATGAGTGCCAATCCCGAACACCCAATCTTTAACCGTCGTTATAACAGGAACGAAAGAGGAGAGTGGGATATACACCAGAAAGCCAGGTCGATATTAGATCAGCTTTTTGCGGGCGGTAAAGAAAAGATACACGGCCTCGGCATGCAGGTAGTAGTAGGAGGACCCGCGCCTATGTATGAAAATTACTGGGTAGAGCGGTTCGAGCACTGGCATAAGAATTCCCTTAAGGGCAGATTTGTCTTTATCCCGGATACCGACGCAAGCACATTGAAGATGCAGGCGATGGGTGCCGATGTATGCCTTACCATACCGTGCCCGCTCGAAGAAGCCTGCGGAACATCGGACCAGAGGACCGCGCTTAACGGCGGAGTGAATGTCTCCATAAACGGCGCAGGCCCTGCGGAGTGGATGACCGAATATGATACTGTTGCCCGTACCGGCAGCGGATTTTTCATAGGTTCATATACCAAGACAACGCCGGCCGGCCTCGAGGCAGATATAGACGGCTTCTATTCCAAAGCTCCTGCCGATGTGTATGAGAAGTTGGCGATATGCTCCGACCTGTATTATAAAAATTCCGATTCCTGGAAAACGCTCATGCACAATTCTTATATGGATGCTACATACGGCACAGACGGCAAGAAGAAACCCGTTACGGCGGCCGCCATGGAGAAGCGATACGCGACAGATACATACGTTCCTGTCCTCGAACAGAATGCGATTGCCGCTGTTCTGAGTAAAGGTTTGCAGAGCGCCGCATTTAAAACCGCCGTTATCGCGGGAGCCTCATTGGTGTTCGCGGTGATAGGACTGCATTTCGACTTCGGCTATGTATTTAACACAGCTTTTGCGCTTGTCGGAACAGCGGGCGGTGCGATCGCGGCGCAGGCCGTGATGCAGGCCCTGTCCGCCCGGGCCATCCTCATCGCCTATGAGAAATACGGCACGACCGAAGAGCGCGCAGGGCCCATGCTCGGGACGAGAAAATTAGAAAATAATAATTATGAAATAGTTATTCACCCCGCATTCGATAATCTGCCTTATTGGGCCCAGAACTGGCTTATGCTCCATGAAAAAACACACGCCGCAGGCTATGAAACCGAAACTATGCCTTACATGTTCCCTCTGCGCGGAGCGTTTACAAAGGGATCGAACTACACGGTGGTCAGAAAAGAGATGAGGATCCTTATAGGCGTTACGTCGGAAGACGAGAAGCCCGCCGTTTGGCAGAAGGCGGCCTCTTCCAATATCATAAGCGAAATAGTTACCGTCGAAGATGCGGACGCGCTTGCAGCGCTGGCAAAAGCAAAAGGTCAGACCGGCATATTCATCGATGATGCGGCCAGATTAGCCAAAATGACCGGCGCCCGGTTTGCGCAGGAAGCGGCAGCAGTGAAATTGACCGGCGACAGCGGCATCATATTTACTATGAATAATATAAGCCCCGAGATAAGGACGAGGATAGCTTCTCTCATAAAAGAGATCCTCGGCGACGTCGAGAGCCTTAATGCCGCTGAGATCTTCGGCCGCGCCGTCGATGCCGTGAATAGACCCGAAAATAAGGGTAGGCTCGTAGAGGTGAGATCGCTGGTAAGCGCGCAGAGACAGCAGTTTACAAATATGCTCGGAGATACCGCGTATCTATACGCAGGCATTGCTAAAGACGCTAAAAAGGCGGTCCACGCTACCACAGAAAAAGTCGCTATCCAGGATCCGTCATTTGCCCGCAACCTGAAGCGCTCCGGCGCGCTCGGTATCAGGAATGCGTTCGTATACGGCGAAATATTCACTACGCAGGAATCGGCGAAGGCCTTCCTGGCCGCGTCCGGTTATGACGGCACCCCGGATGATATCGTATTCATCGATAAACGCGCCAAGGCTTTTGACGAAATAATAGGCGAAATAAAGACCGCGACAAACATAGATAATATAGGCATAAGGCCGGCTAAAGATGAATTTAAAGATATGGATCCTGATATAGCTAAGATCCTCGAAGTCCAGTCTTTGACGGTAAATAATAAGAGCATACTCCTGACGATGAATACTTACGAGGCCCTGTTGAATATATTGAAGACCGACGGCAGTAACGAACAAATATTAGCTGCCCTGAAGGACAAATTGCCGGATATCGTTTATGACCAGACGCGCAAGATATTCATATATTTGCCGAAGACTTTACCGATAAATTACGCTGAGGAGATAGAAACTTATAGAAGTGCGGTTCTGCTACTGAGTGCCGCAGCATAAGGTTTATGTAGCCAGGGATAGGGAGATGCCCAATGATCCCCGGTTAGGCTTGAGAGCGATCTCGGATCGAGCCGGGGCGCTATCCTCGCCTCATTTAAGGCTTCCGCCAAGCGGCCTTAGATCGAGGCGAGGATAGGCTACATAATAAAATCCAAACCTCATACCCAGAAATCCGTAATCGTAACATATTGTAATATATATATTTATATGTAAGTTAAGACTTAAAAAAGTCAGAAATCGTATATTGACTAAATGCCATTCTATGCTATACTTTATGTAAATATTTAGTAAAGTTAGAAAAAGATATCGTGGCAGATATCTTTAATTTGTCTTAAGGGGGTTAAAAGTGCTATCAGCTTGGCAGCAAAAACCATGGTGGATACGGCTTATTGCAATAATTTTAGCCGCAGCATTCATCCATCAGGACATAGTCTGGGCGCAGGAAGGCACACCCGTTTGGTCTAAACCGGCCAACGGGTCTTTTAATGTAAAGGCGCCTATTAATAATAATGATTTAAATGCTAATATAGCTATTCCCAAGGATAT
>JAQUSB010000060.1 GCA_028715345.1 Candidatus Omnitrophota bacterium | reverse complement strand
CAATTTATTTTATCGTGTGCCATGATCGGTCTCCTGTTCATTAAGATACAGCATGGCGCGGCAATTGTCAATAAATATCAGGATACTTGAAAGATCGGACGATAAGTTTTATAATGAAGTTATAAAATAAGGAGCGGTAGAAAATGGTAGAAACAGTAGAAGTGACGCAGGAGAACTTCGCAAAAGAGGTGATGGGTTCGGCATTGCCGGTGCTTGTGGATTTCTGGGCGCCGTGGTGCATGCCGTGCAAGATCATTTCCCCGGCGATCGATAAAATAGCCGGCGAAATGAAAGGCGAGATCAGGGTGATGAAGGTAAATGTCGACGAATCCCCGGAGATAGCCACGGAATTATCGATACTCAATATCCCGACGCTCATCCTGTTCAAAGGCGGGCAGGAGATCGCGCGCATAATAGGCGTGAATTCCAAAGAAGCGATCGAGAACAAGATAAAGTCGCTTATATAAAGAAGCTGTAGGGCACCCTTAAGGGTGCCCTACTTTTAAAAAGGAGCGCTTTGTGAATATCGCGGTCCTCTGCTCCGGCAACGGGTCTAATCTGCAGGCTATAATAGATAAAACCGCGGATGGGTATATCCCGGCGAAGATAGCCGTCGTGGTGAGCGACAATAAAACGGCATTTGCCCTGAAACGGGCGGAAAAAGCCGGGATCGAAACGCTCGTCCTGAACCCGAAAGATTTTGCGTCGCGCGAGGCATTTGACAAAGAGATCATAAAGGATTTGCGCAAAAGGAAGATCGAGCTCGTAGTCCTGGCCGGTTATATGAGGCTTTTAAGCGATCATTTCATAAAAGAATACGGGAACAGGATAATGAACATCCACCCGTCTCTTCTGCCGTCGTTCAAAGGGACGCACGGTGTGAGGGACGCGCTGGAGTACGGTGTAAAGGTCACGGGGCCGACGGTCCATTTTGTCGACGAGAAACTCGACCACGGCCCGATCATTTTACAGAAGGCGATCGATGTCAAAGACGACGACACGGAAGAGGGCCTTCTTGAACGCGTGCACAAAGAAGAGCACAAAATTTATCCCGAAGCGATAAAATTATTCGCCGAAGGTAGATTAAAAATCAACGGAAGGAGAGTTGTAATAAAATGAAGACGAGCATCAAGGATGTGAAGGGAAGAGAAATACTGGATTCGAGAGGTAATCCTACCGTAGAGGTCGATATCCTCCTGGACGACGGTTCTTTCGGGCGCGCGGCGGTACCGAGCGGCGCTTCGACGGGTGAACATGAGGCGGTGGAGCTTCGCGACGGCGATAAAACGCGCTACATGGGCAAAGGCACGCTGAAGGCTGTTGCGAACATAAACGGCCCGATAAAGAAGGCGATCAAAGGCAAAGACGCTCTGAAACAGGGCGAGCTCGACCAGCTTCTGATAGATCTCGACGGGACGCCTAACAAATCGAAACTCGGCGCTAACGCGACACTCGGCGTATCACTCGCCGCAGCGAAAGCCGCGAGCGTATCGAAGGGGATGTCTCTATACAGGTATATAGGCGGCGACAAGGCAAAGGTCCTGCCGATACCGATGATGAACATACTGAACGGCGGCCTTCATGCCGACAACAACGTCGACCTGCAGGAATTCATGATAATGCCCGTGAACGCGGACTCTTTTGCCCAAGCTCTCAGGTGGGGCGCCGAAGTGTTCCATAATTTGAAGAAGATACTTCACGACAAAGGGCTTTCGACCTCCGTCGGAGATGAAGGCGGGTTTGCGCCGAATTTGAGGTCGAACGACGAAGCGGTTGAAGTGATACTCGCCGCTATCGATAAGGCAGGTTACAAAGCGGGCAAAGACATATTCATCGCCCTCGACCCCGCGGCGAGCTCTTTCTACGAGGACGGCAAATATATATTAGAAGCCGAACCGAAAAAGGACAATACCTCCTCCGATATGGTGGAATTTTACGCCAAATGGGTCGAGAAGTACCCGATAGTTTCGATCGAGGACGGACTTGCCGAGGACGACTGGGCGGGATGGAAGGCGCTCACCGATAAATTGGGCAAAAAGATACAGCTCGTAGGCGATGATCTATTCGTGACGAACGTCAAACGCCTGAGAATGGGCATCGAAAAGAAGGTCGCGAACTCGATCCTCATCAAATTGAACCAGATAGGCACGCTCACCGAAACGCTCGACACGATGGACCTGGCCAAAAAGCACGGCTATACATCCGTCGTATCTCACCGATCGGGCGAGACGGAAGATACCACGATAGCGCATCTCGTAGTCGCGATGAACACGGGCCAGATAAAGACAGGGTCGGCCTGCAGGAGTGAGCGCATCTGCAAATATAACGAATTGCTCCGTATAGAAGAAGAACTCGGCAAAAAAGCCGTTTACGGCAAAGCGATCTGGAAAAAGTAATAAGGTTTTATGGGTAAATTGAAAAAAGCCCTCCCTGCGAAGTTTTGGCTGGTGGTAGTGGTATTTGTTATCGTATTTCTCCCGCCTTTCGCGAAGTACCAGGCGCTGTGTTATAAAAACAGGAAGCTGGAAGCCGAGATCGAAGCCATGAAGCTGAAGAATGAACAGCTTGCCGAAGAGAAGAGGCTCCTGGAGACCGACATACATTACGTCGAAAAGAAGGCCCGCGAGAAAGTCGGCCTCGTCCGCAAGGGCGAGATCGTCATGAAAGAGGTCCAGGTTAGGAAGTAATAAGAAATAATAAGGGTTGCTTAAACCGACCCCGGTCTGCTATAATAAAGCCACATTGCGGGGTGGAGCAGCCTGGTAGCTCGTTGGGCTCATAACCCAAAGGTCGTCCGTTCGAATCGGACCCCCGCTACCAAATTAAAATCAGGGACAGTTACCTATTTATTAAATAGGTAACTGTCCCTGATTTTATTTATTGATGTGTACGACTTTAGCAGGCGGGAAACCGTTGAAATAAGTAGAGGAAGCTATCGAATACGCACCGATGTTCTCCGCGTAAACGAGGTCGCCTATCTCGAGCTCGGGCAGTT
>JAQUSB010000015.1 GCA_028715345.1 Candidatus Omnitrophota bacterium | reverse complement strand
CCTTGTTAAAATGGAGCTGGCGGGTGGATTCGAACCACTGACCTGCGGTTTACGAAACCGCTGCTCTACCGACTGAGCTACGCCAGCCTGACGTTTGATTATTTTACCCGATACGACGGGCAAGGGAAAGAGAAAAGGTTGGCGCGGTTGGGCAGGTTAGAACCTGTACCTTATATTGCCGTAGCCGTAATGGCCGTAGAAGTCTTCCTTTATCTCGAGGTCGTAATTCAATGATAGGGTGATGTTCTTGTCGCTCTCGAGCGTGATCTTCGCCCCGAAATCGTAACTCGACTGGGCGGGCGTGAACCCTTGCGTACTGAATGAACCGCCGCCGCCCGTAAATGTAGACGTGGCCTGCTGGGCGTCGCCGACCCAGTCGTAGAGCCACTTGAATTTGAATTCGGGCGTTACTTTAGACGAGATCGCTTTTACCCTGACCGGATAACCGACCTTCATTCCGAGGCCGGTCTGCGCTACGTCGAAATCCTGGCCCGCGACATTAAGGCTGAGCGCCCCTGCCCCGCTTTCGGCGTAACTATTAAGGCGCAGGTGCGAATACAAAAACGACGCGATCGGCGTGAGTTCGACGCCCTTCCCCGTAAATTTATACCCGCCCGCGATATACCCGGAATACTGCTGGCCGTTGTAATCGCCCGTCGCGATCCTATCGAGCGCGCCAAGCGCGACATGGCGGCTCGTGTCATAACTATTGTACGCAAATGAGAACGCCGTATCTATGTAATACGGCCCTTTGGAATAGCTCGCGTAGAGCGTGCCCTGGTAGCTGTCGATGTCTGTCCTCGACGAGCTGTCCTTGGTCCTGATAAAATCCTGGGCAAAGCCTCCCGATATTCCCGCCCTGAAACCATCTACGCCGGGCAGATCGAAACCGAGTATCGTCCCCCATATCGTCGCGTTGTAGCCGTTCGATGTGGACATCTCATCCTGATGGATGTAGCTTCCGAAACCGCTCGCCCAGACGTCGAGCCCTTTGGTGACGTTATCGATGACGTTCTGAAGGCCGTCTAAGTGCGCGAGGACGGTCGAAACAAACTGGTCTTGAGTGGCCTGCGTCACTTGCGGCGCGCTGTTGTCGACGTTCGGCGTAAGTGTACTGAGCGCCTGGTTTATCTGAGCTGACGACGTCAGCGAGTCGAGATCGTTCAGCACGGTGAGCATGTCGCCCGATGCGTTGCCGGCTGAGGCGATAGCGTTCAGCGCCGCGCCTGCCGCCGAGGCGTTCGAACTCGTCGCGAAGCTCGCGTATGAATTGGCGCGCGTTGCGGTCAGGCTCAGGTGGTCACCGGCACCTACTGAGCCGGCGAAACTGAATACGGGACTGCTGGTCGTGATCGTGCCGGGCACGGCCACGGTCGTCCCGGTGCTGTTTATCACGTTCGCGAACGTCGTATTATTCGGTATATACCCGCCCACGGTCACATAAACACTGCTTCCCGTATTGACGACGGCATCACAGGCCGTCGACGTGATATTCCCGAAATCGGTCGAAGAATTCGCGGTCATCCGCAAAGTAGACCCGGTTTTCTGGGTATAAATTCCGTCGGAAAGTGTCAGCGATCCATTTCCGATATCGAGCACAGCGTCCGATTCTATCGTTATGCCTTTTATCGTACCCGTATTCGTTATCGTCGTCGTCCCACCGTTAAGTTGTATCGCCGCTACCGTATCGGGATATGAAGACTGTATCGTGCCCGAATTTACTATAGTAACTGTGCCGCCGTCGACGCCAATACCTGCCTCGTCGGTGCCGTAAATAAGGTTGGAATTTGTGATCGAGGCAGTGCCGCTTTCCACATATACGCCGTATCCGGTCGAGGTCGTGCCTATCTGCCCGGCCGCATTATTCGTGATGGTATTGGTCCCGCCCAGAAGCGAAATACAATCGTCCGTATTCGACGAAATTATCCCGTCATTCGTTATGTCCACTTTCCCTGCCTCGACCCGTATCGCCGTAGCGGTGCCCGTGATGCTCCCGTCACTCGCATTTGTCAGCGTGTCCGATCCCGTCGGCGCCGCTATGCCGCCGTAAGCTGTCGTATCGCCCTTAAAAAGTATCGCGATATTGTCAGTGCCGGTCGTCGCTATCTTATTTGCGGTATTGCCGGTAAATGTGCCGTGATTGGTGATGTCGTAATTTAGCGACCAGACTAAAAGCCCCTGTCCTCCCGATACCGTAACGCCGTTATCTATGATTATCTGGTTCGGATCGGAGGTCGAGGTCTTCGTCCCGACCTGGAAACGGTGTCCCGCCCATATCGAATCGCAGTCTCCCGTCAAGTGGAAGCTCGCGAAGCCGTTGCCGAATTCCGCGTCGGAATCGGTGCTGAAACTTCCGTTCTTATTTTTTGTGAAGATATATGAGCCCGTGGCGTAGATGCCGTAAACATTGAGAGGCGTCCTCGCGAGTATGATGAATTCCGTCATCCCCTTTATCTCGGAAAGCAGTGTCGGTGGGTTCGTCGTATTTCCGTAAAAATAGGAGTAGCCTATCTGCGCCCAGGGATAATTATTGACGGTGGGATCGCCCGAGGCCGGATATGCCTGCGACTTCCAGTGTGCGTAATATCCGTCTGTGCCGTCCGTGCCGTAGAAATTTGCCCATGCGTTCGGCATATCGCCGGGGTTCTGGAAACTGGCTGGATCGCCGTATGTGGTGTAGTCTTTCGAATACGTCTTTATGTCGGGGTTCTTCGTCGGGCGCATCAGGTATTCGTTCGTAGGGGCTACCGTGTATTCGATTATCGCGTTGTGCGTCCCATCGTTATTCAGCCCGAGCCCGCGCTCTATGAGTTTGATCGCGTTCGTGCTCGTCACAGCCGGCGTGCCTTTATTATCGTCGTAAAGCTTTGTCATGTCTTTGCCGGTCGAAACCCAGGACGCCGTCCATTTGGGATCGCTCGTCGGGCGATAGACGTAATTCGGCGTATTCACGTAAAGGTCGTCTATCCACTGCGTAGAGGAGTCGCCCTTGTATTGCGTCGCGCTCCTTACGACGAGATTGCCGCCGGAGTCATATTTGAGGCCGTACGTGGAGTCGGTCGAGTGGTCGCCGGGTATAGTGATGAGTGAATCGTCCTGCGGCACCCATCCGTCGGGAGCCGCGGCGTGGTTCATCGCGTTCGTCACTGACTGCAGGTAAGTCTCATTATCTGCGGCAAGTGTTGTGGCGGGAACGATCGTGCAACAAAGCAAAACCAAGATCGCAACTACGATATGTTTGGAAATATGCACTTATTCCTTATAGGGTATTACTATCGGCCTTTTATCAAATCATTAACCGAAATCTTTAACGCCTTGGCGATCTTTTCAAGGTTTATCAAGCCAATATTCTTCTCTCCTCTTTCTATCTGCCCGATATAGGCCCGATGCAGGCCGGATTCAAATGCAAGATCTTCCTGGCTCAAACTTTTTTTCTTCCTGAATTTCCTGATATTTTGCTCGACACCTTAATTATCTATGCGCCTTTTCGTATTTTCTATCTATGGATAGTTTAAAATTCAAGGTAATATTTCCCATCGCTAATTTTATAGAACCTTATTGTCTCTTTACCATATGCATCAAGAGTTTCTTGAGTTACTGGGGTCAATGGAATTAAGGCATCGCTTTTCTGCAGCTTTCCTTTGAGCCATTGGCCAAAAATACTAAGACTATGCCGTGTTCTTATATTCTTGTGATAATCACCGCCTGTATACATAGGAATAATGTATCCATCATCGGTATATGCAAGAAAATCACCTTTAGGATAAAGAGGGTTAGAATAAATGTCCTTATTGGCAATCAATTCAATTTCATACCAAGGGCGAGGCGTAATCTTTCCAGTTGTTGTATTTAATCTTCCCTTGCCGAAATATACATTAAGACTTGATTTTCCTTTATTCACAATTCGCACTAGAGGATAATCAAAATACTGGAGAGTTGATTTATCAATACTTGCGGGATCGTATCGTTCTAGGTCATCCAACATTTCGGGTGATATCGCTTTTCGATACCTAGGCGATCCAATGGCGCTTATTTCTGCTTTAGTAATAAGTGTGGCGTTATCACTATTGAAAAGGAAGTCCAAAAATCGTTTAGTTTTATTTATTGTTTCTTCATCTTTAATAAGAGTTGTGCATTCGATATTTTCCAATAATCCGCTTGTTGAAAAGTTAGAAGATCCAACGTAAACATTCTCTTCTTTTTTATTTTTAAAATCATAAACCTTTCCATGGTAACGTTGGCTATAACAAACATAAACACCATTACTAACATTAACTCCTTGTAATTTATTGCATAGTTCTTCAGCTATCGAAAGAGTCTTAGGAGACATCCCTTCATAGAAAGCCATACCTAACAATAGGCGGCTTTCTCCTCCATCTTTAGCAATACGTTCAAAGTGCGGACTAAACAGGTTTAAGATATTATAAGATGCATAACCGCAAGCAATTGTTGCATGCTCTGCTCGACCTAATTCATGCTCAACCACATTGTAAAATTCACCGCCATAATTTGTTAAATTTGTATACATAATCTTATATCACCTTTTTAATGGCGTTTGCAAACGGGTAAAATCCTACGGGAGGAACTGAATTACCTATCTGCCTTCTAACCTCACCTATGGAACCAATAAAAACAAAATCATCTGGATAGCCAAACAACCTTGCTCTCTCGCGATTTGTCAAAGAACGTGGTTCGTCATGGTGATACCCCCAAGTACCACCTCCTCCGGCTGCAATAATTGTAGTGGCTGGCTTGTCCGGGTGTAATCTGCGATATACATGGCTTATCATTCCTTTAACATAGTGAGGGGATTCTCTAGGTATACTAGTAAAATTGCCGCCGGGCGGAATGAGCTCAAGTCTTTCCACAGTTGCTTGCTGCAACTTTTGACGTTCATTATTATATTTTATATCCTCGGCACCAGTTAAGGCTTCTTTAGCGGTAATGTAATTTGATGAATCATATATGCTAGGGGGTAACACAAAATCTTTTTTAATGTCTTTCCTAATTCCAACTATTAAAACCCTTTCTCTTATTTGAGGAGTTCCATATTCGGCAAAATTAACAGGATATGGTTTTGTTCTATACCCTGGTCCGGCGTTACTAAAATCTGATACTATTCTATCTATTGCTTTACCACCATTTGCAGTAAGCAGTCCTTTAACATTTTCTGCTATAAATACTTTTGGCTTTTTTTCCATTACAACTTTTACAAAATAACTATATAGATTACCGCGCTGAGTTGTTAACCCACCTCGTTTCCAAATCATGGAAAAATCTTGGCATGGAAACCCCCCAATGACAACTTCACACTTAGGTATTTTTTTAATATCAATATCGTCAATATCGCCGGGGACTATAACATCGCCAAACCATTTCTTAAAAGTTTCACATGCTATAGGGTCAATATCATTAGCCCATACAGTTTTGAAGCCAGTTTTGGGATATCTTTTACCAAGGAAAGTAAATCCGCCCTCTATCCCTAAATCCATTCCACCGCAACCGCTGAATAGCGATACTACTGGTATAGGTAATTGCGATTGGTTAGATGAAGCTTTTTCTTTTTTCTGCATATGCTTTCTTAATCCTATTAACTATATTAACGGGATCATCTTTCACTTGATGCTCCCAAACCCTTATTACCTTCCATCCGTTTCTTTGTAACGCTTTTCTCTTTTTCTTATCTCGTTCGATGTTACAAGCTATTTTTTCACGCCAATAAACCTTTGGTAATCTGTTCTTCCATCGGGGGAAATTCCAACCATGCCAAAAATCACTATCTAAGAATACGGCTATTTTCTTCTTTGGAAAAGCTATGTCGGGTTTCCCTATAATCTTATAATGTTCTTTAAATTTAAAGCCTTTTTTCTTTAACAATTGAAAAATTGATCGCTCAAAGGACGTATTCTTTGAACGGATATTCTGCATGTTCTTGCGCCTATTAGCTATACTCAGATTATCCATTGATAAGAGTTATTATAGCACCGAGGCTTTTTGTCTACAAGCGAATCGTTAGGCACTAGTATTATAGACTGGGGTGTCGGGGTCATGGGGTGATCCCGTTTTTGGGGTTCGATGTCTTTGTGGTGCCAACTTCACAGCCACACCATACTAAACAATACCGCACCATACTGAATGTTTTAAGACTTTCGCAATTGGGGGAAGCTGTAACTTACGGGAAGATAATGAGTTGAGAAATGGCCTTTAGACAGCCTGCCCTATGCTAACTCTTATTAGATGACTCAACATCTTCCCTCAAACTTACTAGTTCTTTAAATAACCTCTTGTATTGGCTGTTGCATCCTAACTCTTCAAATTCATTTCTCATATTACATATCTCTATCAATAATCTTGAACTCATTACTATTGCTTGCTTCGCAGATTGTATGTCATATCTTGGGTTTATGTCGACACGATCGGGCTTATCTTTAAATAAACCAAATCCTATATAAGTTGAATGGGTGGATTTAGACAGCATTTTATAAATTTCATATAAATTTTCTACTACTTCACTTTTTAATAAAATATGTTCTATGCTTTTATACTCTGGTTTAAACCACCATGTTTTTTGCTCTTTCTGCTTAAGAAATTCTTCTACATATTTATCGGCCATTTCTTTGCATCGACCATTCATCTTTTTAATTTCTCTTTGGATCAAAAAATTATGATACTCAAAAATTTTTTTATCATCGGTCGCTACCATTGTATTTAAAAAATCCAAAGAGCAAAATTTAAACCCCATAAAATCCGAGTTATCCTTTGGATTCAAAATTGCTAGCGTGTTGGTTAAGCATTCAAACATGCTCCTTAGAAGAATTGGAGACATTGACGCCCATCCACTTACACATAAAGATAATATGGCACGATGCATAATAACTGCTGTTTCATCGATTTTATGTAAACATCCTCTCGATACAATATTCTTGCTGCTTTTCAGAGAAGGCGGAGAATATTTATTATAAGAAGTAATATTTACTTCGACAGCAAAATCCAGGGCTTTTTGATAAAGATCATAATATTTTTTGAAGTTATAGTCTAAAAATGGGTTATTTTGCAGTACTTTTCTCATGTCCTTTTTAATATCTTTTTCATATCTATATTTAATAAATGATCTGCCAATATGCGCTAAAATATATTTTTTCATGCATAATCCTGTTTTAAAATAATTATATTCCTACCTAAAAGGTGTGTAAATTTAAATACTAACTACTATTTGGTATGCAAAAAGTGTACGGAAAATACTGGGTTCTCTCCCTACTTCCACATCACCCGCAGCGGGTCGCGCAAAGGTATGCGGCTGTAACGGTACTTCGGGTGGCCGAGCATCATCGCGGCACCGGCTTGCGCGCGGTGAGAGATGCCGGTGAATTTCCTGACGTCGTCAGACATATTCACGGCCATGCTGACGTAACCGGCCCAGCAGGCGCCGAGCCCGAGACCGAAGGCGGCGAGCTCGAGATACTCGCCCGCGATCGTGCATGATTGCGGGACGAGCGGATCGTCTTTCAGTCCGTAGGCGATGATGACGCAGGGAGCGCTACGGCATATCCTGTCCTCGCCCTTCTTCCACGACTCCGCGAGGATATCGAACCGCAGGGCCTCAGCCATCGGATTTGCCGACGCGACGAGCCCCTCCATCCATCCGGCGATGAGGCCGCCGAGTTCGCGGACTTTTTCTTTACCCATTATGACAGCCCAATTCACCGGCTGGCGGTTGATCCCCGACGGCGCGTATCGCGCGATGTCGAGGAGTTTCTCGACGGACTCTTTCGGGACGGGCTCATCCTTGTACGTCCTGACGGAGCGCCTGCCTTTTAAGAGCAGCTCCACCTGCTCGGCAGACGGCAGTTTCGCGTGTTCAAGCTTCATCGCACTCTCTACGCTCATCGCCGAAAGCTTTATCGCGCCCGGAGGGCAGAAAGCAAAGCAGTGGCCGCAATTTATACAGCGTTCGGCGCCGCCCGGGATGAACTCCGGCACATGCGTAGTTTTATTCATCGTCAATACGCCTATCGGGCATATCTCGACGCACCTGCCGTCGCCTTTGCATGATTTTTTATTTACTTCGATCGTAACCATAGCGGCCCCTCTTTTATTTCATTGCCTATCCGTTGGAACCAGTATCCGCCGGAGCACGCGCCGCGGTCGCCGCGGTAAAACAATTTGCGCATATACGACAGGTCGAATTCGCTTTTACGCGATTCGTTAAATTCATACGGGATGCAGGTAAAATAGAAATGCATCCGCTCATATTTTGCCAGCGTAAAGAACCTGTAAATATCGCCGTAGCTCTGCCATGTCATAAGCGTGGAAAAAGCTGCGCCCGCGATGTCCCACACCTTATAAGGCACTTCTTCCGGGGTATCGGCAAGCTTACCGTTCTTTATGACATAGACGTTCGTCTTCTTTTTCTTCACGTCGTCATAGGCGGCTACGAGGAGCGAGCCGATTATCTGCGTCGCCACACTGCCGTCTACGTGCATCTCATCGTATAGTTTGCCGCCGGCTTCGACGGTTATCATTACCGGCGGAAATGCTACCGGTATCGAGGCTGAGGCGAGCATTACGTTGCGGAAGAGCTCAAGCGCCTGCGGACTGCCGCTCGAAGCGATCGCGCCCATGTCCCATATGACGAGCCTGCGCGCATCGAGGTTCGTCGTCGCTATGTACAGGCGGCGGCCCTTCGCGTGCTCGCGCGCCGTCTTCTCGACGACTTCAGGGGTCACTACGTGATTAAGCAGATGTCGTAAGGGCTGTGTATCGAGAAGGGACGGCTGTCCGTTAAATAGAAATTGCGTGATATTCTGTTTCGCGATGTCGGTGTCGGTAATATTCGTGTAGATATCGCGTATCACCGCGTCGTATTCGGGCCCGAGGAAAGCGGCCGGAGCTATCAGAGCGCCCGTGCTGACGCCCGTCACGACGTCGAATTCGGGCCTATTGCCCGCCTCCGTCCAGCCGCAAAGCACTCCGGCGCCATACGCGCCGTTCGCCCCGCCGCCGGATATCGCCAGGATATTTATCTCGGGGTTATTGAATTTCGCTTTTGCCAGGCCCGATTCGGCTATAAGCTGTTTCAGGGTAAATTTTCGTATTTTCTGGGTGTCCGCCATAAGGCGGATGTTCTTAATGCCGGGGACTTGCGCCTTATAGATGAGGTTTACCGGGACGGCGCTGCGCTTCCTCACCCCAACGTAGCCTTTGACGAAAAAGAGCCAGCCTGCTAACGCAAGTATTATCAGGATTATAGCGATGATGATCTTTTTCATATCATTTCCTTTTTTAGCGCATCTTACCGCGGTAAATTTGAAGGTCATGATCCGAAAACAGTACAAACACTATTCTATCAAAAATGCCGGGATTTTTTTCAAGAAAATCCGATACCGTCGAAATCGCTATCTCCGCAGCTTCCTCTATGGGAAAACGGTACGCTCCCGTGGAGATGGACGGAAAAGCGATCGTCTTCACGCCGTTCTGCGCGGCGAGCTTGAGCGAATTGCGATAGCAGGAGGCCAGAAGCTCTCCCTCGCCCGACCTGCCGCCATGCCAGACGGGCCCGACGGTGTGTATGACGTAGTGTGCGAGCAAGTCGTAGCCTTTCGTGATCTTAGCCTCGCCGGTCCGGCATCCGCCCAGTGTCCTGCATTCGGCGAGGAGCTCCGGCCCTGCCGCCCTGTGGATGGCGCCGTCCACTCCCCCACCGCCAAGTAGCGTCGTATTCGCTGCGTTCACGATCGCGTCGGCTTTGATCTTAGTAATGTCACCTTGTATCAGTTCTATCATTTTCGGATCGCGTCATCATCAATAATTAAACAGATCTTTGAGCGAATATTTTTTGCCGGTAAGTTTATTCAGCGCATTTAATACTTTTTGTTGCACGTTAGGCGTCAATCGTCTGCCTTTAACAGCTTTCGCTATCATCTTATGCGTGATCTGCTCTGTAGAAGCAGCCACAATGTCGTGCGGTTTTAGCTTATGCTCGGCGATGATCTTTGCTATCGGCTGTTCGCCCAGTTCTATTTCTGTTTTAGGATGTGTGTCGGGCAGATCTCTACGCACCTTCCGTCGCCCTCCGGCTATTTGTTCATTCGGTCAGCGAACCAAGCTTGGATAGACGCAACTTTATCGCCCTGGATCTCGATCGTCCCGTTCTTGACCGTTCCGCCTGTACCGAGTGTCGTCTTCAATTCCTTTGCAATGGCATCCAGCCGCTTGGACCCGTAGGTGTGCAGGCCCGAAATGACCGTAACCGCCTTACCCATCCTCTTTTCCAGGCGTATCTTAGGCGTTGGTGATCGCGGGTTATTCTTTGGTGTCATTTTTACGGGGGATCCGTGCATACGGTAATTATATCACAAAGTATTTATGTGACTTTACATATTTCTATTCGATCGCGAAGCTAACCGTCACCACCGCCATCACCTTCTTATCGAGCGAGGTGGTGTCGTTCACGCCGTAATCCGACACATCCGTCGAGGTCGCGGGAGTGATCTGGAATACGCCCATCCGCGCGGAGCGCATGAAGCCTATCCTGTTGCCGGTGGCCTTCGCCATATTGGCCGCGCGCGCTTTAGCGTTTTCCGTGGCCTTGGCGAGCATCTCGATCTTGAGGTCGTCGAGCTTTGTGTAAAAATACTCGGGCGCGAACGAAGTGAACTGGATCCCCCGGTCTATCAGCTCCGTCGATTCCCTGGAAACCGTATCGATCTTATCGACATCGTTCGACCTGATCTCTACAGCCTGGGTCAGGCAGTATCCCTGGATATCGTTGGTATCGTTGCCCTCTTTATTTTTCTTGTAGACCGTTTCGGTAATGACCTGGGATATGTCCGTCTCCGGTTCGGTTACGCCTTTGGACACGAGGTATGCCTTAACCTCGTCCAGGTCTTCCTTTAATAGCTTATAAGCAGCCTTCAGGTTTGCCTCCCTGCGTTTAAATTCACCTCTCCACACGATGTAGTCGCTCCTGATCTCTTTTGTAGCCGAGCCCGTGACATTGATCTGCTCCCTGGTAAATTTCATCACCTTCAAAAACCCGCCCGATAAAATAACGCTCGACGCGATGACCGCCGCCGCAATGCAAATACCTAAAATAATGATCTGCGAATTCTTCAAAAAATTCCCGCCTTCCATAGTTACCTCCGGTAAAATAAGTTAAAGTAAATTACAATGGCATTTCGATACGATATTTTCCTATACAGCTTCCTTAAGTTGTGATCGCGCAGCATTTTAATTACATATTTTATCATCTTTATCATGTCGGCACCTTTTCGCCCTCTCGCCTTCCCGCCCTCTCGCCTTCCCGCCCTCTCACCATAAAAATAAAAAACCCCCGAAAGTCTTTTGCGACTTACGAAGGTTTTACTTTTTTAACGTCCGGGATTTATTCCTTCCTAACTCGGGACGATCTCTGATCGCGGATATAAGTATAGCACTTAAACCGAAAAAAGCAAGTTCGGATCCCCGGCCTTAATGCAGCGCCGCGCCCGACAGTGAATGCGCCGGTCGTTTGAGTAAAAATACGAGCGGCAATATCAAAAGCATGATGACCATCGATAAATAGAACGTGTCGATAAAAGATTGCAGGGCCGCCTGCTTCATGAGCTGCTGGTAGACGAGCCCGTTGGCCGCTCCGGCGGACGCTGCGCCCGTCTTCGTATGGAGTATCCCCATGGCCTTTTGCATGCCGAGCTGGTAGCGCGGATCGAACGTATGGAGACGTTCGGAAAACCGGAATTGATGGAACTGCGCCCTTTGGGCCAGGGTCGTCGTCATGAACGCGATGCCGACGCTGCCGGCTATATTTCGCAGTAAACTGAAAATACTGGTGGCATTGCCCATCTCTTCTTTCGGTATGGTGGCAAACGCCATGCTGTTCAAAGGGATGAAGACCAGCGCCAAGCCTACGCCCATCACGATCCTCGCCCAGGATATCGAGTCATAATCTATATAGAGATTGAATTTCGTCATCATTAATATCGAATAGGCTGTTATGATCAGCCCTATAAAAAGAATGGATTTAGGATTTATTTTTCTGGTCAGGAGTATTCCTGTTATCGGCATCACAAGTAAAGTCGCCAAGCCCCCGGGCGCCAGGACCATCCCGGCTAAAAACGCGTCATAGCCCATAAGTTGCTGGCAGAATATGGGCAATATAGTAATGCTGGCGTATAGGACAAAGAAGACGACGCATTGGATGACGTTGGCGGAAGCGAAAACGACGTTTTTAAATTCCCTTAAGTCAAGTATCGGATGTTCCTTTTTGAGTTCCACGATAACGAACGCTATGAGCGCGATCGCGGAAATTATCGAAAGCCTCATTATAAAGGCCGACGAGAACCAGTCCTCTCTCTCGCCTTTATCGAGGACGATCTGCAAAGCACCGATGCCTACGACGACAAGCCCCAGCCCCCAATAATCGACCTTCTGTTTTACTTTTTTCAGTAAATATTCGGGGTCCTTTATGAAAAATGCTACCATCAGCATGGAAAGTATGCCTATCGGAATATTTATGTAGAATATCCAGTTCCACGACCAGTTATCAGTGATCCATCCGCCCAGGACCGGGCCTATGATAGGGCCGAACATAATGCCGATACCGAACATCGCCATCGCCATGCCGTGTTCTTTCGGAGGAAATGTCTCAAGCAATATGGCCTGCGAAAGAGGCTGCAGCCCGCCGCCGCCTATCCCCTGTATGATCCTGAAGAAGACGAGCGCGGAGAGGGTCTTCGCGCTGCCGCACATGAAAGAGCTGACCGTGAAGAGCGCAATGGAGGCCAGCAAATAACGCTTCCTGCCGAATACGCGGCTCAGCCAGCCGGTGAGCGGGATGATGATGGCGTTCGAGACGAGATACGCGGTGATCGTCCACGTCGATTCGTCGAGCCCGGCGGACAGGCTGCCGCGGATGTGGCCGAGCGATACGTTTACGACCGAGGTATCGATGACTTCGAGGAGCGTCGGCAGGACGACCGAAAAAGCGATGATCCACTTGTTGACCGGATTCATTCGATATGCCTTATCTGTCGGTAATGATCGTGGGCACGCACGACATACCTATGCGCAGAACCTGATTTTTATCGGTAGTGTTATCGAATACTATCTTTACCGGTATCCTCTGGACGACCTTTACGTAATTGCCGAGGGCGTTCTCGGGCGGGAAAAGAGAAAACGCGGCTCCCGTGCCGGCCATGATGCTGTCCACCCTGCCCGTGAAAACTTTACCCGGGTATGTGTCCACTTTTATCTGCACTCGCTGGCCCGGGCGGACATTTTTCAGCTGCGTTTCTTTATAATTGGCCACTATCCATATGTCATGCAGGGCCACGACCGCCAAAAGGGATTGGCCCGGCTGGACATGGTTGCCTTCTTCCACCGATTTACTCGTAACATACCCGTCGGAAGGCGCGTAGATCTTCGTGTACTCAAGGTTGCGTTCGGCGATATCGAGCTGGGCCTGCGCGGCTTTCAGTTGAGCCGCGGTAAGATCATAGGCGGTAAGGGCATTCTCATGTTTTTCCTTCGAAAATACTTCGTCTTTATATAAAGCCTCTGCCCGTTTTTTGTCGCGCTCGGCCTGTTCGAACGTCGCCTTTCGGATACCTACGACAGCTTCTGCTTCGTTTACTTTCAACTCATAATCTACCGGGTCTATCTCCACCAGGACATCGCCTTTTTTGACATTCTGGTTGTCTTCCACATTAACGGCCTTGATGGTGCCGGGGATCTTGGGCGCGATATTATGTATCCTGCCCGTTATGTAAGCGTCGTCGGTGCCGACATGCGTAAAACTGTTTATGATATAGATCGTAAAAAATATACCGCCCAGCGCAAGACCGAAAACAAGCAGCCATATCAATTTTCTATTTTTGCCGTTGATCTGCTTCATATGTTATTTCTCCGTTTTTGTGTAAAGTGCAGCAAGGTCGCTTCCTATAGAATACATGAATCTGGCGGATGAACGTTTCAATTCGTAATCCGCGCCGTAATAATTCGTCTGCGCGCGCGTCTGGAGGGTGATCGCTTCCAAAACATCGGTGGACGTAGCGATACCGTTATTATACTTTACGCGATAGAACCTGACATTCTCCTCCGCCTGTTCAAGCGCGCCGCGCGCGACGGCAAGCTTTTCGATCGCGTCCCTTAAATTTAAGCAGCTCTCCTTGACCTCATACCTTATGTCGTCTATGAGCTTATTTTTCTGCTCCTGTATCTTCGTGTGCAGGCGCCGTTCCTTCATTATCTCTCCGGCGGCCGCCCCGCCGTCGTACAGGTCAGCCTTCGCTCCGAGCTTTATGTAAGCGTTATCCTGGTTCACCATGAATTTATTCTGCATATAGGTATACCCTCCGTCGGCAAATATCGTGGGAAGGTTCTGGGCTACCCTGGCGCGTTCCCTCAGAACGGATGCCTTTATCTGGTCGTTAAAGAACTTTATTTCCGGGCGGCGCTCTTCCGCGGTTTTCCAGGAGTCTATCAGGTCCGGCAGTTCGGGTATATACGTATCGATATCCCGCACTGCGATATCTTTCGTAAGCGATAGGGTAAGCATGGTGCCGAGGACAGACTCGGCGACTTCGCGCCTGTTCCCGGCGGCTATAAGCTTCTGTTTGGCGTCGGCCAGTTTTACTTTGGCCGGCAAAAGATCGTTCTTGACTATAACGCCCTGCTCGTACAGGTGGTCCATATCGTTTAGGTAAGCGGTAAGGCTGTCCACTTCTTTCGCGGCCACGGCGATCATCTTTTCCGTTTCCAGTAAATTAAAATATGACGTGACGAACTCGAGCGTTACCGCTCTCTTCACGCTCTCCACCTTCGCTTTGCGCGCGTGAAAAACTTCCGTGGATGCCCGGTAATTGGAAATGCTTTTGCCGAAATCGAACAATGTCTGGTAAACGCTGACCCCCCAGCTCAAAGGGTCTTTCTCGGCCGTAGGAATGCCGACGCCGTTGAATAACATCGCCGGCGTATATTGATTATATGTTTTCATTACATTGATGCTCAGATGAGGCAAGAGCGGCGAAAGAGCGATGATCGTATCCTCGAACGACATATCCTTGTCGGATATCTCTATCTTTATAAGGCGGCTGTCCCTGAGGACCATATCGATACCGTCGGAAATGGTAATGTTATAGGTGTTATTCTCTTCCGCGTATGCGGCGGGCGCGGCGCATGCGGATATAGAAAAGATCATCAGGACGGCTGCAATTTTCTTGAACATTACGCTTTTACTCCGTTCATAAAGATGTCGAAAATAAAATTTGAGGTGTCTTTAAGATCTTCAAGCCGTTCGGGCTTGTCTTTCAGTAAACCGACGATCACCGTGCTCAGGATAGACGCGAATATATCGGCAATATACTCGGCTTTGAAATCGCTCCTTATCGCCTTCTCATGCTGGGCTTCCCTTATAATGCCTGTCAGATATTTCATATGCGCGGATATCGATGAGGACGAAACTATCTTTTTATCTATCGCCCACCGGAATTTGCTGGTTTCCGATACGAATATATGAAAAAAATCCTGGTTGCTTTTAAAAAAGACCAGGCTTTCGTATATCAATGCCCTGAATCTTCCCCTGATACCTGCGATCCCGGCGGTCTTTTCCTTTATTACATCCACCATCTCCGAGATCTTATCTTCGACCAGGGAAAAGTAAAGCGATTCCTTGTCCTTAAAATAAAGATAGACGGTGCCGGTCGCGTATTGAGCCTGTTCCGCGATATCCTGCATCGTCGCCTTGTCATAACCTTTCAGCGCGAATACGCGCTGGGCTGCATTCAATATATCAGACTTCCGCAGCCGACGGTCTCTTTCTTTCCTATTTACTGAATGCTTATTCATATTTTGAATATAGCATTCATTTCTTATTTTGTCAATTACTTTTGCCGCGGACCGGTATGCCCTGCGCCCTGAGCTCGTCGGTCTTCTCTTTCGAGCACTTCATGCATAAAAAGACGGGCTTCGCGTCGGAACGGTCGTAGCCGGCGGTTTTAATCAGGCGCCAGAGGTGAGATTTGGAGCCGCACTTATCGCAGGTGCCTTCTTTCATATGCCATACCTCTACCGCTTTCGACGTAAAGATGAATTTGTCCACCCAGAAGAATATCGCGCCGCCTATCAGGTTGGCTAGTATCGTGGACGTGAGGCTCGCGCCGAGTTGGCGGACGACGAGCCATAATATAGGTGTGCTCAGTTGCCATCTTATAAGATATAAAATAAACCTGTTCATTTTACTTCTCTCCTTGTTATTTTGCGAATATCGTATAAAGCGCTACGACCATCAGAAATACACCGAAGGCTCTTTTCAGGGTAAGGTTCGGCATGCCTACTGCTATGGTAGCGCCGAGTAATCCTCCGATGAGAAAACCTATGCATATGAAAGCCGCGATGTCGAAACGGACATGCCCGCTGTGATAATATTTAAGGACCGCGAGAAGCCCTATAGGCAGCAGCATTATGGCCAGGGTCGTGCCCTGCGCTTCATGCTGCGACAAGCCGGCCAGGAAAACAAGGCCGGGGATCAGTATCGTACCGCCGCCTATTCCGAATACGCCTGAAAGCGTCCCCGCTATAAGCCCTAAAATTAAATATAATAGTATGCTCATATATTGACCCTTCGTTTTTATCCGGAGATCTTCAAAAAATATCCTTTTAAATATTCCGTCTCCGGGATGGCCCGGACTATCGGATGATCTTCCGCCTGATGGCAGCGCTTCAGTATCGTGAATTTTTTATTCGACTGGGCCGCCGCTTCTTTCAGCGTCTTCGAGAACAGCTCGTTCGGCATATTATGCGAGCAGGAGAACGTCGCAAGCACCCCGCCGTCGGCAATAGCTCTCATCGCAAGAACGTTCAGTTGCCTGTATCCTTTGGATGCCGCGATAAGCGACTGCCTTGTCTTTAAAAACGAGGGCGGGTCCAGTATTATGATATCAAACTTTTCGCCGGAATCGTTTATTTTCTTTAACATAGCGAACGCGTCGGCCTTTATGAACTCCGTTCTTTCACCGACGCCGTTCAGCGCGGCATTCTCGCGCGCTAAGCCGAGCCACTCTTCTTTAATATCCGCCCCGGTAACGTGCCCTGCCCCGTACACCGCGGCGCTTACCGAAAAACCGCCCGTGTAAGAAAATAGGTCGAGCACTTTTTTGCCTCCGGCGACATTTCCAAGAGCCATCCTTGACTTTCTCTGGTCGAGGTAAAACCCTGTTTTGTGCCCGCTCACGATATCTACTATGAACTTCACTCTGCCTTCATGGATTTCCGCGCGGCCGGGCCCTTCGTCGCCCCACCACCCGGTCACGTCCTTGATCCCCTCGAGTTTTCTGAAAGGCGAAGCGCTCTTCTCGTATATATATTTAGGTTTTATCACCTCGTCGATCATATCGGCAATGTCCGGTTTGATCTTTTCCATGCCGAGGGTAAGCGCCTGCATGACCGCGGTATCGTTATATACGTCGACGATCAGGCCGGGAAGCGCGTCGGCTTCGCTGAATACAGCCCTGTAAGCGTTCGTGACGGATAAAAGAGATTTCCTCTTTTCGACGGCCTCTGCTATCTTTCTTCTGAAAAAATCTTTATTTACGGGTTCGTCGGTAAAAGTGAATAGCCTTATGGCTATTTCGGACTTGGGATTGTAGTATCCGCGGCCGACGAATTTACCTTTGTCGTCCGTTACGGAAACAATGTCGCCGGGCCTTATGGCGGGATCCGTTTTCAATAACTGCGTCTTGAATATCCATGGGTGGGCAGGTTTTACGACGCCTTTTTTGCCTGTCCTGAGGCGGATATTTTTTTCTTTCATCATAACCATCCGCACATGGCAAAGGCCGATATCGTCTTAGCGTCGACTATCTTGCCGGACCTGAAGAGTTTGCGTATATCGGCGCGCGTGAATACGCCCGCTTCTATTACCTCGTCCGCTTCGGCAACGTGTTCTCTGGCGGTCAGATCTTCGGCTTTGTAGATGAAGATACACTCGGTAGAGTAACCGGGCACGGGAAATATTTTGCCCAGATAAGTAAATTTTTTAGCGGCAAAACCCGTCTCTTCTATTATCTCGCGGCGCGCGCAGGATAGCGGGGATTCGCCTTTATCAAGTGTGCCTGCGGGGAGTTCGTAAATATAAGAATCGATGACGGGCCTATATTGCTTCAGGAGGATCACTCTGTCTCCGGAGAGGAAAGGGATGATGAGCGCGGCGCCTCTATGCTTTATAGTTTCCAGCGTCACGGTGTAGCCGTTGGGCAGGCGGACCTTTTTGACCGTAACATTTATGAGCTTACCTTTAAAAACTGTTTTGTTTTTCATATTGGCAAAAAAATGGTGCCGAGGGCGAGAATCGAACTTGCCACGCCTGCCTTTTCAGGGCAGCGCTCTACCACTGAGCTACCTCGGCACAATTTCATATATATAAAAGCTTTACTGTTTTATCACAAAAAACGGACATAGTCAACGTCATTTTCCGTCCGGTTTTAATCCCTCGACGTAATGCTCTGCCGCGAACGCGGCCGTTGCTCCATCTCCTGCTGCCGTAACGACTTGGCGCAAAAGTTTCTTCCGCACATCGCCGCAGGCAAAGATGCCCTCTACCGAAGTGCGCATATCGTGGTCCACGATGACATATTTCTGCTCATCTATGGTCATGTTACCGGAGGCTATACCGGAATTTGGCGTGACCCCTATCAGGACGAAGACGCCGTCGGTTTTCAGCTCGCTCGCAGCGCCTGATTTGACGTCCTTGAGCGCCACGGACTGCACTTTGTCCGTTCCTTTTATCTCGACGGCCACTGAATTCAATCTGAACTCGATCTTTTTATTAGCAAAGGCCCGTTCCTGCAATATCTTGGTCGCCCTGAGTTTGTCGCGGCGGTGGATTATCGTGACCTTGTTCGCGAATTTCGTTAAAAAGAGCGCGTCTTCAAGCGCGGTATCCCCGCCGCCGATGACGGCGATATCTTTTCCGCGGAATAGCGGGCCGTCGCACGTCGCGCAATACGATACTCCTCTTCCGCCCAGTTCTTTCTCTCCCGGGATATTGAGCGTATTCCATCTGGCGCCGGTCGCCAGGATCAAAGCGCGCGCTTCAGCGCTCTCGCCCGCCTCAAGTTTGACCTTAAACGTATCCTGCGGGCTATTCTTTAAAATCAGGCCTTCCGCTTCGGACATCTTGACTTCCAGCCCGAAATGCTCGGCCTGTTTAAGCATCCACGCGGCAAGGTCCGGCCCTTTTATGCCCTCCGGGAACCCCGGGTAGTTCTCTATCGTGTCGGCCACGAGCACCTGTCCGCCGCAAAGCGATCTCTCGACGAGAAGCGTCTTCATCCTCGCCCTGCAGGAATAGAGCGCCGCCGTCAGGCCGGCAGGACCGCCGCCTATTATGACTATATCGTAAACGTTCCGCATTATTTGGAGCCTAATTTAAGGTAGTATTTTCCGTAAAAATATTCCGTAAGCTTTTCGCCCTTTGCCGTAAGACGATCTCGCCTGGCTTTGCGCTTAATGGCTTGTTTTCGTTTCATCTGCCGTTGTGTCCGTAATCCCATGGTTATCTCCTTTCTATAATTATCTTCTTGCCGTATGAATGAATAATATTAAGCCGAATATGAAAAATATTATGTTTGGCAGCGATACGCCCAATAGCGGCGTCACCACTCCCCTCAGGGACATCGCTATGCCGCCCAGGAACGCGCCCCAGTAAACCGCAAATAGGAACAGGCTTATCCCGAAGCCTATCGACTTCTCGCTCCTCTGCGCCTTTATGCCGAGCGGTATCCCCATAAGTATCAGGACTATCGACCCCACCGACATGTTCACCTTCTTGTATATCTCGACGTAAAGCGGCGTAGTGTCTATATTCTCTTTGGCCGATCTCTTTATTTCGGCGGTCAGTTCGTTCACGGTCATTTCCCTTATCTTTTTGTCGATCTTGTCGTTCTTCATCATCTTCGAGACGTCGACCGTCATATTATATGTCTTGAAATTCAATTTGTAAAAATTGTCCGGCTCCGTCGGGGAAGGCTCTTCACTCGTACCGTTAAAGAGCTTCAGTTCCACGATGTGCGTCCCCGGCTTGACATTGATCTCGCCGGATTCCGCGACTATCGTGCGCGTCGTCTTACCTTCCTGAGGCTGGTATATCCTGATATTGCGGAATTTATTCCCTTTTATCTCGTATATGAATATGACATAGTTGCCGAAACCTCTTATGAACGTGCCCTCTTCCAGCATCGCGGCAGGATTTTTCATACCGATCTCTTTTATGACTTTTCTCGACGCGAACGAGGCGTTTGGCGAGACCTGGTCGTTCATGAAGAACGCTACGAAACTGAAAATTATGCCGAGTATAAGCAATGGCGATGCCACGCGTGCCAGCCCTATGCCGCTCGCCTTTATCGCGGTCAATTCCCCGTCGCTCGAAAATCTCCCGAAGGTGAGAATGACGGATGTGAGCGCGGCTATCGGCAGGGTGAACGAGAGAAGCCACGGGATCAGGAAGAGAAAAAGCTTCAATACCGAAAGTATGTCGACGCCCTTGTTTATCACAAGGTCTGCCAGCTGTATTATATTGCCCACCAAAAGGACGAATGTGAACACTACGAGCGACAGGAAGAAGGAGTGGAAGAATTCTTTCAGTATGTAATCTCTCAGTATCCTCATAAGAATTCTCTATGAAAGGGCGTTCTTAAAGAAATAGAGGGCGTCTTTCCACATATAAAATGTGAAGTATTCCCATACGGGCGGGAAGATCTTTCTCACTTCGTAATCTATATAGTCGCCGTATACCCTGACGGCCGTATAATGTAAAAATCCGCCGTCCGAGTCGGGGATATTCTGCAGTATGCCGCCGCCTCCGGTCACGATATACCGGACCCCGCCCAGTTTCTTTTCCATGAACATATGCTCGTGGCCCGCAAATACTATATCGACTTTATATTTCTCGCATAATTTCATGAAACGATACGACCATGGATTCAGCTCCGGACGGTACCACGACTGGAAATACGGGGATAGCGGCGATTTGTGCATGATTATGAAACGGTGCGTATAGAAAGATGATACCGTCAATTCCTCCTCGAGTTTCGCGAACTGCTCTTCTGTCATGTTGCCGGATATATTATCGATCACGATAAAATAGCAATTCCTGTTCGCGAAGGCAAATTCTTTTTCGCCGGCGTATTTTTTGAATAGAGTGCCGTCGTCCTTATCGTCGTCGTGGTTGCCCATGGCGCTTATGACCGGCATCTTTATCATGGATTTTATCTTATTGTAAGTCCTGTAATCCCACCGCGAACCCCTGAACGAAACGTCGCCCGCGATAATGGCAAGGTCTATCGGGATCTTTCTGAACCTGTCTTCGCGGTTAATACTGCGGACTATTTTGAGCGTAGCGCTGTCATCGAAGATGAGGCCGGAATGGTTGTCGCCGAATACGATAAATTCGAAATAATCGCCTTTATTGTCTTTAAGCTTCTCGACGGCCTGCTTATTCGTGTAAGGGGCCGGGTCTTTACTGACATAGAGCCACAATACGGGCACGAGCGAATATATCGACGCCGCCAGTATTATTATAGCTATTATCCTTAATATCTTTTTCATATATGGCCTAATTATATCGCGAAGTTATAGATATGTAAAGGAGGTATTACGCGGCCTGGGCGAACTTACGCGCGGCCTCGTAAAGCTTATCCGGTTCTTTGCCTTCGGGCACGATGCCGGACAGTCTGCCGAGTATACCCAGTATTTTGTGGACTATGATACTGATAGAGTCTATGACGTTATTAGCTTTCAGATCATCTTCGCCTGCGGTTTTTAAATAGTAAAATCTCGCCGGCTTCTCTCCTCTTACCGACGGTTTGAACCTGCTCTCGATCTCTCCGATGTTCGTTCCGTAACTTATCTTATTTCCCGGCTTCTCTATCTTTTCGTTCAATTGCCCGATGATCGCTTTCTTCGCGTCCAGGTCCGCGTCGTTCTTATCCAATAGTATAGCCACCTTTACGCCGTTATTCGCGAATACCGGTAAGACCACACCTAAGCCTTCTGCCGCAGGGCCGTCTTTCGGGTCTCCAAATGTCGCAATATGCGAAAATATAAAGCCTATCTTTTGATCTTTGATCATATTATCGATCATCACGACTGCGTTTTTGTGCTCATTTACCACCCGGGCAATAAGCGCGCTATCGACAGGCGCTGTCACGGCGGCAAATAGCCCCCTGACAATTTCCCAGGCTTCCCCGACCAGCTGACGCACACTAGGCCTTTGTTCGTCTTCCGCTACGGTAGGACCCGCCTCCATGGCGGCGGCCATAACCGCGCCCCTCATCTCCAGAAAAGCCGAATAGAATTCGACGAATGCCGGATAAGCGGAGGATCCTTTCAAGTCCGCTTCGAGCTCTATCATGAGAAATACGCTGTCGTTATACAGCGGCGATACGTTTTCTTCCAAACGCCGTATGTCCCACTCACTGCTTTCGCAATATTGATCGAGGTCGTTTTCCAGGCGCTGCAGGATAGCATCGAGTAAATCCGTATTATTTTCGGGCATACCGGGATCTCTTAAAGCGTCCTGTAGCCGGCCGCTCCGGATTATCGCCAATAGATTGATGATGTTCCTTTCGGCGGCGTCAAGCGCCGTGACCGTATCGGCGACGGTTAAAGCATCGGCGGTAGGCAGGTTGAATGCCTTATCTTTAGCCGGTATGAATCTATCTTTGCCGGCAATGTAAACGAACTCTTTACCCCACGTTAATTTCATACCTCGCGGAAGATAACCTACGGGCGCATCGGCAATAACCGCACGGCAAATTTCACTCCTTCCTTCCTCATAGAAACCATGAAGATCGATCATTGACATAACCGAAATGCATATGGGCTTACCGTTAGGCCTGCATTCATCGGATATCAGCTTGTCTAGACAAAGCAAAATGCGCGTAATATGCGGATTCTCACCGCCTTCTCTAATGGCCGGGTTTGTCAGATCCAGGTTATAGACATATATATTATCCTTCCTCATGGCGAGAAATTTATCTATATGCTCCCGGACAGCCTGCCCCTGTACTCCGGCGGCTAAAAAGTCGTTTGGATAAACTATTATTGTGGTAGGCGCGGTAAAAAATTCCTCGGGCCCGTCTGTTACAGTATGCCAGAATTTGTGCGGGCTTACCTCGTCTTCACCGTCGTTTTCCCATGTGAAATTATTTTCCAATGCAGGCAGGCTTAATCCCTCGACACGATAGGTGATTTCGCGGCCGGTCAAATAGAGCTTGTATTTGCCTTCGACTAAACCCGACGTTATATTGTCGGGCTCAAAATTTTCATTGTCCAGCGCTAATTCCGCCGTATCATAGGCGGGATGACTGCTTATAAATCGATCTACTCCGTATAAGATCGTTGCGAGTATCTCCCTGCTCTCTTTAGTCTCCATTACTCCTGCGCTAAACTTAAAATTATATTTTTTGACCCCGCCTTCCACAGCTACCGTCCGTTCCAAAATCACCTCGCCCGGGATATCGTTATAATCCATTCCCTCTTCGGCCGGCTCATCTTCGTCACTCGAATCTCTCCAGTCCTCCGTCATGACGAACGGTAATTCTTCGATCGCCTGTTCTTCTTCCTCCGTACGGAATTCTTCCGGGTGTGTCATGCGATAGTAAACGTCGTCGGAAACGTCTTTTACGGATTCTTCTATGCAGTTTTTGGGAAATTCTATGGCCGCATGCAATACATTCGATTCCTCGTCGAAATGAATGGTGAGGTTAGCCCCTATCCGCGCAAGCGCCGCCTGCGCGAGGCTCAATCCTCTTCTGATCTCTTCCGCGTCCCGTAAAATATATTTCGAGACCATAGAAGGCGCTTCGATGGTAAAATCTATGCGGGTATGCCCTTCGGAAAACATATCATATCCCATACTTATCTTATTATGCCCGAAATATAACTGCCTGAAGAGTGCCCATTCGGGGCTGTCAAAATACCCTTTATCATCGGCGGCAAGAAGCAGATCGAAACGGTCTCTATCGATAAATTCTCTACGCGCTTCGGTTATCGCCCTGTCATAGGATACGCCCAGACAATTTACTATCCTGGCGCAGGCAAAAAATAGCTCGCGGCGGCCTCCGTTCAATAATTGCGGCCGTTTTTCGTTATATACCAAGAAAGGCGAAGCATTACCTTCCTCTGCGAACTGCAAACTATGTAAATAATGATTTATATCGGTCTTCCCGTTCCCTGCATCCAATAGCCGCAAATAACGCAGTCCGCTCATTGCCGTAAAATTATTGGCTTCTTCATTCGGGGTATCCGTTCTGCCTTCCCTCGCGGCATATTGCATGATGCGGCTATGGACATTCCCTAATTCATCCGGGATCTTCCGCCACTCATTGCGGACTATTGCTATTTTCTGGCCCTCTTCCTGCGCTTCCCCCAGCTTCCGGAACACCTCTACCGTCCTGCCTGCTATATCGCGCAGTTGATCCCGCATGGCCAAGAGCTCCCTGCACTTTTCGTCGGAAGGAACTTCCTCATTTTCTTCAGCTAATTTTCTTAGATGTCCGGAGATGCTATTTAGGGCCCGCTCTATCTCCTCGGGATGCGTCGTAAGGAATCTGGCGACGAGAGCGGCTTTCTCTGTCTCCAGCTCTTCGGCGGTCAAAACGGCGGGATCGATCCTGCGGGAAAGGTCCTGCGCGGCGGCCGTCTGATCAAAAGGAGCATTGGATTCTGAATCGTTCGTAGCCGTGTGATCCCTGTTCATCGTCTGAATATGCGCGGCGAAGGTAAGGCCCGCGAATTCCTCGCGCAGTGCTTTTTTCATGATCCGGCCGTGCAATTTTATTTCATCCTCTATGTCGGTATTCCTATTCTCGAATTTGGCGCGGAGCGATCTTACGAAGTCACCTACGTCTTTGGAAGTTTCGAATTTTTGTCTTTTGTATTCTTTTTCGAAGAGCTCTTTTGCTTTTGTGGATCTTGCGCGTATTTCATGGAAGAGCCGGGCTATTATTGCCCTGCGTCCTTCCTTCGTCCCGGCTTCATCCTCTCTTGCAAATACCGTGATATATGTGCCGGCATGCCCCCACACATCTTTATTATCAAGCTGAGGAGGAGCTTCGTTCTCGTCGAGAGGTATTAACTGTATTTTGCCTCCTTCTTCCATAAGGCGGGCCTTGAGTCTGGAGAGCATATCCCTTGCCCCTGAGGCATCGATGGCCTGCATGAATTCTTCCTCCAGATTGGGAACAACGGATAGACTTTTTGCTTTTGAGGCACGATCTTTTATGAAGGCATCGATGGGGTCGTGCAGTTGGTTGCGCTCTTCCATCATTTTATATATCTCGAAGTATGTACGGGGGTTACCAACCTCGGGGGCAAGCGTGTCCGGACCGGCTAAAGCTGTGGAGTTAGTGAAAAATAGGCACACTAAGAGCAATGATATAACCCTGATTATGCTCTTATACCTATTTTGGGGAATAAACATAGTGATAAGATTATATCATATAGCTTCGTTAGGTCAATGGAAAGCTAACTGACTTTTTTCTGCCTAACTTTTATATGGTGGCGGGTAAGACTGATAAAACAAAAACGCAACCCGACATATAACCTCGGGTTGCGTAATAACAATAAGTGGCGGAGAGGGAGAGATTTGAACTCTCGATACACCTTTTCAAGCGTATGGCGGTTTAGCAAACCGCTGCCCTAGACCACTAGGCGACCTCTCCGTTTTTTCTTAAAGAACTCTTTCATCAAAAGGCCGCATTCCTCTTCGAGAACACCGCCCATCACTTCTATTTTATGGTTCAATTTCTTCTTATTGATGTCGACGACAGATCCGAACGCCCCCGTCCTGGGATCGGCGGCCCCGAAATACAGCTTCTCCACTCTTGCCAGTATGAGCGCGCCTGCGCACATCATGCAGGGCTCAATTGTAACATAAACGCGCGCACCGGGCAATCTTTCATTCTCGAGGTAAGAGGCGGCTTGCGTTATGGCTATCATCTCGGCATGGGCGGTGGGATCTTTCAGCATCTTTATCTGGTTATGCGCCCTGCCTATTACTTTGCCCTTATGGACTATGACAGCGCCTACGGGCACCTCGTCGGCGTCGAACGCTTTTTGAGCCTCTTTAAGCGCTTCGGTCATGTAAACACGGTCTATTTTTGAGAACATCAGCGGGCGCCTTTTTGGAGTAAAACCGTCCCTACGGTCTTCAAGGCTATAAGCATATCCAGGGAAGGCGACAAGTGTCTGATATAATAGATGTCATACGATAGCTTCTTTTTGCTATCCTCTACACTTGCAACGTAACCTAGGTTTACTTGCGCCCAACCGGTGATACCGGGCTTAACATTAAGACGCTCTACGAATTGCGGGACTTCTTTGATAAGGATATTCATATAATAACGGGTTTCGGGCCTGGGACCTATGAGGCTCATATCATTCATGAGCACATTCACAAGCTGAGGCAGCTCATCTATCCTGAATAACCTCAGTATCCTGCCTACAGGAGTGATCCTTGCGCTGTTCCGTCTAGTCCATCCGGCTATTTCAAAATTCGATCCGGCCGATTTTTTATACATGGTGCGTAATTTATACATGACATAGACTCTGCCTTTTAATCCCACGCGTTTGTCGCGGTAAAGGATAGGGCCGGGTGACGTTATTTTGATAGCCATAGCCGCGGCTAATATAAGCGGCAGCGTGATAATAAGAAGGAGTAAAGAAAAAAGAATATCGAAAAATCGTTTTATAGGCGGGTACCATCGGATTGCGCCATCATAATCCACCGAGAAATCGAACGGAAACCCGAAATGCGACGCTACACTTTGCTCTATATCGGGAGGCATCGAAAACACAATATATCTTTGTTTCCTGAAGGCAAAAAATATTTTCGATATTTCTGCGTATGACAGTTTCGTGGAAGCCACCATTATCCTGTCCACATGATGTTGTCTGGCGATCTTGTCTATATCTTCGATAGAGCCTAATACCGGTATCTTATCGTGCATCACGGCCTTGGTCTCGTTAGCGCATTTAACTAATCCGACAACTTCATACTTGTCGGGATAAGCTGTTGTAAGATTTAATACCGCCTTAGCGGAATAATCGCCTGCGCCTATTACCAGAAGCCGCGGTTTCATAAGCCGGACCTTTCGTTTTCGGCAGGCCGCGCGACACTCATTATGGCGGAACGCATCTTATCGGCCAGCATCCCCTGATCGAAAATTTCGCGTGCCGCCCTGCGGGAGTTTTCTTTCAACGTATTCCTTAGTTCTGTATTACCGATCACTTCCGTTATGGCGCCGGCCATTGCCTCTGGGTCATCGGGAGGAACGGTTATCCCGCAATTTTCGCGCTTCATCATATCCTTTATCCACCCCTGCGTAACCTGGATCACGGGAAGACCTACGGCAAAAGCATCAAATAATTTGTTCGGCGATGAAGTATCCAAGACGGGTACGTTTTTAAGCACCAAAAGCATGCACTTCGCTTTAAACATCCATTTTACCACGGATTCCTGCGGCATCAACCCCGGGAAATGGACGTTGTCGAGGCCCAAGCCTGTTGCCCGCGCCTCAAGGGATAGACGTTCTCTACCGTCGCCAATGATCGCAATTTCTATATTTTTATGCCCCTGTCTTTTAAGAACGGCCGCCGCATCCAATATCTGGCTGCAATTGTTCGCGCGCCCTATGGTCCCTACATATATGACTATGTTCTTACCTGCCGCCCAACCGGGAAGCTTAAGGTCGTCCCTGATCTTATCGGCTATGCTGTTATCCGAGGCGTTGGTGATCACTTCTATGCGCAGCGGCAGAGAAGGATTTTTTTTACGTATCCACTCCTCCATGCCTTCGGACAGTGCTATTACCAGCGACGATGCCCGGTAACACCACCTTTCGAAAAACCGGGCCATGCCTATAACCGCACGGTTATGTATCACGCCCAATTCTACGGCTCCTTCCGGCCATATATCCCTTACTTCGAATATAAAAGGCTTGCGCCTCAAATAACGCGCAACCAGCCCCGGTATCCCGACGCTGATAGGCCCCGAAGAGGAAATAACCACATCTGCCGGCAAGGTCAAGGCATACCACGATCCCAGTATGGCATAAGCCATATAAGAAAATATTCTATACGTGAAAGTTTGCTTGTTCGATACGGGGATGTTGATCACGCGGACGTCTATGCCTTCGACGTCGATACGCGATACGAAGCCTTCCGGTTTCAGGCCGGATTTGTCAAAAGCGCTTGTAATGACAATTACAGAGTCCCCTTCCTTTACCCAGCGCCTTGCAAACTCGTATACTCTTTTGCCCCAGGAACCTTTCGCGGTAGCGAAGAATTGGTAAAAATACAGTACTTTCATTTCACCCTTACCCGCATTATTATTTTAGCGATCCTATCTGCCGCATGGCCGTCCCATTTCGGAGGTATAGCGCCCTTTTTGCCATGGCCATCTATAATCTTCTTAACTTCTTTTTTAAGCTTATCGATATTATGCCCTATTATCGTATTGGTTCCCACAGTTACGGTAACCGGCCGTTCGGTATTATTCCTGATCGTCAGGCATGGTACACCCAAATAAGTAGTTTCTTCCTGTATGCCCCCCGAATCCGTTATTACCGCCATGGCATTACACTGCAAAGCCAGAAAGTCGAGATAGCTCAAAGGATCTATCATATATAACCCGGAGCCATTTACGGCATTTTTCATATTTTTGAGCTGTTTTCGCGTCCTTGGGTGAACCGGAAAAATTAAAGGAAGCTTACGGCTTATTACGGCAAGCCCGTTCATTATGGCCTTGAGCGATGACGCATCGTCGACGTTTTCCGGGCGGTGGATAGTAACCAGGCCGAACCCGCCGTAGAGCAGGTTTTTTGAGAATTCCTGTTTTTCCCGGATCTCTTTAAATCTGTCCTTTGCACGAGGCAGCATCCTGACAAGCGTGTCGATCATCACGTTGCCGACCATGTGTATATTGCGCGGGCTTACTCCTTCCCGCAGAAGATTCTTATCGGCGTCTTCCGACGGCGTGAATAATATATCGGCGATCGAGTCGGTGATCACGCGATTGATCTCTTCCGGCATCGTCTTGTCAAACGACCGCAATCCCGCCTCTACATGACCGCAAGGTATACATATCTTGGCTGCCGCCATTGCTGCCGCAACCGTAGAGTTCACATCCCCATATACCAATAAGAGATCCGGCGCCTGTTTTAACAGTACCGGTTCCAGCCGTCTCATTATTTCAGCGGTTTGCCACGCATGGCTTCCGGATCCGACACCCAGGTTCACGTCGGGTATCGGTATATCAAGATCCCTGAAGAATGCTGCCGACATCTTTATGTCGTAATGCTGACCGGTGTGGACCAGTAACTGCCGGACTCTCTTATGACAAGTTATGGCCCTCATCACGGGATCCACTTTCATAAAATTCGGGCGGGCGCCGACAACATGCATTATCTTCATTTCGATATCCCCGTGCACCTTTTGCATATATCTAAAGAGTAGATCCTTTTTTTCAGCTGTTTTCTTATATCCCTGAAATCTTTTTTATTCCATATGTCCATCAGGCGCTCGGACTGAACGTTGCCGAAAGATACTTCTTCGAGATAATCTATGCAGCATAAAACAACTTTACCGTTAGCGTGTATCGTGAGCGGATTTATCGGATATGCGCAGGATACATCGCCGGGGTATCTCTTTACGTTCACAGGCACAAGCCCGGCGCGCGTATCTAACGGGGTGTCCTGGTGAAATATCAAAATATTCGTTTTAATTTTATACTTTTTTTGCCTTATATACTCTTTTAATTTCCCCACTTTTAACATACCGGATTTCTTTTCTTCGTCTGTCCCATGCAGCGTAATGACATAATGCCTGACGCCCGCAGTATAAAGCCTGTCTAAAATGGCAGTATCCAGAAGATCGCCGTTAGTGTACAGCTCGAGCTTGGCGCGCGGAAGTTTTTCATGTGCATAGGCGATCAAGTCGGCCAGCCTTTCGTCCATAAGCGGCTCATTAAACGAATGCGGGCTTATCCGTCCCGTGAAATGTATTTCGGCAAGTTCGTTTATAACTTTTTTAAATACATCCTCCGGCATCGTTTGTTTATTTTTTAACAGGCTCCTATCATAGACGGAGTTAGGGCAATAACTGCAGCGCCTGGTACAGCATGTCGACGTCTCTATATTAAGGTCGTTGAACATATCCGTGGTACCGTACAAGATGAGGTTGCGTATGTCATAATAGATGGATACAAAAAAATAATAAGCTTTTTTAACTATGTAAGAGTATTTATATGGGAGTTTATGATATATATCTTTTAGCATATTTACTCATAATGTTTAATAGCGATTTAGTGGTTTCTATTACGGAAAATTCGGTTTCTATTTTTTTACGTCCTGCCGAAGCTATCTTGGCGGCATATTCTTTATCCCGGTAAATTTTGAATATGGCGTCGGACAATTCCTGCGGTGATTTTTCTTTTATTATAATCCCGCTGCCGCCGGAAAGCAATTCCGGTATACCGCCTGTGGCCGTCGCTATAACAGGAACGGAAAACGCCATGGCTTCTATTAACGCGACGGGGATGCCTTCTTTATCCCCGCTTTCCGTGGTTATGCTCGGCAGGACTACCAGATCGATAACGCCTTTCTCGTACATCTCTAGAAGCGTTACGTGAGATAGCTCTCCCACAAAGCTGACCCGGCTTTCCAAGCCCGATCTTAAGACCATCGCTTTTAATGCTTTTCCCAAAGGGCCTTCGCCCGCAATGATGCATTTAAAATCCGCCTTCTTCTCTATAAGCAGCTTGAGGCTTTCTATTAAATATCTATGCCCTTTTACAGGCACCAGGTTGGCGGGGCATATCATAGTAAAAACTGTATTCTTATAGGCGGACACATTTTTCGATATAGGTATGTAAACACCTGTATATATCTTAAAAATCTTTTTCGAAAGCTCGGCATTGTTTAATATCCTGATGACATCCTTCTTTCCATCCTCGCTTATTACCCGCATAAAAGCAGCGGAAGATATTTTTTCTTCAAGCAGATTATTTTCTTTTATATCCCACCTATGGGAAGTAAAACTCCACGGTATCCCGGTAAGGTAGGAGGCAATATATCCGGCCGTGGCCGGCGTAGAGCCCCAGTGAACATGAATATGCTCCGCCTTTTCTTTTATCAGAATATTGGCGGTATAAAAACCTTTTGGTATAGCGGTGAGATTTTTGAGCTTTATCATAAAGCTGCGGCCGCCGAAAATCATTTTGGCGATTATTTTTAAGCTTTTGGCCGGATCCTTTAAAAAACCTGACAGCAATGCCATGAAAACCGCCGGCGCGAATAAACCCATACGATGGGTGACTTTTTGCAGGGCCCGGGCATCTTCATGGAATATTTTGTCTCCGGGCCTGAACGGCAAAACGACTACCTCGTTCCCCTGCCGCATGACTTCTCTTATCTCCGGCACGATAAAGGTCTCGCCTGTGGAGTACGGGATTTTGACCGTAATATAAGCTATTTTCATTAGTCCACCACCGTTAATCCTTCAGGGTTTTTTAGTTTCTGAAATATTTTTACCATGGTAACGTAATTCCGCTTAAAAAAATCTTTTCTGTACATTTTCCACTTCTCCGACCTCTCCTTTATCAAAGGATCGCCCGTAACCATAAAAAGAGACTCCAACTGGTTTATATGCAGATCATGGTAAAACGGGCTCGCCAGGGCTTTTTTTTCGTCGTATAAAGACCAGTAACCTGAATCGAATTTATGAAGGCTGTTCTTTAGCGTGGAAAATGACCGGTAAAACGTACGCTTGACGTCCTCATCGGCTGTGGCAAGAAAATAATCGTATATTCCGAATAAAGCGAATATCCATCCGTTGAGAACCGTATTCTTTTCGGCGGCGGGATATTCTTCCAGGTACAGTTCATCGTCTTTATAATAAGCGGCACCGCCGTTTTTCAGGTCCGTCAGCATCAAAGCAAGGCCTTTTTTCGCCGTTTCAATATATATATTGTTACCCGTCAATTTCCATGCCCTTGTAAGGGCGGATATTGCTTCACCTTGAGACATCGCGGAATATTTAAATGGCCCCGTCAGGCGCATGGCTTTTTTAATTTCCCAGCCGCCGCCCGCATCCTGTTTTTCTACAAGCCAATCGCATATTTTTATGAAATTCTCAAGCTCCTTTTTCTCGCCGGTCAAAAGATAGAGATCGTGATGGCCAAGCCCTTTGTGGATGATCGTAATAGGAGAATAATCTATGCTCCCGTCAAAGAACTTATTCAAAATGATCCCCCGGTCGTCGGTAAGCCCGTCCCATTTTGTCTTCCCGGTCAGATCGTTAAAATATCCGGCGAGCTCGCCCGGTTTGAATATTTTGCCTACCGGCTGCGGCATATGATAATAGCATTTGCCGGAAAGTATTTTTACCCATCCGGTTAAAAGCCTAACGTAGTTTTTCATGGCCGCTCAGCATTTCTTTATATAATTTTTCGTACTCCCGAACCGTGTTTTTGATATCGAATTTTTCTTTGCACATCGCGAGCGCTTTACCGCCCATCTCTTGAGACATGGCAGGGTTATTTTTTACTTTTAGGATGCTTTCCGCAAGGGCAGCCGGATCGTTCGGCCTTACTAAAAATCCGCTCACGCCGTTAATTACTATCTCCGGCACGCCTCCCACGGCAGTAGCGACTATAGGCCTGCTTGCCGCCATAGCTTCAAGTATCACGAGAGGCAACCCTTCCCAATCCGAAGACAGAACGAAAACATCCGCAGCCGAAAGTAGTCCCGCAATATCGCTTCTGACGCCAAGAAACTTTATTTTACTGGTTAGATTTCTGGATATTGCCATTTTTTTTATTTCGGTTTCGAGAGGCCCCACGCCTGCACATAACAACAGGGCTTCCGGGACCCGCGGAAGTAAGTTATAAAACGCTTCGATAAGATTTCTGTGGTTTTTTTGGATATTTAATCTTCCCGCATGAAGTATGACGAACTTGTCGTCTGCGATACCGAGTGATTTTCGGGTTTTATATCTGGCATCGGGGTTAAACAGATAGTCATTTATCGGAATACCATTATAAATGAGCGGGATATTTTTAATATTGTATAGAGCCGCGATGGTTTTCCCGATCTCTTTGGAAATAGCGACCGGCCGTATCCCCAGAAATTTAAAAGCGCCGGCATTTATCAACCGCCCCGCCGCCGGGACCTCTTGCCTCGCGCTATTATGGACAGTATGTACCTTCACGGGAACGCCACATAATGATGACGGCAAGAAAGAATAACAACCTGCGGACCTATGCGTATGGACTACGTCCGGATCGAACGTTTTTAGCAACTTATATACCTGGAACGGCACCCTGACGTCCGGGCCCGGGCGCTTTCTGAGATAATTGACGGTACTGCCGCTTGCTTCTATTTCTTTTTCAAGCGTGAACCCTTTTCTTGGAAAAAGGGAACAGACCGATAATTCGAAGCTACCCTTATCGCCATATAGCAACAGGTTCTTGACCAGCATCTCGGCCCCGCCGGTGCCGAGATCAGGTATTATGTGCAGTACTCTGATCTTTTTCATTATCTGCCTTTATTTTCTTGTTCAGGGCGATCTGCGTTATCAGAAGCGCTATTAAAAACCATGTGGCTTTCCGGTATTCCCAGGTCAGCGCGGAGACCCCTGTTGCCCATGTCAAAAAAGCCGCTATCCAGAATTTTTTTTGCAGGATTTGCATACGCTTCACATTCAACACCAGGTACAGCATAAGAATAAAGAATAGCATAAAACCTATGATCCCAAATTCCACCAGGATCGACAAAAACGTATTATGCGAAACTATACTGATACCCAGGAACGGTATTATCGCTATGGCAAAACAACCGGCCCCTACGCCCCAGACGGGCTCCGCCTGAAAAGCCTGCAAGCCTGCGAGCCATATTTCTTTGCGTATGCCGATGGCGGAGCTTATATCGGATGACATCGAAGATATCCGCTGCAAGGATGCGCCGGGGATGAACCCTGCGACAAAATAACCAAAAACACCGGCCGTTACGACGAAGAAAATATATTGCCAGAATTTTGTCCTGGTAAAAAACAGCACTATTACGGAAAGGCTTACCATTGCTGTTATAAAACCACCTCTGGACCCTGTCAGCAGTATTGCAAATAAGGCGAGCGGGATATAAGCCCGGTAAAGGAGCGCGGCATAACCGCGCCTGGCCAGCAAAGAAAGATACCATGCCATAGTTATACCTATAGCCATAACGACGGCGGCGTCATTGGGATCGAACCCGGAGGCTACGAACCGCTGCAAATTATATGCGTGGCCGCCTCCGGCATAATCGATAATAGTATTTACTACCGAAATAAAACTTCCGTATAAAAAAGCCCTGATCAGGCTTTCCTGCTCTTTTTCCGTCCGGGCAACTTCCCATATCAGCCAGACCATGCCCAAAAGCTCCAGGTACGTCCAATTACGCTTTAACGTAATTACCGGATCGATGCTCCAAAAAACACTGGCAAAGATCCATGAAAATAGCGCTCCTGTCAGGAGAAGGCCGAGGCTTGGTATATGGATCTTCCCCCGTCGGAGCAGCACGGACAATAAACATACGCATAATGCCGCGATGCCCATAATATGGCTGATGGTCGCCGCGCCGAACGTGACCGTATTTTCCCAGGGGATGGTAAATATAAATAACCAGAGTAATCTAAAAGACAGGTTTTTCATGGATTAGCCGCATTGTTCTTTATGGCATACCGGGTTATCAATGCGTTCCCTGTTATATGGACACTTGTTGAAGCGAAAATGGCCATGGCCGCGCCTATTAAGCCGAAAGCGGGTATAAAATATGCGGACAATAACAAAGTAGTGCACGTAACTATTGTAAGCAGCAGCACCTGGATCTTAAAATACCGCGCCGCTGTGATCGCATAACCTAAAAAAGACGATATATACAGGATGGCCGCCGCGAACATAAGCCAAAAAAATACATTCATATGTTCGGCGTATTCGGGGCGGTAAAAAAATGTCAGGATCGCCCTGCCGTAAAAATAAGCCAGCGCCATGCCTGCGGCGCCCATCAGAGCCCCGATACAGACCATTTTGAAAAGCAGCGAATTGAACGCTTTCGTATTTTTTGCCGCGTAATACTTGGCAATGCGGGGGACCGCGGATTGTCCTAAAGCGTTTATCACGGCGTTACCGGCCATAGCTATCGACGCCATCGCGGCAAAGATACCCAGCCCGCGCTCGCCTACGTACCTTTCTATGAAATAACGCGGGATATTGCCGTTAAACCCTATCAGCGCCATGACCACACCGAGAGGGAATGCGAGAACGGCTATATCAAGCAACGTTTTTTTATTCCATCTGGGATAGGCTATGCGTTTCAATATAAATGTCCCGCAGCGAAGGTCATAAAATATCAGGACAAGGAGCCACGATACGGCTATCCCCGCAACGCTCCATACCATATTTCCCGTAAAATACATGATCGCGCCCAGCAAAGCCAGCGAAATCATTCCTTTCATCATCATCGATCTCGCGATACGGTCCATGCGTTCGTTCTGCTGGAGCAGGCCATAGAACACATCGCTTATAGACTCAAAAACCTTCGCCAACCCGATGATAATGATGACTAACGACGTCTCGAAAGAGCATTTTATAAAATTTGCGATCCCGAAAATTATAGAGAAACCGAATAACGTGGTGATGACGCGCAGCCCGAAATAATCTTCAAAATCATATTGGCATTTAGCGTCTGTCGCCTGGACGCTCCGGAGGCTTAGATTAGTAAGCATTATTATGGGAGTGGCTATCGCTATCGCAAAAGCGAATCTTCCGACCATTTCAGGCGTACCCAGCTTCGCTATCACGATAAGCATTGCCCATTGGCAGGCGCTATAAATGACATTGCCGGCAAAAGTCCATGTAAAATTTTCGCGCAAGGATAAGAGCGGAAAGTTTTTAGTCTGCATTTTCAGATATGGAATATGCCGGCGGTATCGTTTTATGTTCTTTTATTTTCGTAATAATGATTATAATAACCCCTGTCTTCCTCGGCTGTTCTGACGTCGTCTATCAGGACGCCCAGGATATTTCCTTTAGCCTGTAGAATAGCCTCTTTTGCGCGGATGATGACATCCAGGCGGGTATGGCCGCCTTTTATTACCAGGATCACGCCGTCGGCGTTATTTACCAGTAAAGAGGCGTCGGCGACGCTGAGTATCGGGGGGCAATCTATTATTATGCGGTCAAAATCGACCTTAAGCGTCTCCATGAACGATCGGACCTTGTCAGACGAAAGCGCGCTGCTTGCGCTTGACAGGCCGGAACATGAAGTTATAACGGATAAGCCTTTTACAAAAGTCGGCTTTATTATGTCGAGCAATGCGGCATTGCCTGCCAGAAAATCTTTTAAACCGGGTTCCGGGCTGACATCGAAACTGCGGCACATCCTGGACGCGCGCATGGTCGCGTCTAAAAGCAAAGTATTCTCGCCTGCCTGGCTGAATACCGTAGCCAAATTCGAAGCTACCAGCGTAACCCCTTCTTTGGGCGTAGCCGAAGTTATCAATATGCTTTTCAGCGGTTTTTCCGGGGAAGACAAAAACAATATCGAATCCATGGCCGTGCGGCAGTTTTCGGCGATCACGGAGTCCGGTCTTTTATGGCAGGCTGCGTCTTTTTCGTAATCTACGTTCATGTAATTGCCGAAGCTCGTTATGTACCCCAGGAACGGAAGCCTTAAATATGCGTTAATGTCCTCCGCTGTGTATACGGAGCTTTCCAGGTATTCCAGTATAAAAGAAATGCCTATGCCGCAGAATAACGCAAAGAATACCGAGAGGATGATGTCCAGGGCTTTTTTGGGCCGGTACGGATGGTCGGGGACCTTGGCTTCGTCGACAATGCGGGCGATCGTTGTTTCCAGTTTTTCGGACAGATTGGTCTCCTGCATCCGGGTAAGCATAGCATCGTACAATCCCTGGTTCGCCTGCGCCTCTTTCTTGAGTATATTATAACGGACCATCTTCTGGTTAAGGTCGAGAAGGGAGGCTGTTTCCTGATCTATCTTATTATTCAGGTCGTTCAGATCCGCTCTCATAGCTATGATCTTGGGATGTTTTTCCTTATACCTCTTAAGGGCCGAGGCCAGATCTGTTTCTGCTTTGGCCCTTTCCTCTTTAAGCACCTCGAGAAGCGACTTGATCTTCTTCTCAACGTCGGAAGTAACGGGAGTGCTTACCATCTTTGTTTCCTGGATATAACTATTTAACGCTTCTTCCGATTCCTGCGCTTTTTTCTTTATCTCTGCCAGCTGTATCTCCAGCCATTTTGTAGCTTCTTTTGCTTCGGCCCCCCGGTTCTCTATATATTGCTGCAAATACGCCTTGGCCAGCGCGTTTGCGATCATGCTCGACCTGGCAGCGTCGGTATCTTCCACATGAAGCAGAACTATCTGGCTGTTTTTAACCGGCTCGATGTTTATATTTTCCATTAATTTGTCTACGGGGTCTTTTTCATTCTGAAATTCTTTTACGGCGCCGAGGTTCAGCTCCGCAAATATCTTCTCGGCCAATGTCCTCGAGCTTAATATCTTATACTGGGTCTGATAATATTGCTGCAGGTCCAAAAACCCCATCTGGGCTTGGCGCAATTCTTCGAATTTTGTGATTTTTGGGGGTGATTTCTCGATCAATATGCTTACGGTGGCGCGGTATATGGGCTTCATGGAGAAAACGACGATAGCAACTATTAAAGGGATCGCCGTCACAAGGATGACAATGAGCTTCCGTCTTCTTTTGAGTATCTTGAGATAATCGTTTAATGTGACCTGGCGTATTTCCGGGTCAGGCAGCATATCGGCTCCTTAGAATAATGATTCCGGCACTGCTATAGTATCATTCCGCTCCAAAACAACGTCTTTTGAGGCGTCCCCGCCCTTCAGTATCGACGATACCGGAACGTTGAAAACCCGTTCCTTACCGTCTTTCTTCCGTATAACCTTTGTGCCATTCGGCGAAGCTATATCCGTAAGCCCGCCTGCCAACGCGATCGCTTCGACCGCCGTCATGCCGGCTTTTAATTCATATGCCCCGGGCCTTCTGACCTGTCCCATGACATACACTTTTGAATATTCCCGTATAAGGACGATCACCTGCGGGTTTACCAGATAATCTTTTTCGAGCAGGTCCCTGATCTTAACTTCTAATTTTTCGGCGGTCAAGCCGGATACCGATACGGTCCCTATAAGCGGATAGCTTATAGTCCCCTCGTGGGACACCCTTACCGTCTTGGTAAGGTCCGGCTCATCGTACACATTTATGTCGAGAAGATCGCCTTCCGATATATAATACTCTTTCCCTTTATCGCCATCGCCCTGCTGCGCCGAAACAGCTATGACGGCGCATAACAAGACCGCCGGTATAATAAAAAATCTGAGTGCTTTTATCATGATCAAAACACCAGCCCCATTCTTGTGATTATATTGCTGTTGTTGTATTTTGCGTCCGCCCTGGTAGAATTTCTTCTGGTAAAATTATATTCCAGGCCTACCGTCGCGTAACGGTTCACCTTGTAATCGAATCTCGCAACGGCCGAGTAAGTGTTATCCACGGTGTCGGTGGTGTATGCATCGTAACTGTAATTCAGCCCGCCGGTAACACGAGCCTGCTTGGTAGGGTCCCACACAGCGCGAACGGACGCCCTGTAACCCAGGTCAAAGCCCGAATCTTTATTGGTCGACGGCCTGTCTTCCCGCGCGAAATGCGCCGAAAACCACGTCTTCCGGGAAAATTGATAGTAAAGATCCCCTCTGATAATGAACGCGTCTTTATATTTATTCAGGTGCGAATAATTATACCGCAGCTCTTTACCGGCCTTGACGGCCCCGTAAAATTTATTCAGGACCTTTCCTTTAGCGCCTATAAAGAATTGATTATACTTGAAATCATTGACATTATCAAGGGCTCTAAAATAGACATAATCACCATGGTCGTATTCGAAAAAAAAGAATACCCTGGGCGTTATCGCCGGATTCACCGATATGGTGGTCGTTATGACCTGTTCCCGTATATTATTGGTCCTTGCGAAAAATTTCTCGTAATTTATCTGGTTGAATTTATGCCTGGTTTCCGCGCTCACCCTGCCGTAGGTATACATGAAACTCAGGTCCGTAACATTCAGGCGGCAGTCTACCAGGCCGGGAAGTCCTGCTACAAGATACTCCGACGGCCTTTGTAATTTTTCGAACCAATGATTAAGCGATATCTTATAATGCGCGCCCACCCCCTGCAGATTTATGCTGGCGAACGGATTATTACGGTCTATCTTCGAATTTATATAGTAATTGCACGCATACCCGCCGTCCATCCGGAAAAAGCTTCTGGGTTTCCCGCTCTCGGTAAGCTTCTGGCTGCCCAGGAGAAAATCGACGCCCGGCCTTACCTTGGTCACCACATCGCCGGTTTTATCGTGCAAAAGATATATGTTATCGTTATACGTAACGCTTGCGTCTGCGTACGTATGTAAATGGGAAAATAGATAATCGGTTAGGCGGAGAGCACCGGAAGGATGCGCCCTGCCTCCGGGATACGAAACCCCGGGGGTTGCTCCTGCCTCCTCGGGCTCTTCAGCCTCAGCTTCTTTTTCCGGAGCAAACGGCATCACCTCTCCCCCCATTGAACTCACCTGGAATGTCTCCGTTTCGGCAAAACAGACGGAACTTCCCAAAAAAAATGCCGCTATGATAAAAACGACATAATATATGCCTTTTAGGATTTTGCGGCCCCCTTTTACTTTTTCGAAATCTTATTGACGGCGTCGACGCTTTTTATTATGCTGCTGCTGAACGCCTGTTCTATGTCGACGAAGTTCATGCCTACATCGAAGCAATTCTTCTTCTTGGAATGATTTACCCACACCACTTTTGCCAGGGCCGGGACCGGCTTTGGCGCTTTTGGGAAATTTATATAGACCTGGATGACGCTTCCTACAGGCAGCGGCTCTTCGGTCTGCAGGCAAATGCCTCCTGCGCCTATATTTTTGATGCCTGTTATTATCGTGGTCTGGTTGGATCCGGAAGGCAGGCAATATTTTGCCAAGTGATAAACATTTATCCTGGGATGTTTTCTTTTATCCATATTAGAGTAAGTTTATCATAATAATATATCATCGTCAAGGAAGCGGGGCAATGTAGCCGGCTCCCATAACAAAAAATCACCGCAGTATTTCTGCGGTGATTTTCCTAGATGGTAGTCCGAAAGAGGTTTGAATAGATAATAGGCTTTTAGAAATATTATGCTTATCTAACTGTATTATTGATTTAACTGCATTCTGCGGAATATTTCTCTTTGGATTTCGGCATACAGGTTTTGATAGAATACGGGATCCTCTATTAACCCTCCCCCGATCCAAGCCTTACCTTCGGTCCCGAATAGGCCAAGAGGCAGCCTGTATGTAGATACTCTTATTTTTACTCTATTCTCTGTAAATCTTTCCAAATTCACCGACATCTGATATTTGGCATTTCCTAAAGAAGGGACGATCTTACCTCTTTCGCTTTCAGCGTATAGGGTTCCACCGTTATAATCGGTCGTCTTAATAATAAATGCCTTATCCTGCAGGACTGTGATCGTAGCTTTGAAGGCGTCCTCGAAAGTACCCTCTAATTCCTTTGATTCTATTACTCTGCGCTGAAGAGGGGTAAATTCAGGAGTGGTGACGCAACCGCAAATACCTATGGATAGGGCACATATCAGTATAAAAAACCGGATTTTTTTCATTATGTCCACTAAAACTCCTGGGCCATGACCGCATAATCTTTTACAATGTCTTTATCGCTGAAAAATGTTATCACTAAAGTTATTGATCTGCTGCTAGTTGTGGAACTTCTTCCGGCAACCCCGACGCCGCCGCCCAACAGGGCATTACCAGCGACTCCGCCAGCTCCGATACCTCCGCCGCCGCCTGCCTCCAATGATGAAACGGATATTTTGTCATATGTCCAAACTTCTTCACCGGACTTATTTTTCGTCATAATATTGGGGACGCCGAAAAGCTCTATAATTTCCGCTTGATTTGTTTCGCCTTTAACTAAATGCTTTTTAATCATGCCAAATGTCAAACTGCTTTTTTGATAAGCCGGAGCAGCAAAAGAAATATTATAGATAAGAAGCGCTGACGCAACCAGAATTATGACTGCGGTTACTTTACCGATTCTAATCATGCCTGACCTCCTTGTTCTTTAAGTTAAAAGTAATTATATCATCTTCTACAAGAAGTGTCTTGAAGAATTTTTTTACACGGTCGGGAGCCTCTATGAATACTTAAGAGATGCGCATCGCTCATCATGTTATGCCATGTTTAGTTAATCGATTCCCTCGCCATAGGCAATGGTTCAAATCTCGGCAATATCTGGGCGACCCGGCACAATTCGATAAGAAGTACAAAAACACTGCTAAATCGCTTAAATCGGAGATAGGTTTCTGAATTCCTCGACGACAAATCATGAAAAAAGTAGGGCACCTTTAAAGGTGCCCTACAGCTGCCATAACAAAAAATCACCGCAGTATTTCTGCGGTGATTTTCCTAGATGGTAGCCCCATGGGGATTTGAACCCCGGTCTTCAGAATGAGAATCTGATGTCCTAGACCAGGCTAGACGATGGGGCCACAAAATGGTGCGCGGGACAGGACTTGGTCATCCGGCCGCCTGTGGCGGCCTCCTGACCAGCCGATTTTCTGCCGCCCGGAGGGCTTTTCCTCGCTTCGCTCGGCGAAAATCGTCTTCAAGTCCCTATACATACTGACTAAAATGGTGCGCGGGACAGGACTTGAACCTGCAAGGGTTGCCCCAACAGCCCCTCAAACTGTCGTGTCTGCCAGTTCCACCACCCGCGCGAAAACCGTATTTTTCAAACTATGCAAGGTGAGTTTAGGTCTTTTGTGTCTCGAGATGTTGTAAAACCTTTGTCGAGAGACCAGTTCCACCACCCGCGCGAAAAATAAAAAGAACGGACTTACGATTATAATCGAAAACCCGATAAAAGCAAGGGTAAATTCTTCGTGCAAATTTTGGTTGCCCAGCTAGGATTCGAACCTAGACTAGATGGTCCAGAGCCATCCGTGCTACCGTTACACCACCGGGCAACGCTTAAAACCTATATCAGCAAAATTTTCCGAGCCGCTGTAGCACTGTGTTACGGCCCAGTATTTCCATCATGTCAAAAAGCCCCGCGCCTACCGTCTTGCCGCTTATGGCGACCCGCGTAGGATGTATAAGTTCCGCGGCTTTGCACTTCATCTCTTCCGCCAATTTACGGTAAGCCTCTTCTATGGAATGCTTATCGTATTTGGCAAGGCCCTCTACGGCCGTTTTGCACTTTGAAATTATATCTTTAGAATTGGGTTTTTTCAAATATTTTTCCGTTGCCTTCTCGTCGTACTCCAGGGTGTCGCCGAAAAATATCTTATATACGCTTATGAGGTCTTCGAGCGTCCTCGTCCTCTCTTTATATGCTTTTACGACTTCCGTCCACCGAGCCTCATCGAATTTGTCGTCGAGGACTTTTTTATCTTTAAGATATTCCACGGTCTTCGGCAGTAATTTCTCTATCGGCATATCCTTGATATACTGGCTGTTTATCCATACAAGCTTATCCATATCGAAAGTGGCGCCGGTCTTATTGACGTCTTTTACGTCGAATAATTTTACGAGCTCCTCTATCGGTAATATCTCCCTGTCGTTACCGGGCGCCCAGCCCATTAAAGACAGGTAATTTACCAGCGCTTCGGGCAAAAATCCCATATTTTTGTACTCGAATATCGAGGTGGCGCCGTGGCGCTTCGACATGCGGCCGCCGCCTTTACTTAAGATCAGCGGTATGTGCGCGAATTTCGGGAGCGGCAGGCACATCGCCTCGTAGAGCATCACCTGCTTCGGCGTATTCGATATGTGGTCGTCGCCGCGTATTATGTGCGTTATCTTCATCATCGCGTCGTCTATGACGCAGGCGAAATTGTAGGTCGGCGTCCCGTCGGATTTCATCAATACCTGGTCTTTTATTTCATTGGTCGATACTTCTATCGTGCCGTGGATCATATCCTCGAACGCTATCTTTTTTTCCTTTTCGACCCTGAATATTATGGCCGGCCCTTCCATGTACGCCAGGTTCTGCTTAACAAGTTCTTCGGCGTATTTTTTATAAATGTCGAAACGTTTCGACTGGAACGTCAATTCCTCATCCCAATCCATGAACAGCCATTTCAAAGAGCCGAGTATCTCCTCGAGAAATTCTTCCTTCGAGCGTTCCTTGTCAGTATCTTCTATCCTTAAGATGAATTTGCCGTTATTATGCTTGGCGTAAAGCCAATTAAAAAGCGCCGTTCTTGCGCTGCCAATATGCAGGTACCCCGTAGGGCTCGGCGCGAATCTCACTCTTACCATTTATATCCCTTTTCCAGCGCTTTCTTGTTCCTTAAGAGAAGCTCCTCGTTATTTTTGAACGCGACGGCAAGCGCCGCCGTGATATTTCTTATCGATAACACCCTGGACCTTTTTGCCAGCGCGCCTATCGCTATCATATTGGCGGATCTGATGTCTCCGAGCTTCGCGGCCGCTTCCGTAAGCGGAATGTTTACCGTCGTGATGCCCTTGCGTTTATGGACATCGCCTACGAGCGTCTTATTCGAGATCAGAATGCCGCCCTCTTTTAATTGGCCTTCGTATTTAACGAGCGACGGCTTGTTCATCACTATAAGCACGTCGGGATTTATGACTATAGGGCTCGCTATCTCACCGTCGGAAATTTTCACCATCGAATAAGCGGTACCGCCTCGGACTTCGGCCCCGTAAGACGGCATCCATGTGACGTATTTATCCGCAAGGAGCCCTGCCAGCGCAAGGAGTTTGCCCATGAACATTATCCCCTGGCCGCCGAACCCCGCGCAGAGGATCTCTTCACAATGCCTTTTCGCCGATCTTGTTTTTGTCATATCTAGCAGCT
>JAQUSB010000034.1 GCA_028715345.1 Candidatus Omnitrophota bacterium | reverse complement strand
TGGCTCATCATAGCCGAAATATACCCGCTTTCGATACGCGGCAGGGCGATGAGCCTCGCCACCGTCGCGAACTGGGGATGCAACATGATAGTCGCGTCCACGTTCCTCACCCTCACCGAAAAGCTCGGCAAGGCCGGGGCATTCTGGTTCTACGGGGCGGTGTGCGTTATCGGCATCGTATTCTGCTACCTATATGTCCCCGAAACAAAAGGCTACACGCTCGAAAAGATCGAGCAATACCTGAAGAGCGGCAAGCGTTTCGGCAAGCTGGGGCTTGAGGAGGTCGGTAAATGAAAAAGTTTGCTATTTTCGTCATCGTATTTTTTTGCGCGGCTTCCGTTTCCGCCGCGCAAAGGGACGCTACCGTAACAGCCGACCAGCACTTTAGGGCGGAATTATGCCCGTCATCGCATATCGAGCCCGTGATGGGTGATTGGCAGGGCACGAGATCGGATCTGGCGGAAAAAGGCGTAACTTTCGAATCGAGCTATGTGGCCGATATCCTCGGGAACGCTTCGGGCGGAAAGAAACTGGCCACGAGATATAACCATTCGATGGGCTGGGACGTCAACTTCAACCTCGAGAAGTTCGCGGGATTAAAAGGCACCCAGTTCCATATCTCGGGATTGTGGCGCGCCGGCCGGAACCTCACCACCGACGCCGTAGGGAACGCTTTCGTCGTAAGCAGTATTTACGGCTCCCAGCAATTCCGCCTCATGGGGCTATATCTTGAAAAACTCTTCCTCGACAAGAGGATAAATATCCGCATAGGCAGGCTGGCTGCCGGCGACGATTTCGCCTCATCCCCGATATATTGGAATTTCGTGACCAACGCTATCGACGGTAACCCCGTTGCCATTCCCATAAACGTCTTCTTCCCGTGCTATCCTAACGCTGTCTGGGGCGTGCGCGCCAAATGCAATGTAACCAAAGACATCTATACGACCACCGGCCTTTATAACGGCGATTCGGGCGTCCCGCGAATGGCCATGTATGGGCTTGACTTCTCCTTAAGGTTAAAAAAAGGCCTGCTCTTCGCCCAGGAAGTCGCCTATGCGCCCAATACGGGCCCGGAATGCCCTGTCTCCGCCCTGCCCGGCCATTATAAAGCAGGATTCTACTATCACGGCGGGACGTTCTTTGATCAATTTGAGGACATAAACGGCTCATCGGCCGCGATAACCGGAGAGAACTTCAAAAAGCATATCGGGAATTACGGGCTGTATTTTCATGCCGACCAGATGCTATACAAACACAAGAACCAGACCTGCGGCGAAGGCCTGACGTCTTTCGTTGTAGCGACGTTAGCGCCCGAGAATATAAACAAATTCCCGTTCTTCATCGACGGCGGCTTCGTATATAAAGGCCTCGTCCCGACGAGAAATCACGATATCCTCTCGGTCGGGTTCGCTTACGGGATGTATTCGAGAAGCCTGGGCCATGCCGAGCGCGATAACCGCGAGGTGAACGGTTCCCCGGACCCGATACAGAGCTATGAGCTGGTATTCGACTTTTCTTACAAGGTCCAGATAACGCCATGGATGTTCTTACAGCCCGATATGCAGTATGTCATAAACCCGAGCGGCGGACATGACGTGCCTGACGCTTTCGTTTTGGGCACAAGATTCGGGCTTACTTTTTAAAACACTAAAATTTGACTTAGGCCTGTTTATAGTGTAATCTTAATTAAGGAGGGAGAATAACATGAAAAAGCTTACTGTTATCACATTAGCGGTATTGGTAGTGTTTGCGGCCACCTCGTGTTTTGCCGCTGAAACTGTCAGGCAGGCTAAAGTAATGAGCACATCCGGCGATACGATGCTCAAGAAAGCCGGAGAATCCTTATGGCTTCCTGCTAAGACGGACATGATCGTTAATCAGGGCGATACGATCAAAACGGCAAAAGGCTCAAGCGCCATCCTCAATCTCGGCGGAGCGGGCAACGTAGAAGTGAAAGAAAATTCACAACTATCTGTCGCGCGCCTTGTACAGGATGCGGACACGGGCGACAAAAAGACTTTACTTGACCTCGCGATGGGCGAAGTATTCATAAAAGCCGAAAAACTTCGCAATAAGGAAGAAAAATTCGAGGTTAAGACACCTACTTCTATAGTGGGCGTACGCGGGACCAAGTTCAGCGTAAAAGTCGAAGCCGTAAAATAACTCCGGCAAAAAATACCTCAACTACCCTATACAAACCCGGTTCTTCCCGGCAAATTTTGCTTTGTATAGGGCTTTGTCTGCTTTGGCTATAAGCTCTTCCTTGTCGCGTTCATTCACGAATTCCGCCACTCCGAGGCTTATGGTAGTGCCGTAAGCGCCGCTTTTCGCTTTGAATTTTTTGGACGAGACGGCTTCGCGTATCTTTTCCGCCACTATGGCGGCGTCTTTCTGGCCCGCGCCCGTCAGCATCACTATGAATTCCTCGCCCCCGTACCTGGCGACGACGTCTATCTGCCTGCATTTCGACTCTATTATCCTGGCGAAGTCCCTCAATATGGCGTCACCCGCCTGGTGGCCGTAAGTATCATTGATCTGTTTGAAATTATCGACGTCGCCCATGATTATCGCCAGTTTCCTCGCTTTGTACATCGAGACATTCCTGAATTCGGCCTCGAGCAGGAGATTGAAGTGGCGTATATTGTAAAGGTTTGTCAGGCCGTCTCTCGTCGCCTGTTTGAATAATGAGGCGCGTTCGAAAGAATGCAGGACCTGCGCATAAAGCGAAGAAATACTGTAAGACAGGCCTATTGCCAGGAGAGGATAGAACGTGGGTATGGCAAGATTGAAAATATTGAACACGAGCACCGATAATAGCGCATAACCGAACATGCTCAAAGTAGCCAAAGCCATCCCGCTCAAAAGGCGGAGGTTAGACAGGTAAAGGGTGACGATGATAGGAAGCAGGATTATGAGCAGGATCGTGTAGACCCTGGGGGTATCGCGCACAAAGGACCTGTTTATAGCGCTGGAGGCCATCATCGCGTTGACGCCTACGGCGGGATATGCGTTCTGAAGAGGTATGGGCTTGATATCTATAAGGCCGGCTGCGGTAAGGCCCACTATGCATATTTTGTCCCTGAATTCGTTCAGGTCTATTATGGGGCTCAGCCCTCTTTTTATGAGTGAGTAAGATCTTATTACATCGATATAAGAGTAGTGCTTAAATTCCTTCCCCCACCTCGCCCTCCAGTTTATTATGCATTGGTTCTTTTCATCCAGGGGTATTTTTATCATCTTACCGCCCAATACCTTCGCGGTGATAAGATGCTTATCGGGATAGAAAGATATTTCGTCCATATTCACCCCGGAGGCGTCAAGCCCGACCCTCAGCCCCATCTGGAATATGTTGCTGTTTTTATAGGTTATTACCGGGGGTATCCTCCTGAGCACCCCGTCCACATCCGGAATAGCGTTTATGTGCCCGATGCCTTTGGCATATTCTGCGAAACGCGGCAGGGGCCTTATCTCGGAAACGACTCCCCCGCCCTTGTAAAGATTGGCCGCGTCCTGCCATTTCAGGTCGAACAATAACGGCAGATAGACGACCCCGGACTGGTTCATCGCCTCTTCCATCGCGGTATCGTTCACGGTATCCTGAGGTTCCGTGAAAAGCACGTCGAAAACTATGGCCTTGGGATGATAGTCGGACAGCGCTTTTATGAGGGTGGCGTGCCAGATCCTCGGCCACGGCCACCGCCCTATCGACTCTATGCTGTCCTCGGACATGTCGATAAAAACGATCTCGGAGGTTATGGGCTTCGCGGGGCGCAGCATGAACCGGTAATCGAGAGTGAGAAGTTCTAAACGCTCGAAAATATCGAATTGGTACAGGAAGATAACTATCGCCGCTACGGCGAAGGCAAGCACCCAGCTTATACGGTATCTATGCTTAAATGTCCTGCCGTATATGAATTCTCGGATATTTCTTATGAACGATAATTTCATATATCCTCTATCTTAAGTTATTAGTATATCATAAACAAATGCTTTTACAAGGCATACGGTTTTTTACTATAATATAGGTATGGATAATTTGATAAAGAATGTGGCCATCGACTGGCGCTGGGTGGGATCCCACGTATCATCCGGGGAGAGGATCAAAGACATGGCCGAAGGTTCGGCCAAAGAGGCTGTACTGGAACAGCTGGAAAAGGCCGTCAGCATAGCCAAGCTTGCGGCGAAACCGGCAATATCCATGGTAAAAAAAGAGATAACGAATTTCGGGCCTTTATCGTTCGAGCTCGAAGGCGGCATAAATTTATCCAGCAAAGAACTGTCTTCCCACCTTAAAGGCGCGTCAAGCATATACGCTTTTTTAGTTACGATCGGCAATGAACTCGAAGATACGGCGAGCTCTTATATGAACTCGGGCGATCATCTGCTGGGATATCTACTGGACAGGATAGGCTCTTTTGCAGCAGAGTCATTGGCAGAAAACACGGAAAAGGCTTTGAGGAACTATTTCGCGCCCTGGCATTTGAGCGTTTCGATGCGTTTCAGCCCGGGTTATTGCGATTGGCCGATAGAAGAACAGTTCAAGCTTGCCGGGATCATAGATTTCCCGAAGGCAGGCGTTACGCTCACCAAAAGCTGTATGATGATACCTAAAAAATCGATATCCGCGATAGTGGGAATAGGCCCCGAAAAACTGTTCTCGAAAGTAGCGAGCCCGTGCGCTTTATGCAATATGAAGGTTTGTGATTACCGCAGAAGAAGCTAAACTGCTGCCTCTTTTTTAAGGAGTGATTCCCAATTCTTATCCGTCATAGCCTGTATATCGTCCAGTAAAGGCTTGTTCTCAGGTTTAGACAGGTGCCTGAAACGGCCCTGCAGTTTCAGCCATTCTATAATGGGTTTCTTTTCTTTGGGTTTGTAGGTGATCTTGTACTTGCCGTCCGCCACTTCATACAAAGGCCAGGCACAGGTATCCGCAGCCAGGCGTCCCATCTCGCAAGTCAATTCCGGTTCATAGGACCAGCCGAGCCTGCATGGCTGGAATACGTTTATGAACTTCGGCCCCTCTATCGAAAGCGCTTTCTCGACTTTCGATGTAAGGTCGCGCCAGTTGCCGGCTATAGACTGCGCTACATAAGGGATGCCGTGGGCTACCATTATGGCGGTGAGGTCTTTTCGGTACTGCTCTTTGCCTTTTTTGACCTTTCCGACCGGGGCGGTAGAAGTGTCCGCGCCCTTAGGAGTAGCGCCCGATCTCTGGACGCCCGTATTCATATAAGCTTCGTTATTGTAGCAGACGTATAAAATGTTGTGGCCGCGCTCTACAGCTCCCGAGAGTGACTGCAGGCCTATGTCGTAAGTGCCGCCGTCCCCGCCGAACGCGATAAAATTCAGTTTCTTGGTGATCTTGCCCTGCCTGCGAAGGGATCTGTACATCGCCTCTATGCCGCTTATCGTGGCGCCGGAGTTTTCGAACGCGCTGTGTAGGAACGGGACGTTCCACGCGCTGTACGGGAATATGGTCGAGACTACCTCGAGACAGCCGGTCGCGCTCGCGACTACGGTATCAGGCCCCGCGGCCATCATCACCTGCCGCGCTATCAATACGGCTCCGCAGCCCGCGCATCCGCGGTGGCCGCCGGTAAATAACTCTTTCTGTTTAGCCAGGTCTTTTATATTTGCCATTATTCTCTCACACCCAGGTATTGTATCTTTTCTATAGCTTTGCCTTTTGAGGCATCGATCAATTCTTTATATATACCTTCGATGTCCTGGGTCCTTATCTCTCTTCCGCCCAGGCCGTAAATATAATTAACTAGTGTCTTGTTCAGCCCTTTATCGAATAATGCCGCTTTCACTTCCAGGCAAACCGGCCCTTCGTTACCGTTCATGGAATCGGACCTGTCCATAACCGCTATTGCTTTCAGACTTTTCAGCGCATCCGCTATTTCAGCCTTCGGGAACGGCCTGAATACGCGGGGTTTTAAAAGGCCTACCTTCAAGCCCTTCGCCCTGAGCGCGTCGACCACTGTTTTAGTCGTACCGGCCGTCGAGCCCAAAGCCACGATAGCGACTTCGGCGTCGTCGAGCTTATAATTTTCGAACAGGCCGTATGTCCTGCCGAATTTTTGTCCGAACTCTTTACTGACATCCTCTATGATAGATTTCGAATTACGTATCGCTTCTATGGTCTGGCGCCTGTGTTCGAAATAATAATCGGGAAGGTCGAGCGCACCTATCGTAATGGGTTTTTCCGTGTTCAAAAGGTAATGTTCCGGCTTGTACTCGCCGATGAATTTCTGCACGTCCTCATCGTTCAATATCTCTATCCGCTCCATGCCGTGGCTTATGATGAACCCGTCGGTCATGACCATCGTCGGGAGCTTCGCCTTCTCGGCGATCCTGATCGCCTGGATCATATTGTCGTAGCCTTCCTGGGCGTTCTCGGAAAATATCTGTATCCAGCCGGCATCTTTTATCATCATCGTGTCGGAGTGGTCGCAGTGGATGTTTATCGGGCTCGACAACGCGCGGTTGACGTCGGCCATCACTATCGGCAGCCTAAGCCCGGAGGCTATGTGCAGCATCTCGGCCATGAGCGCCAGCCCCTGGCTCGAAGTCCCCGTCATCGCCCTGCCGCCGGCAGCGCTTGCGCCGATGCAGGCCGACATCGCAGAGTGCTCGCTCTCGACCGGAACGAACTCGGTCTTTACGAGGCCGTCGGCGACGTAACCGGCGAATATCTGGACTATCTCCGTAGCCGGAGTGATCGGGTATGCCGCGACCACGTCGGGATTTATCTGGCGCATCGCCTCCGCCATCGCTTCATTGCCTGTCCGCGCTACTATATTCGATTTTGCCATATTATTTATTCTTCTGGTTCGCTTTCGCTTCTTTTTCCGATATCATCTTTATCGCTTTGCCTTTTACCGGGCACTCGTGCTCGCAGATACCGCAGCCTTTGCAATGATCGTAATCGAATCCTACGACCTTGCCGTCTTTGACTATAACGGCCGAATCCGGGCAATACATCCAGCAGGTCAGGCAGCTTATGCACTTCTCGGGTATCAGGACCGGCCTCTTCGAACGCCAATCGCCCGTCTTGAATTCCCTGGCGGTGCCGCCTCCTATAATAAGGTCGCCCGCGGGGAGCCCTTTCCAACCCGGTTTCGTAACTTTCTTTTTACTGTCGCTCATTATCCTTTGACCTCATTATATGCGCGTTCGATAGCCTTGAGGTTACCCCCGATGACTTCGGGCTTGGATTTGAATTTCTTCTCGAGTTTTTTACGCGTATCCTCGACCATCTCTTTAAAACCGAGTATGCCGGTCGCTTTTATAAGGGCGCCGAGCATAGGCGTGTTGGGGATCTCCCTGCCTATGGTCTCCTTCGATATCTTGGAGGCGTCGACGGTAAAAACTTTGATCGATGACGATATATTGAACGTTTTTTTGATATCTTCGGGCGTCTTTTCGGTATTTATCATAAGCACGCCGTTATCGGGTATGCCTTCGGTGACGTCGACGCTTTCGACTAACGTGGGATCGAGCACTATCACTATGTCGGGATTTGTTACGCCTGAATGCAGGAGGATCGGCTTGGACGAAATGCGGTTAAACGCGCTTACGGGCGCGCCCATACGTTCCGGGCCGTATTCGGGAAATGCCTGAATGTATAACCCTTGCGCAAGCGCAGCGTCCGCAAATAAAAGGGCGGCCGTCTTTGCTCCCTGGCCGCCTCTTCCATGCCAGCGAATTTCAGTTAATTCTTTCATCGTAGTAGCTTATCCAAACTAGCGGGCCGGGTTGGATCCGGCCCGCAATGAATTATAAAATTTAAACTGCCTTTTCTCCCTTAGCTGCTAAGCCAAGATAGAATACCATAAAACTGCCCATCATTACAACGCCTAAATAACCGTTTATCACAGCCGTCACCACCGCCATCAACATCTTGCTCGCGGCTGCAGGCATCAGGGCGCTTATGATGCCGACGAGAAAGCCGAACACAACGCCGACGCCTAAAGAGATCAACACCAATATGACGAATAACAGGATAAGGAAAAATACCCTGCTGAACGGCTTCTTCGCTACCGTTAAACTTCTCTTCATAGACGCGACTATGCCGAGATCTTCGCATATAAGGGCGTACGGCGAAAGCGCGAACGGTATGAAGTATAATAAGGATGCTACGACGCCTATCGCTATGGCGATGGCTATCGCAATACCCGATATAACAACATTATTCAGAGGAGCGGTTAAAGCTATGAAAAGCGCGGCTATCAAAGCCACTATGGCTATGATAAGGACTATAACGACGCCGAGCCCCAGAAGTTTTAAGTAGTATTTTGCTCCGTAAGAAGCAAAGGAGGCCAATTTCATCTTGCCTTCCTTTATAATATCTCTTACTAAAGCCAACGCGCCGCCCTGTATGAATATGCTTATAAGTATGAACACAACGGTGAATATGATAGCGCCGGTGGTCATTTGAGGGGTAGGCGTCTGACCCGGTTCGATGGCAAAAGGCATACTTGCCAGGTTCCCTATTAAATTGAATACTATCAAAGCCAATACAAGACCGAGACTCTTTGCAGCTATGCCGAATCCTCTTTTAATAGCCTCAAGTACTCCTACCATAATATGGTCCCCCTTTTTAAGTTAAGGTAATAGTTATAAAAATATAGCAGATAAAATCGGGCCTGTCAAGGCTATTTATCCCTTAACCTCTCTCCTGCCCTCGAATGCCTTTGTGATCGTGGCCTGGTCGGCATATTCGAGGTCTCCGCCTACGGGTATGCCATAGGCTACCCTGGTAAGCTTCGCGCCGGAACCTTTCAGCACTTTGAACAGATATAGCGCGGTAGCCTCGCCTTCGGTATTGAAATCGGTGGCTACTATTATCTCTTTGAACTTTTCCTTCTTGACCCTGTCTAAAAGCTCCTTTATTTTGAGCTCATCAGGGCCTATGCCGTCGAGAGGCGATAACGATCCTAATAAGACATGGTATAGCCCGTTAAAATTATCCGATTTCTCTATCGCGACTATATCGTTCGGTTCCTCGACGACGCAGAGGAGCGATCTGTTCCTCAGCTGGCTTTTGCATATTTCGCAGGTCTCTTCGTCGCTCAAATTATTACAGGCCTTGCAGAACCTGACCGACTCTTTTACTTTACGGATGGCCGTTGCCATGGCCTCGGCTTCATCTTTAGGGGAGCGGAGAATGTAAAAAGCGAGTCTCTGGGCCGTTTTGGGCCCGATACCCGGCATCTTGGAAAATTCATCGATGAGCGACCTCATCGAAACCGGAAAATCGGTCATCTGGCTCTTCCCCTGCCTGCGGTGCTGTCCGCTATGTCGCCGCCGAATATCTCGAGGGCCGTCTTCACTATCGGGTCTACTTCTTTCTCAGGCATATCGCCGTCCCCGTCCAAGCCGTCCGAGCCGTCAATGCCCGCCGAATACCCTGCTCGCCCGCGGCGCGGCATATTTACCGGCTCCGCCAGGACGAATGCTATCTTCAGGTCTTTGCCGAGGACCGCCCTGAGCGCGGTTTCGACAAGGATTTTATTGTCTGCTGATTCGAGGACTTCTTTATGGAACTGCAATTCTTTCGGAAAACTGACGCAGAGCGTCTTTCCGTCCAGAGAAGTGGGGTATCCTTCCTGCAGATACGACGCCACCGACATCTTTTTAGGCATTATATTGCTCACTACCGCGTTCCAGGAAGTCAGGACCTCTTCGAGATAGGCGGAGCGCTGGTTACTCTGTCCGTCCTGGGCAGGGGCGGTAGTCGCATGGGCTTCCTGCTTGGCGGATTTTTGTGCTTCTACCTGCACCGGTTTATGTTTAATGGCGGGTTCGCCGGCCTGGCCGCGGCCAAGCGTCCTTTCGAGAGCCTCGACGCGTTTAATGACCTCGTTAAGAGGAACGACCGGGTGGCTGAGCGTAAGCTTAACCAGCGCCGCTTCGAGAGGGACTTTCGAAAGGCTCGACCTTTTTACAAGATCGATCGCGTTCGAAAGCGTATATATAATGTAGAGCATCGTTTCTACGGTAAATTCCGCAGATTCGTTCTTATAACGTTTTATTTTGTCCGCACCCGCATCTATCAGGCCGTCGGCATCCGGGCTTATTTTCGTCATCGTTATGTTCCGGAAATGTTCTATCAGGCCGAGAGCTACCTGAGTAACGTCTTTGCCTTCATTGACAAGTTTATCGAGTATGCCCAGAGCCCCGGCGGCATCTTTATCCTTAATGGCTTTCGACAGTTCGAAGAGGGCTTCGTCTTCGACCATCCCCAGTATTTTCGTGACGTCTTTCACGCCGACCGTTCCTTTGGCGAACGACGTCATCTGGTCGAGCATCACCTGCGCGTCGCGCATTCCTCCGTCGGAATATTTCGCGATCAGGACGAGCGCTTCCTCGTCTATGGCCAGTTTCTCCTGCTTCACTATTTTTTTAAGGTTGTCCGCGATCTCTTTTGTGGCAATGCGGCGGAAATCGAACCTCTGGCACCTGGAGAGTATAGTGGCCGGCACTTTATGGGCCTGGGTCGTGGCAAATACGAATTTGACATGCTGGGGCGGCTCCTCGAGGGTCTTCAGAAGCGCGTTAAACGCCTCGGCCGTGAGCATGTGGACTTCATCTATGATATAGACTTTGAACTTTCCTTTGGACGGGGCGAATTTGACGTTATCCCTGAGGTTGCGTATCTCGTCTATGCCGCGGTTAGAGGCTCCGTCGATCTCGAGGATATCGAGGGATGAGCCCTGTGTGATCTCTTTGCACGCAGCGCATGAATTGCACGGCTTAGGAGACGGGCCCTTCTCGCAGTTCAGCGCTTTGGCGAGTATCCTGGCGGCCGTCGTCTTACCCACTCCGCGCGGCCCCGCGAAAAGATACGCGTGAGCGACCCTGTCCTGGGATATGGCGTTCTTGAGTGTGGTGGTTACGTGCGATTGGCCGATGATGTCATCGAAAGTCTGGGGCCTGTACTTCCTTGCGAATGCGATGTAACTCATAGCACGTTATAAAATAGCACAACCGCCGCGGTATTTCAAGGATGAAATTTCCAGCTGCAGAAAAAGAATTCCCTTTCGGGATTGTGCCT
>JAQUSB010000059.1 GCA_028715345.1 Candidatus Omnitrophota bacterium | reverse complement strand
GCGGTTCGCGACCTTGGACAGGTACGGCGAAGGAAGCGGCACCATATTGCCCTTGCAATCCTCCTGTTCCGTCCACCCCCACGAAATGAAAGCGTCCTGCTTGTACTCCGCTTCTCCTCCGACGGAGAAAACTTTCGCGTTGCCGTAATTTCCGCCGTGCTGGACGCCCACCAGGACTTCGCCGCGCTCCCGCGCCAGCGCAAATTTCACTTTGGCGGCGTCGTCGTAATTAAAGAACGAGCCGCACTTTATCTTCCCCTTTTTATATGTTTTAGGCAGCGAAGATACGGCCTCTTTTAATTTCAAGAAATAAATCGGGAGGGTTTTTTGGATATAAAGATCATAATCTATATCCGTCTTTTTTACGGCGCTGTTTACGCGGGTTTCATCCCTATACCTTTTGTTCTTTGGCGGGAGCAAATCCGCGTAAAGCGAGAACAAAAAAGATTCTATCGGGGAAAAGCCGTATATCCTGCCGTGCCCTCTCCTGAGCCATGTCAGGACTTTTCTGCCGGCATCTTTTATAACTAGCTTTGGGTCGTTGGCGGCATGATGGCGCTCGGTTGGCCTCGTGTCGGGCCCGGACCTTGTAACGGACCATTTTTCAGGCAGGCGCCCTTCCAGGACACTCGAAAAGACCCACTTATTATATTCGACATTGAAGACACCTCTTTCCATAAAGTCGCTCGTGTCCGCAAAGTCCCATACGACGCCTTTGGTATTTGCCAGATCCACGGTACATTCTTCGCTGCCGTAGCGTTCTATGAGCTTCGTTATCCTCGAATACCTGTCCTGCGTGGTCTGGATGAGAGTGAGCAGCCACGTGGTGAGCACATCATGCCAGAAACCCTCGGAATAATTGCATCCGTTCGCGCTATTCAGCTGCTTTGCCAATTTCGGCAGTATTTCGTTGCCGATGGCGATCGACTCTTTGGCCGCGGCGGCCATTTCCTCAGGCGATCCGTAAGGGTCGGTGAACTCCAATTCCGTCCAATCCGGGCAGACATTCTCTTTGCCCAAAAAGCACCACGGCCCCAGCGGGATATCGTTAGCCGGATCAAAATCATCTGGGATGGTCGATAATATTATTCGTTTCATTTTAGGGTTATTTGTCGAATCCTGTGTGGAGATGTTTGTTTATATTTGTCAGGCCTTTTTCCCGGTCCACCAGCTCTATGACTTTTTTGAAAGGGAAAAAATCCCCTTCCGCCTTTAATCTCTCGAAAACGGCGCGTACCAGCCGCAGGTCCTCCGGATAATCTACGGTAAAATAGTAATCCGGCCGGTTTATATGCGCCGGGGCTTTGACCTTGAATACGCTGAACTCATTCTTCGGGCTGAAAAAATACGGTATGGTGTGTTCTAAGTAGAGCGGGTCCGCGGTCTTCGAATGGATATTTTCCAAAGCCTTTACGCTAATAAGTTCCGCCGCGCACCCGTAAGGCCATCCTTCCCGGTTGCTTGCGTACATGAAATCATGGGGCTCGGCCCGGTGCAGCGACACCAGGTGCTTACAGCACTCGGGGTCTATCAACGGATCGTCTCCTCCGACGCGGACGATATATTTGATCCCGAATTTACGCGCGCAGAGAATGAACCGGTTCATTACGTCATCCAGCGGCCCGCGAAAGCAAATAAAGCCGTTATCCCGGCACAGGTGCTCTATCGCGTCATCCTGCGGGCTTTCCGACGTCGCCGCTACCAGCTTCGGTATGCCCGACAATTTCTGCAGGCGCTTAAGCTGCCGCAAAAGCATGGGCTGGCCGCATATATCCTCCAGCACTTTCCTCGGGAACCTCGTAGAGCCGGTCCTGCATTGGATGATTATCCCGTAATCCGAAAGATCGTTCGCGGTATTTTTATTTTTTACGGTCATTTGAAATATTTTATCGTTTTGCGAAGCGCTTCCACTTTAGGCAGATATTCGTCTTCGCTTCCGTAGTTGGTCACAAATTGCATAAGCGTAGGCTGGATAGCTTCCGCCGCCGGGCAAAGGCCCGCCGTCCCGTAATCGATATCTTTATAATAATACGGCGCTCTTTTTTTATACGCCTTTGACAGGACCAGCGTCTCCAAATAGCTCAAAGCCCAGGCAGCATAGATGCCGTCTCCGCCGAATTCTATGTACTTCTTCCTGAAATCCTGCCAGGAAACGTCTTTACGCTCGTATTTTACCGTATAACACCAATACGTATTTACATAACCTTCCGGCACATATTGCGGGACCAGATAACTGCATTTGCCGATGGCTTCTTTATACAGTGAGGCTATCTTGATGCGGATATCTATGAACTTTTCTATCCTCTCTATCTGTGCCAATCCCAGCGCCGCCGCCACTTCCGGCATCCTGTAATTCAGGCCCAGCGTGTCGTGCCTCTTGTAAGCCGGGTCCTGGAAAATATCTTTATTTATCCTTATCCTCCCGTCGCCCGACTTCATCGCGGCGTATCCGAGGCTCCCGAACTTTCTCATCTTTATCGCGAACTCTTCGTTATCCGTCACGACTATCCCGCCGTCGCCGGTCGTGATGTGCTTCGAGTTCTCGAGGCTGTAGCTGGTGATGTCCGCTATGTTGCCTATAGGCCTCTTCTTATAGACGGCCATATGGGCTTCTGCGGCATCGTTTATGACGTGGATGCCGTGTTCTTTTGCCATGTCCATGATGGGATCGAGGTCGCAGGACAATCCGTACAAAGAGACGGGCATTATCGCTTTCGTCCGGGGAGTTATCTTCCGCTTTATGTCCGCGGGGTCTATATTGAACGTGTCCTTGTCCACATCGGCGAATACAGGCACCGCGTTCTGGGCAAAAATAACATCGATGTTGCTGATAACCGTGAGAGGAGGAACGATCACTTCGTCGCCGGCATTGACATCGAGGGCGTGCAGGGCGGCATGCAGCGTAGACGTACCGGAATTAAATGTCACGGCGTACTTAGCGCCGGTTTTTTCCGCGAATGCCTGCTCGAACCTGTTATTCATGCTGCCCGACGTTCCCGACCCGAACCCCGAATCGACCACTTCGCGCAGGTATTTTAATTCATTGCCGCCGAATCTCCACGTATTCTTCATTTACCTGTTTTCCTTTT
>JAQUSB010000014.1 GCA_028715345.1 Candidatus Omnitrophota bacterium | reverse complement strand
ATAAAAGCGGTATCAGCTTAGTAGAAACAAAGAAACGGCAACGTAAACCTAAGTCGGCAATATATAAAGAGCGATGGGATTTGTTGTCCAAAAGGGCTATCTAGTCGGTAACGATTAGATGAAAACCTGTCAAATTCGGTGAAGCCTGAAATGGTAATACCGAGCCAAGCCTGTTAAAAAAATAGCAGGAAGGTGTAGAGACTAGACGGCAGGCACTCGCCAAAATTTTGCGGCGGGTGGAGGTATAGTCCAGACTACAAATTCACACTGTGGAGCGGCGAAAGCCGTAGTAGCAAGCATAACCCAAAGGTCGTCCGTTCGAATCGGACCCCCGCTACCAATTTAAAATTAGGGACAGATACCATATTAAAAAGGTAACTGTCCCTAATTTTATTTATTAATGTGTACGACTTTAGCAGGCGGGAAACCGTTGAAATAAGTAGAGGAAGCTATCGAATACGCACCGATGTTCTCCGCGTAAACGAGGTCGCCTATCTCGAGCTCGGGCAGTTCCTCTGCCACCGAGATGGTATCGAAAGCGTCGCAGGTAGGTCCGAAGACCGCCGAGACCTTTAAAGGTCCGGGCTTGAACGCTTTCAGAGGATATACGCAGTGGTCGAAAACTATCCCGGAGAATGTGTGATAAACACCGTCATCGAGGTAATAGCATGTCTTATCGTCGCGGACCGCTTTGCCGATTATTTTAGCGACCAGCGTAGCGGCATTGGCCACCATGAAGCGCCCCGGCTCCGCCAATATCTCGATATCTTTAGGGAATAGCCTGTCGAATTCGGTATTCAATTTGTGCGCAAGCGTCTTGAAGCTCTTCACCTTGTTGTTATATTTTACGGGAAAGCCGCCGCCTATGTCGATTATGTTTATTTTATGCCCGCGCGACTCGGCCTCTTTCATTATATTGGCGGAGAGCTGCAGCGCCTGCATGTAATTTTCGAAATTATTGCACTGGCTCCCGACGTGGAAGCTGATGCCTTCGACCACAAGGCCTCTCTTGAACGCTTCGAGTATGAGGTCGACTGCCTCGCCGGCATCCGCGCCGAATTTGGACGAAAGCTCGACCATCGAACCTGTGTTCGGGACGCGTATCCTAAGTACAAGGCCGGCGTGAGGAGCGTATTTTTTGATCTTCTTTAACTCTTCGATATTATCGTAGGTGACGAGCGGCTTATACCGGTCGAGCTCCTTGAGCGTCTCTATCCGCTTTATCGTATTTGCGTAAATTATCTTGTCCCAGATGAAATCCTGCCGTTCTTTAGCCGGCAGGTTTTTGATATTCTCATGGACGATCATGAATTCCGGCATCGACGCGACGTCGAAACTCGCGCCTTCCTTATATAATGTCCTTACGATCTCGGGATCCGAATTCGATTTTACCGCGAAATACACCTGGACGCGGGGCAGGGCCTCTTCGAACTCCCTGTAATTCCGGCGGATCTTTTCGTGGTCTATCACGAATACCGGAGTGCCGTTCTTTGCCGCTATCTTTTTTAAGTTATTGAGGGTTTCTTTGGAAGCGCCGTTCGTATCCTTACCGTTCTCTGTAGTTGCCTGTTTCATCATAGTCCTTTTTTAGTCTTTGAATAGGAAGTTGTTGAAGCCCCACACATTTTTCTTATCGAGATATGATTTCGGGTTCTCTTTGAAAAATATCCTGTAATTTTTGAACGGTGTCCAGTCCGACGGCTTGGACACGAACCTGCCGAGGTACGGCTTGGCGATATTGAGTATGTAGTCATAGGGAAGGTCATCGGCCAGGCACACGCCCTGTTCCGGGTGCTCGATCATCCACATGACGGCGGAGACGACGCCTATCGCTACCTGCATCGTCGTCGCGTTCTGGTGGGGGACGAGCCGTCTCGATTCCTCGATGGAAAGCATGCTGCCCGTCCACCAGGAATTGTACTTATGGCCCATGATAAGCGCGCCGAGGATATCCTCGCCGCCCGTTATCTCGTCGGACATTATGCGCAGTTTAGGCTGGAGCTCGTAGTTGCGGCAGCGGAGTTCGTGCATACTGGAGAGCGTCTCGTGGCACGGCATATACGCGTAATGGACGGTGGGCCTGTAGATCGCCCTGCCGTTCTTCCAGACCGTGAGGTCGTCGGAGATCGAGAAAGCTTCCCCGTGGCGTATGACCATGCCGATTATTTCCTGGTCGGGTATCCATGAACGGACCCAGGTGTTCATGCCCATCTGCGACAGGAATACCTGGTTCTTCGGGCCGTATTCGGGGTAGTTCATCATCAGAGGGATATCTTTTTCGTGGGTGCCCCAACCCATCTCCGCCGGGGATATGCCTTCCTCGCGCAGGCCTTCTATCGACCAGGTGCCGACGAATTCGTCCACTTCCTTGGGCCTGTTCGTTATCTGCGTATCGCGCTCGGAACAATGTATGACCTTCACTCCCATATTCATGGCGAGTTTGGCGAAATCTTTTTCGTGGATCAGTTTCTCGAGTATCTTTACGGTCTTCTTCGGGGTGGTAGGGTCTTTTACCTCGGCGTGCGCTATATCTATGAGCCCTTTCTTCGTGAAATGCGAGATCATCCCCGGGTTCGCGCCGTGATCCAGGACCGCCGTCGTCGAGCTGTTCCATTTGGCGGTGATCTCACGTATAAGCATCTGCCTGAAATAGAGGGATTTTTTGAACGGCGATTTATTATGGATATTAGCGTAAGGGTCCCATTCCTCCACGGAGGTATTCACGTAAAGTATTTTATTGTCATGGCACCAGTTTATGATGTCTATGCAGCTTATGTTCCAGGCGAGGTCTATTATGAGCCCGCCGGGCGCGACGTGTTTGGCAAGTACCTGGGAAATATTGATAGGTGTTATCTTTTCCTGGAAATATTGAACGCCTTTTTTGATCCACGGATGCAGCTCACGGCGTTTATCCGCGAAATCTATGACGGTGACATTTTTATACGGGACCTTGATGTGTTTGAAAAATATGGGCAGGGTGCATTTCGAAACCGAACCGTATCCTATGACCAAAACCTTATTCTTGAATTCTACCATTATTTTTTCTCCAAGTCTATTAAGCCACGAGTTGGCTAAGTGCCAATATCTCCGATATCGGCCAAGCTCATTCAACCACAGTGTAATTTAAATGCCGGCGTCTCCGACGCCGGCCTAAAAGTATTTACATTTTAATAGATAAGGTTATTTATGTCAACCGTCTTGACAATATTTTGTTATGAGTGTAACATATTTGTCGACCGGAGAAAAAATGAGACACAAAAGTATAAATACCGCCGACGGGCTTAAAGAGATGATACCCGTGATCATTTTTTGCCTCGCCATGGCGGTTATCATATTGATCCCGCTCCGGGTCATGTCATACGGTTTCATCCCGCCCGACGACGCCCAGCGCCACGCCGCGAAAGTGATCTCGCAGAAAAACTGGGACGAGATACTCGTCCTGCGTCCCGGGTTCAAAGCGGACTGCCATCCCGGTTGGCACGCGATACTGGGGGCCGTCCAGCGCATAGGCGGGTGCGACCAGGACGCCCTCGTATTTTTTTCGGTCATTTTCCTGTTCATTCTGTTCTGCATCATCCCGATCTTCTTCCTGGATTTCCCGGAGGCATGGCTTGCTTCGCTCCTTGCGGCAGTGGTCTTCGCGCCGCATCTTATCATGCGCCTCTTACTCGGCCGGCCGTTCATTTTTACCATGGCGGTGATATTGGCGCTCTGTTTTATATGGCCGCGGCTTAAAGACAAAAAAACACCCTACGCGGCAATGGGGATATTGACCGCCCTGGTCGCGCTGTCGGCCTGGATACACTCTACGTCATGGTATCTCTTCGCGCTGCCGGTCGCGTGCTTCTTCATAGCGCGGGAATTCCGCGCCGGGACGCGTTTTGCCGTCTCGGCCGTTATCGGCATCATCATAGGCATGTCCCTGACCGGACATCCTTTCCTATTATTAAAACAGACATGGACGCTCGCCACGCTCGCTTTCAGCGGGGTAGCGGCCAGGCGCCTTCTCGTCGGAGAATTTCAGCCGTTCGGCGGGGATGCCCTTATAGTGCTGTTCATGCTCGGCCTCATCGCCTGGCGCAAGATCCGCGGCCGATGGAATATCCACGTTATCGATAACCCGATATTCATTTTAGCGGCGGCGGGCTGGGCGCTCGGTTTTGCGGCGTCGCGTTTCTGGACGGATTGGGGGATGCCCGCGGCGATATTCTGGATAATGGCCGAGATCAACGATCTATTTAACGAAAAAGCGGCGATGGCGTCGTGGCGCAGGGCTTTTATAGCGTTCGCCATAGCGGTCACGCTCTTTTTGGCCATGAACGCGGATACCAACAGCCGGTGGACATATAATCTGACCACAGAATATCTCTCTTCGGACGAACCGAAGCAGGCCGGGTGGCTTCCCGAACCCGGCGGCATAGTTTACAGCGACGACATGAACGTTTTCTACCAGACATTCTTCAAAAACCCCAAAGCGCAGTGGCGCTACATATTGGGGTTCGAGCCCGTCATGATGCTCCCCGAAGACCTGGCCATCTTGCGCAAGATACATTGGAATTTCGAATCGGGCAAAGCCTTCGAGCCGTGGGTCAAAAAGATGAAACCCGCCGACAGGCTGATAGTCCGCGGTTCATACAATGCCAGGCCCGCCATTTCCGGCCTTGAATGGGATTACGCCGCCACCAATACCTGGGTCGGCCGCCTGCCGAAACAATAATTGACACCTTTCCCGATATAATATAAAATATTACCTTCTAACATTATCATTATAATAATACGAGGTAACCGCATGATACAGAGGTACTCACTACCCAGGATGTCGGCCATTTGGAGCGACGAGAACCGCTTCAGGAAGATGCTCGACGTCGAACTATTTGCCTGTGAGGCGCTGGCGAAACTCGGAAAGATACCCAAAAGTTCGCTCTTCCAGATACAGAAAAAAGCGCGTTTTAGCGTCGAAAGGATCCGCGAAATAGAGCTTGCGACTAATCACGACGTCATAGCCTTCATAAAAAATGTCAGCGAATATATCGGGGAAGACGCCAAATACGTTCACATGGGCCTTACCTCGAGCGACGTCCTCGACACGGCCCTTTCCGTCCAGATGCGGGAAGCGTGCGATATTCTCATCGAGGATATGCGGAAATTGCTCAAAATACTCGCGAGAAAAGCCAGGCTCCACAAGCGTACGCTGATGGCCGGCAGGACGCATTCGGTCCACGCCGAGCCGACCACTTTCGGGCTCAAGATAGCGCTTTATTACGACGAGACGAAGAGGGGCCTCGAGCGCCTGGTGCGCGCCCGCGAAGTCATCTCCGTCGGCAAGATATCGGGCGCCGTCGGGACTTACGCGAACATCGACCCTTTCGTCGAGGCATATACCTGCAAAAAACTGAAACTCCGCCCCGCAAAAGTATCGAACCAGGTATTACAGCGCGACCGCCACGCGGAATTTTTGAACGCTATAGCTATCGCGGGGACTTCGCTGGAAAAATTTGCCACGGAGTTCAGGAACCTCCAGCACACGGAGATAGGGGAGGTCGAGGAACATTTCGCGAAGGGCCAGAAAGGTTCGAGCGCGATGCCGCATAAGAAGAACCCGATCACATGCGAGCGGATAGCCGGGCTTGCCCGTATACTCAGGGCGAACGCGATCGTCTCGATGGAGAATATGGTGCTCTGGCACGAGCGCGACATATCACATTCGTCCGCGGAACGCGTGATATTGCCGGACTCGACGATCTTACTCGATTACATGCTCAATAAATTCATGGATATAGTAAGCCACCTGGTAGTGCGCGAGGACAGGATGTCGGAAAACCTGAACATGTCCAAAGGCGCGATGTTTTCGGGCAGGCTCCTGGTAAATTTGATAGATAAAGGCCTTACACGCAACGAAGCCTACGACAAGATACAGGCCTGCGCGTTCGCCTCGAAGAGGGACGCCATAGAGTTTAAGGACGCCGTTTTGCGCGACGACGGCATACGTTCGGTCCTGAGCGCGAAAGAGGTCGAAGAGATATTCGATATAAAATATTACATGAAGAACGTGGATAAAATATTCAGGCACGTCGGCATCTAAGACTGAAAGGGTAAAATGATGAAGAAACAAAAACAGATCTACGAAGGCAAAGCGAAGATATTATTCGAAACCGATGACCCGGACCTTTTGATACAGGAATTCAAGGACGATGCGACGGCTTTCGACGCCACCAAGCGCGGCACCATAGTGAACAAAGGCATAATAAATAATAAGCTGTCCGAGAAACTTTTCATAATGCTCACCGATAAAGGCATCCCGACGCATTTTGTCAAACGGCTCAGCGACCGCGAAATGCTCGTTAAACGGGTGGAGATAGTCCCTATCGAGGTTACGATACGGAATATAGTCGCCGGCGGGATGGCTAAGCTGCTCGGGCTCGAAGAGGGGATCGTCCTAAAAGAGCCGGTCCTCGAATACCATTATAAAGAAGATAAGCTCCACGACCCGCTGATAAACGATTACCATATTAAAGCGCTGAAGATAGCGACGGATAAAGAGCTCGATACCATAAAGAAATATTCATTTATGGTGAATAAAGCGCTGACCGCTTTCTTCGCTTCGAAAGGGCTGACGCTCGTCGATTTTAAGCTCGAATTCGGAAGGTGCAAGAACAGGATAATCCTGGCCGACGAGATATCGCCCGACACGTGCAGGCTTTGGGATAAAGAGACTAACGAGAAGCTGGACAAAGACCGTTTCCGCCGCGACCTGGGCGGCGTCGAAGAGGCATACCAAGAGGTGCTTCGCAGAGTACTGCAATGAGAAAAGTAACTTATAAGAGCGCGGGCGTCGACATAGACAAAGCCAATGAGCTTGTGAAGTCTTATCGCCGGTTCGCCGCTTCTACAAATATAAAAGGCGTGATAAGCGATGTCGGAAGTTTCGGCGCGCTCTTCAGGCCCGACTTCAAAAAATTCAAAGACCCGGTCCTGGTCTCCTCCACCGACGGCGTCGGCACTAAACTTAAAATAGCGTTTCTCGCCGATAAACACGACACCATCGGTATAGACCTCGTAGCGATGAGCGCGAACGACATACTCTGCTCGGGAGCGGAAGGCCTCTTCTTCCTCGACTACATTTCCACAGGCTCGATCAAATCATACGTTCTGAAAGATATCGTCAAAGGCATTGCCGACGGCTGCCGCGAGGCGCGGTACGCGCTTGTCGGCGGCGAGACGGCGGAGATGCCGGGGCTTTACAACGCGAACGAATACGACCTGGCCGGGTTCGGCGTGGGTATCGTCGATAAAGACGAAGTGATCGACGGACGCTCGACCCGGATAGGCGATGTCGTCGTGGGCCTTGAGTCGACCGGGCCGCACTCGAACGGTTATTCTTTGATCCGAAAAGTCTTTAACAGGAAAGAGCTGAAGGCGCATTCGAAGAAATTGCTCGCTCCGACGAGGCTTTACAGCAGGGCGATATTAAGCCTTAAAAAGAAGATAAAAATAAAAGGCATAGCGAATATAACGGGCGGCGCGTTCTATGACAAGATACCGCGCATAATACCGGAAGGCATGGCCATCGAGATAAATAAAAATTCGTGGCGTGTGCCGGAGATATTCTCAGAGATCAAAAAGGCTGGCAACGTCGACGACAAGGAGATGTACAGGACGCTCAATATGGGTATAGGGATGGTAGCCGTCCTGTCGAAGAGGGACGCCGACAAAGCGATAAATATTTTATGCGCAGGCGGCGTCGGGGCGCATGTCATAGGCAAGGTAATAAAAGGCAGAAGAGAAGTCACTATAAAGGGCTGAAGATGAGAGTATTAGTAATAGGTTCGGGCGGGAGAGAGCATGCGCTTTGCTGGAAGATATCGCAGAGCGTGAAATGCTCCAAGATATACTGCGCCCCGGGTAACGGCGGCATTGCCAAAATAGCAGAGACCGTCAATATAGAATCCGATGACGTCGACAAACTCCTGAAATTTGCCAAAGATAATAAGATCGATTTTACGGTCGTCGGGCCCGAAGTGCCGCTTGTAAAAGGCATCGTGGATAAATTCCAGAAAGAAGGCCTGAAGATATTCGGCCCTAACGCGAAACTCGCCGCCATAGAAGGCAGTAAGATATTCGCGAAGTCGCTGATGAAAAAAGCGGGCGTTCCCACGGCCGATTTCAGGGAATTCGACAATATAGACGAAGCGCTGAAATACGCCGCGACTAAAAAGCTGCCGCTTGTAGTGAAAGCGGACGGCTTATGCGCAGGTAAAGGCGTTGTAGTTTGCAAGACCAAAGATGAGCTGCAATCCGCCTTGGAGAGCATGCTCGTCGATAAGGTTTTCGGCCCGGCGGGAGAAAAGGTCATAATAGAAGACTGCCTGGTCGGGGAAGAAGCGTCGATAATAGTCATATCCGACGGTAAGAATATCGTTCCTATGGCCTCCAGCCAGGACCACAAGAGAATATTCGACGGCGACATGGGATCCAATACAGGCGGCATGGGCGCTTATTCACCGGCGCCCGTCATCACGAACGAACTCTTTAAAAAGATAATCGACACGGTAATATACCCTGTCATAAATACCCTTGCCAAGGACGGCATGCCTTACAAAGGGGTCCTCTACGCCGGCATCATGGTAACCAAAGACGGCCCGTTCGTCCTGGAATTCAATGCCAGGTTCGGGGATCCCGAGACGCAGGCGATAATGCCGCGCTTAAGAAGCGACTTATTGGATATCATGGAAAGGGCGGTGAACGGCAACCTGGGCGGATATTCCGTAGAATGGGACCCGAGGCCGTGCGTGTCTGTGGTATTGGCGTCGGGAGGCTATCCGAAAAAATACGATAAAGGCATGGAGATAAAAGGCCTCGAAGAGACCTCGGCAATGAAGGATGTGATGATCTTTCACGCCGGCACGCGCAAGGGCAGGCGGGCCGCGGACAGCGACAAGCTGCTCATAACGTCGGGCGGCAGGGTCCTGAACATCACGGCCCTCGGCGATGACATGCAGAAGGCGATAGACAATTGTTATAACGCTGTCCGGGCAATACATTTCGACAAGATGCATTACCGCCGGGATATAGGCGCCAGAGCCATATCCCGCAAGCTAGGAGCTTAGAAAATGACAAAACGGCCTGAAGTTGCGATCCTTATGGGAAGTGATTCCGACCTGGAAGTGATGAAAGACGCGGCGAAAGTCCTTAAAGAGAACGGCACGGTGTATGAAATGAAGATACTCTCGGCGCATCGTTCGCCCGACGACGTCGCTAAGTTCGTTAAGGCTGCCAGGGGGAAAGGCTTTAAAGTCATAATAGCGGGGGCGGGCGGCGCGGCGCACCTGGCGGGAGTCATCGCCAGCCACACTACGCTGCCGGTGATAGGCGTTCCCATGGAGACTAAGGAGCTGAAGGGGCTCGACTCGCTCCTATCGACGGTGCAGATGCCGTCGGGTGTTCCTGTGGCGACAATGAGCATAGGAAGATCAGGCGCGAAGAACGCCGGCATATTGGCATTGCAGATATTGAGCTTGAACGACGCGCGGCTCGAAAAACGTTTGAACGGGTTCAAGCGAGAGCTAGTCGAGAATATCCGCCGGAAGAACAGAAATATTTAATGAGCCATTTAAAAAAGACGGTTCTTTTAAAGATAGATCCGGAACATCCCGACGAAAAGATGATATCGCGCGCCGCGGAAGTTATCCGCGCGGGCGGGCTCGTGGCGTTCCCGACGGAAACTGTATACGGCCTGGGCGTTAATGCCCTGGACGATAAAGCGATCGAGCTCTTATGCGCCGTTAAAAATCGCCCTCAGGGCAAGCCTTTCACGATGCATATAGCGGATACCGCCTGGATAGAGAAGGCCGGATGCGAAGTTACGAAAGAGGCGGACAGGCTTATCAAAAAATATTGGCCCGGTCCTTTGACATTGATCTTAAATTGTAAACGCGGCGGCAAGATAGGTTTCAGGATGCCGGATAACGCCGTAGCCTTGAGCCTCATAAAAAATGCGGGCGTTCCTGTCGCGGCGCCAAGCGCCAATGTGAGCGGTGACATTCCTCCGGTCAGGGCGGAAGATGTTCTCAAACAATTGGACGGGAAGATCGATATTTTATTGGATTCAGGCCCGGCGAAAGTCGGTGTGGAATCGACGGTAGTGGATATGTCCGTCACGCCGCCGGTCATATTACGCGAAGGCGCCATAAAAGAAAAAGAGATACTGAAAACGATATATGAGTAATATACATTCCGTTCTATTTGTATGCACGGGCAATTCCTGCAGGTCTGTTATGGCGGAAGGTTTAATGAAAAAACGGCTTAAAGAATTAGGTAAGACTTCTATAACGGTCAGCTCCGCGGGGGTCAGGGCGATCACCGGCTTCCCTCCGACTTACGAGACGGTAGAGGTGATGAAACAGTCGGGCGTGGACCTGAATGATTTTAAATCTACCGCCATGAGCAAAGAATTGATAGAGGCGGCGGATCTCATACTTGTCATGTCGCGGTCCCATAAAGAGGATGTGGTAAAGTGTGTGCCGTCGGCAGATTCGAAAACTTTTCTCTTAAGAGAATACGGGAGGACGGAAGGAAGCCCTAAGCCGGATGTTGTCGATATCCCGGATCCTATAGGATTGCCGGTTTCAAGTTACAAGGAATGTTTGGATATGATAAAAGAAGACATAGAGAGGGTGGCAAATATTTTATGACAAAAATTGCTATAGGAAGCGATCACGGCGGTTACGAATTAAAAGACGATATTATAAAATTCCTGAAAAATGAAAAATACGCGGTCGAGGATATGGGCACGCATTCGAAAGATTCGTGCGATTACCCTGTTATAGGGTTCGAGGTGGCCAAGGCCGTGTCCGACGGCAGAGCCGACAAAGGGATCCTGATATGCAAGACGGGCGTGGGCATGGCGATAATTGCGAATAAAGTGCGCGGTGTGCGCGCGGCGGCGTGCTACGATAAAGAGATGGCCAAGTCGTCCAGGGAACATAACGACTGCAATATAATAGTGCTCGCGGCGAATTATGCAGACATAGCCAAAGCCAAAGAGATGTTGAAGGTGTGGCTGAAGACGGAGCACGCCGGTGAACGCCATGAAAAACGCGTAAAACAGATCAAAGATATAGAAGCCAGGTTGAAACTGTAAATTAGACCAGATCATAAATCGGAGAAAGTGACGTGGGCAATCTAAAGAAGAAAGATCCGCAGGTTTACAAGGCAATACTGGACGAAACTAAGCGCGAGAACGACAATATCGAGCTTATCGCCAGCGAGAATTTTGTATCGGAAGAGGTGCTCGAGGCTCAGGGGTCCGCCCTTACCAATAAATACGCGGAAGGTTATCCCCGCGCCCGTTGGTATAACGGCTGCCGCAATGTCGATATAGTCGAAGACATAGCGATCGAGAGAGCGAAAAAACTTTTTGGCGCGGAATACGTAAATGTCCAGCCGCATTCCGGCACGCAGGCCAACATGGCCATATATTTCGCCGCGCTGAAATTGGGCGATACCGTCATGGCGATGAGCCTTGCCTGCGGCGGCCACCTGTCCCACGGCAACCCCCATAATTTTTCCGGGAAATTTTATAACATCGTGCCTTACGGGGTGAACCGCGATACCGAAATGCTGGACTACGACGAGATCGCGCGCCTGGCCGCGGAACATAAACCTAAAATGATACTTGCCGGCGCGTCCGCTTATCCGAGGGCGATCGATTTCAAAAGGTTCAAAGAGATAGCGGATTCCGTCGGCGCATATCTCTTCGTCGATATAGCGCACATAGCTGGCCTCGTGGCAGCCGGGCTTCACCAGAGCCCCGTCCCGTATTCGCAGTTCGTCACCTCTACGACCCACAAGACTATGAGAGGGCCCAGGGGCGGGTTCATAATGTGCAAAGAAGAATTTGCCAAAGACATAGACATGGGGATATTCCCGGGACTTCAGGGCGGGCCGCTGATGCACGTCATCGCCGCGAAAGCCGTGTGCTTCAAGGAAGCGCTTACGCCGGGGTTCAAAGTGTACCAGAAGCAGATCATGAAGAACGCCAAGGCTTTCTCCGACGAGCTTTCGAAATTGGGTTACAGGATCGTGGCCGGAGGAACTGATACGCACCTATTTTTAGTGGACCTGTCGAATAGGAACATGACCGGCAAAGACGCCGCGGCGGTCCTCGACAAGGTCGGGATAACGATCAATAAGAACCTGATACCGTTCGATACCAGGTCTCCTTTCGTTACCAGCGGCATACGCATAGGCACGCCCGCCGTAACGACGCGCGGCATGAAAGAAGCCGAAATGCGCCTCATAGCCCGCCTGATAGACGAGGTCATCTCCGATCCTTCCGGCGATAAGAATCTTAAAGGCGTGAGCGGCGAGGTAAAGAAACTTGTCAAAAAATTCCCGTTGTATAAAAATCTGATCAGGAGGATCGAAAAAGAGTGAAGACGAACAGGCCGAGCTGGGATGAATACTTTTTAAGCATCGCGGATCTCGTTTCCAAGCGTTCCACATGCCTTCGCAGGCGCGTGGGCGCGGTCCTTGTCAGAGATAAACGCATACTCGCCACAGGCTACAACGGCGCCCCGAGCGGCGTGAAACATTGCGCCGAAACGGGATGCATACGCGAAAAGCTGAAGATACCGTCGGGCCAGAGGCATGAGCTGTGCCGCGGGCTGCACGGCGAGCAGAACGCGTTCCTCCAGGCGGCGCTTCACGGCACGAGCCTTAAAGGCGCGAGCCTCTATTCGACGACGCAGCCGTGCATAATCTGCGCGAAGATGATAATAAACGCGGGCATAAGAGAGATAGTGATAAAGGGAGATTACCCGGACAAGATGTCGAAAGATCTTTTGCGCGAAGCGAAAGTCAAAGTAAGAACGTTAAAGTGAGAAAGATCGCGGTCAATATTATCTGGGTCGCGCTGGCGGTATGCGTGTGCATTTATTTTGCCGGTTGCTCCGGTTTGCCGCTGAAAGAGGGCGGCCTTGAGATAAGCAAGGATACGACAGCCGGCATCGACGATCTCGGCGTCGGCAGGCTGACACGGCAGTTTTAAGTTAAAGGGGGTATCATGAAGAGGTGGGCGGCAATTATCGTATCGTTATTTTTCGTCAACATTTTTTGCGGAGGGGCATTTTGTATGGATAAGAATACCGTAGTGCTGGAAACGACTCAAGGGAACATCGAGATCAAATTGATGCCGGAAGCTGCGCCTCGCGCGTGCGAAAATTTCACGAAGCTCGTCGAGAAAGGCTATTATAACGGCACGATATTTCACAGGGTCATAAAAGAATTCATGATACAGGGCGGGGATCCGACCGGCACAGGCCGCGGCGGCGCTTCGATCTGGGGCAAACCGTTCGAAGACGAATTCAAAAAGGGCGTGACGTTCGACCGTAAGGGCTTACTTGCGATGGCGAACGCGGGCCCCGGCACGAACGGCAGCCAGTTCTTCATTACGGTCGCGCCTACGCCGTGGCTCGATATGCACCACACGATATTCGGCGAAGTCGTCTCCGGTTACGATGTAGTCACGAAGATCGAGAATACGCCGACCGGTTACGGCGACAAGCCCGTTACCGACCAGAAGATCGTTAAAGCGTACCTGAAATAAAACAATGAGATGCCCATACTGCGGCAGCAGAAAAGATAGCGTAATAGATTCGAGGCGGTCGAAGAACGGCTCGAGTGTGCGCCGCCGCAGGCAGTGTCTCAAATGCAAGAAGCGGTTTACGACTTACGAATATGTCGAGCGCATCCCGCTCATGGTCATTAAAAAAGACGGGCGGCGCGAACCGTTCGGCAGAGAGAAGCTGATGAACGGTATACTCGTCGCCTGCGAGAAGCGGCCGATCAGCGTCAAGCGTATCGAGAAACTGGTCGACGATATCGAACGAAAGATCGAAAAGAAGCAGACGAGCGAAGTAGCTTCGAAGGACATAGGCGAGCTCGTGATGCGGGGCTTGCATGAGATCGACGAGATAGCGTACGTCAGGTTCGCCTCTGTTTACAGGCAGTTCAGGGATGTCGGCCAATTCATGCGGGAGCTGAAGACTTTCCTAAGATAAGGCGATAGCGGAGGCTTGAAATGAAAGAGGCCCTCTATTACGAACCGCTCGACGGGAAAAAAGTCAGGTGCCATCTATGTCCGTATAATTGCGTAATTTCCGACGGGATGCGCGGTGCCTGCGGCGTCAGGGTAAATAAGGCCGGGACGCTCTACACGGAAGTTTACAATAAGACCACCGGTATCGCCCTCGATCCAATAGAAAAGAAACCCCTCTACCATTATCATCCCGGAGAATTCATCCTGTCGCTGGGGACGAAAGGATGTAACCTCCACTGCGATTTCTGCCAGAACTGGCACATATCCCAGGAGATAGGCGCGCCGGCGCGCGATATCACTTCGGCGGAAGTCATCGAAAAGGCCAGGTCCGCGAGATCGTTCGGCATCGCTTATACATACAACGAACCGTTCATATGGTACGAATTCGTCCTGGAAACGGCGAAGCTGGCGAAACAGAACGGCCTCGAGAACGTCCTCGTTACCAACGGTTATGTAAATATGGATCCCCTGGAAGGCATGCTGCCTTATATCGATGCCATGAACATAGACCTTAAATCATTCGACAACGAATTTTATGTTAAAACCTGTAAAGGCGCCCTGAAGCCCGTTCTCGACGTGATAAAACGCGCGCATAAGAGCTGCCACATAGAGCTGACGAACCTGATAATACCCACGATGAACGATTCCGAAGAGACTATAAAGAAGATGGTGGATTGGATAGTCGAGAACTTGGGGAATGAAGTGCCGCTGCATTTTTCGAGGTATTTCCCGTGTTACCGGATGACGATACCTCCGACGCCCGTCGAAACGCTTAAAAAGGCCGAAAAAATAGCAAAAGCGAAACTCAAATACGTCTACCTGGGCAATGTCCGATAAAAACCCATTGAAGCTTACCGGTAATACTTGTCGTAGTCGTTAAGGTCTATATTCAGCCGGGTCTTCTTTTCCTGCTCTCTCAGCCAGTTTTCCGTGTAAGCGGTCTTTTTATTGGCCAGCGCCTGCTTCGTAAAATCGGCTTTCTGTTTCTGGAATATGCCCTGGTCGAAAGGTTCCTTGGACACCACCCTGAATATCAAAATGCCTCTTCTTGTTTCAACGGGTTTGGATATCTCATCTTTTTTAAGGTCCGCCGCTACCGCCGCTACCAGGTCCGCTTCGCCGACGCCCTCGATATAATCACCCCTGCCGACGGGTTTTGATCCCTGGATCTTCAGGCCGAGCTTCGCGGCGGCCGACTCGAAAGACAATTTTTCTTTAGTGATCAGGTCCTGCAATTTTTCGTATGTCTTTTTCGCGGATTCGAACGCCAGAGGCCTTGACCTGGCATCCACAAGAAGCGTTTTTATCTTTGCTTTCACCTCATCGAAAGAAGCCGTCTTGGTCACAGGCTCCTTACCTTCCGCCCCTTTGGTCCGGGTGGTGAATTTATCGATATTTTTTTGATAAATATCCTTGACCTCTTCGTCAGTCGCTTTTACCTGGTCGTTGAACGACGCGTACGGCACAAAGACGTAGGAGATCTGGAATTTAGAATTTGATTTTTCATAAGCCCGGACCACTTCATCATCGGTGATCTTTACGTCTTTGGCCAGGTCGTCGGTCAGTTTCTGGATCATAAGATTTTCCCGGACGAGCTCTTCGAAGTTCCTCGGGTATATGCCGAGCGAATTACGTAAAAAATACTCATAGGCGCGGTTCTCGAATTTACCGTCCTTATTCAGGAATAGAGGATGGTTCCGTATAAAGTTTATGACGTCTTTGTCCGACATTTTTATCTTTGCCATATGGGCTCTCTTCAGGATTATCAGCCTGTCCCACGCCAACCTGCCCAAAAACGGCTTATTTTGCAGCAGGCCTTCCAGCGTTTTTTGGTTATTGAAGTAATTGAGGACTATCTGGCATCGTATGCTTACCAGGCTCTTGGCGAAATCCTCGAAAGAGACTTTTTTGCCGTCTATCGTTCCGGCGTAAGCAGGGCCTTTTTTACCGGCTCGTCCGAACGATCCGACGCCCCACAGTACGAATGCCGGAAGTATCAATATGAGCAGCGCCCATAGCACTATCTTGGTTACGTTTTTATGCCTGAATACCTTTAGCATGTCCTCTCCTCGGTTTAGTAGATTATATTTTATCGTCTATCCTAATTCAAGTTAAATTAATTTTGGCATACTTGCTTTTAGGTAAATAGGGAAGTATACTATATTATAATATAAAGGGGAATATTATGCCTAAAGATTCCAGCCTGATAGGGCAGCTTTTAGTACAAAAGGGCCTCATAACCATGGAGGCGCTCGAAAGGGCGCTTTCGGAGCAGGAGCATTCGCAGGAGCGCATAGGCGACATATTGGTAAAGACAGGGCTTATAGCAGAGGATGATTTTTACAACATCCTGTCCCAGCAGTCGGGCGTCGGTTATATAAAACTTAAAGACATAAGAATAAACCCCAAAGTAATAGACGAGATCCCCGCGAAATTCGCATGCCATTATGAATTGATACCGATCGAGATAACGGACAGTTCGATAACGGTCGCCATGACCAACCCTCTCGACATACATACCATAGACGACCTGAGGCTTCTCTTGAAGAAAGAGATAAAGGCGGTACTGGCGTCGAAAAGGGACATACTAGAAGCGATAAAGAAATACTACGGCGTCGGCGCGGAAACGATAGAGAAGATGGCCCCGGAAGCCGGAGGGCCCGAGAGGATAATGAGCGTCCAGGCCCAGGAAACGCAGGACGTCGCCGGGTCGGCCGAGGACGCGTCGATCATAAAATTCGTTAACCAGGTGCTGGCCCAGGCATATAAAGACAGGGCGACGGACATACATATCGAGCCGTATGAAGACGAACTTTCGGTCAGATACAGGATAGACGGCGTACTCCACGAGACTAAAGTCCCGCCGTCGATAAAAAAATTCCAGTCGGCTATAATCTCGCGCATAAAGATCATGGCGAACCTCGACATCGCCGAACGCAGGCTTCCTCAGGACGGCAGAATGAAGATACGCGTAAGCGGCGAAGAGGTCGACCTCAGGGTGTCGATACTCCCCACCCCGTTCGGGGAGTCGGTCGTCATAAGGATACTCTCGACGAATGTCCGTTTCGGCCTGGAGAACCTGGGCCTCTTAAAAAGAGACCTTGCCATCCTGGAGCGTATGATAAAGATCCCGCACGGCATAATATTCGTCACCGGCCCGACGGGATCCGGCAAGACCACCACGCTTTACGCGTCTTTGAGCAAAATAAATACCATCGATAAAAAGATAATAACCATAGAAGATCCTATCGAATACCAGCTCAAAGGCATTACACAGATACAGGTACAGCCCAAAATAAATCTCACTTTCGCGAATGCCCTGCGGTCCATGCTGCGCCACGACCCGGACGTTATGATGGTCGGAGAGGTCAGGGATTACGAAACGGCGGAGATCACGATAAGGGTCGCGCTCACGGGCCATCTCGTATTTTCCACTATCCACACTAACGATGCCGCGGGCGGCGTCACAAGGCTTGTAGACATGGGCGTGGAGCCGTTCCTTGTGGCGAGCGCGGTGGAATGTTTTATCGCCCAGCGCCTAGTGCGCGTCATATGCCCGAAGTGTAAACGCGAGGTGAAGCCGGACAAAGAATTGCTCGCCGAGCTGGGCGTATCCGGCCGCAACCTTTCCAAGGTTAAGATATACGAGGGCAAAGGCTGCGACGCATGCAGGTTCACCGGGTACAAAGGCAGGACCGCTATATATGAGTTCCTTGAAATGACCGAACCGATAAGGGAGCTTGTCCTTAAAAGGTCTTCGTCCGACCAGATCAAAAAGAAAGCCGTAGAATTAGGCATGAGGACGCTCAGGCAGGACGGCTGGGAAAAAATAATGATGGGAATTACGACGCCGAGCGAAGTCATAAGGGTCACCCAGCAGGAAGAGCTCGACGAGATAGAAGAGTAATCCGACATGGCGCGATTCGCATATGAGGCCAAAAAAAGCCCGCAGGAAATAATAAAGGGCGTTCTTGTGGCCGATAACAAAGCTGCGGCTGTCCAGAAAATAGCTCATATGGGCTATTTTCTCGTATCTTTGGACGAAGAAGCATCGGCGGCCCAAGCTGCTCAAGGCGTCGCAAGCCAGGTCTTAGGCCGGATCGCTTTAAAGGACGTGGCAAGCTTTACCCGGCAGCTTTCGGACCTTATGGAATCCGGCATTACGATCGTCAAGGCCCTCGATATCTTATATAACCAGACCCCGAACAAAAAACTTAAAAGCGTCATAATGGATATACGCGATTTCTGCATAGGCGGCAGCCCGTTGTCGGACGCGCTCGCGCGCCATCCGAAAGTGTTCTCGAACCTCTATGTCAGCATGGTACGCTCGGGCGAGACGGGCGGGGCGCTTGAGAAGATACTGCACCGGCTATCCGATTTCAGCGAAAAACAGCTCGATATACAGACGAAGATAAGGACGGCGCTGGCTTATCCCGTCCTCATGTCTCTCGTCGGGCTGGCAACGATAATAATTCTCATGACATTCGTGATACCGAAGATGATGGTGATGTTCGCCGATCTCGGCCAGGCCCTTCCTTTACCGACGCAGATCCTGCTGGTGATAAGCACGGCTGTGAAAAATTACTGGTGGGCATTAGTGATAGCGGCTTTTTTTGCCGGCGCTTTCCTTGCCAAAGTCTATGCTACTCCCGAAGGGCGTCTGTCCCTGGACAATTTAAAACTGAAGGTCCCGATATTCGGGGAACTTGGTATGAAAGTGGAGCTGGCCAGGTTCGCCAGGACTCTGGCGACGCTTTTGGAGAACGGCGTCCCGATACTCGAATCCCTTAAGGTCACTTCGGATACGATAGATAATGCAGTCATAAAAAAAGAGATCGAAAAAGCGTACGATGCGGTGAGGGAAGGATCGTCGCTCGCGAACGGTTTTTTTGCGAGCGCCGTCATTCCCGGCTCCGTAATAAATATGATATCGATCGGGGAAGAGGCCGGCCACCTGGAGCGCTCATTATTTAAGGTGGCGCAGAGCTACGACAGGGAATCGGACGAGGCCATAAAAGTAATGATGTCGCTTTTAGAACCGATGCTTATACTGACACTCGGCGTCGTCGTGGGTTTCATAGTGATATCCATGCTGCTGCCGATATTCGAAATAAATTTCATGACGCGTTAAAAAATAAGGAGAGCATCATGCGTAAATGCGCCAAAGGCTTCACGCTCGTCGAGCTTATGCTCGTAGTCATAATCATCGGAACGCTGGTCGCGATGGTAATGCCGCGCCTTGCCGGCCGCGCGGAACAGGCAAAGGCCGCCGCCGCCAAAGCGGACATAGAAGCGAACATCGCTTCCGCGCTCGATCTTTACGAGATAGACCACGGCTCTTACCCGGATAATCTCGACATCCTTTTAGAGAAGAAGGACGGCAAAGGGCCGTATCTTAAAAAGAGCGCGATAGATCCCTGGGGCCATCCGTATAAATACGTATACCCCGGCGCGCACGGCGACTACGACCTCTACTCTTTCGGCAAAGACGGCGTCGATAATAACGGCGAAGGTGACGATGTTACGAACTGGGAGGCTGCCGGCAATACAGGTGAAAGCCGGGAGCAATGACGCAAAAGAGGCCGGCCTTCACATTGATCGAGCTTACGCTCGTTACCGTGATAATCCTGGCGATCGCCGGGCTGTCCATCCCCCTGTTCAGGCATACCTTCTCTGACCTCTCTTCAAAAGATGCCGCGTTCAATATCTCGAAACTTGTGAGCTATGCCCGGGAAAAATCCATTATAAACAGGAAAACTTATAAAGTGATATTCGACCTTAACGGGCGAAAATATCAATTGTTCGAATCCGGCCCGTCGGCCAAGGGGCCCGTGTATGTGAAAGAAAAGAGCCGCTTCGGCAAAAGTTTCGGCCTGCCGCAGGGGCTGTCGTTCTATGACCCAAAAACCGGGATGACCGAGAACGCCGAAGGAGAATTCAAGAAACAGGTCGTATTCTATCCGGACGGCCATTGCGACGAGCTCTTCATAGGCATTATAGATAAAGGCGGGGCCGGCTACACTATTGCGTTAAAAGGGTTCGGCAGCTTTGTCCAGATAAAAGAGGTTAAAGTTGAAAGGTAAAAAAGGGATACTGCTCCTGGAAGTCATGGTGAGCATCGTCGTGATAACGAGCGGCCTGCTTTTTGTCATGAGGGTATATTCCACGGCGAAGGAAGCGCTGGACCGCTCGCGGGACATGTTCAAATATTCTTTTCTGCTGGAAGAGAAGATGTATGGCTTCGAAGAGAGGGGAGTTATCGAAGAGGGCAGGGCCGAAGACCATTTCCCCGAGGCGAGGGACTATTCCTGGTCGGCCGATTCCGCCAGCCTGGCGCCCGAGGGCCAGAACATGAGCGACCTTTGCAGCGTTAAATTAGATGTATTCTATAATAAGGTTTCGAGCCCGGACAAGTATTCCTTATTCACATATATCGGGAAGAAAAGATGACGACAAAAAAGCGCGAAAAACCGCCGGCGGGTTTTACTTTCATCGAACTTATCATCGCAGTGACCATATTTTCGATAATAGCGGTGAGTATTTATTCCACTTTTCACGCCGGCATAAAAGTGTGGCTGAAGACGTCGCCTATGATAGAGGCCAACCAGGCCTTGCGGGTATTCTTTAATACCGTCTCGCTGGACCTTAAGAACGCAGTGGCGTATTACGGGAAGGAAGAGGTGCTTAGTAAACCCGGCTTCGGGCAGGAGTACGAGGGCAAGATAAATTTCGAAGGCGCGCCCGACAGGATATCGTTCATAACGGTCATCAGTGTATCCGGTCCGGGAGCGGGCATGCATGATGAACTTGCCAGGGTCACTTATCTCTATGACAAGGCAAATAAGACCGTCAAGCGGCTCGTCGCGACAAGGGCGGAAGGGCTGGATGAGGCGAACGCGAAGGCTTTCGATATGCTTTACGGCGTCGAAGAAAAAGATCTCGGCTTCTTGTATTGCTACAAAGATATGATATCGAATTCCGAGTACGAATATGAATGGAAAGACGCCTGGGAAGAGAAAAACGTGGTGAATATCCCGCGCGGCGTGAAGATAAGAGCGGGCGGTTTCACGAAGACGGTCTTTATCCCGTCGGGTGAGCTGGGCGAGGAGACCTGATGCGTAAGACAGAAGGCACAGTGCTTATAACTTCCCTGTGGATACTTGCCATATTGTCGATCTTCGCCGTCGGCATAGGTTTCAGGGTATCGATCGAGGCGCGCCTGGCGAAGTATAACATGGATAGCCTCAAAGCATTATACATTGCGAAAGCGGGCGCGGCCAAAGCGATGTACAGGCTGGCAAAAAATCCCGCCAGCGGCGATACGTTATATGAATGCGGCACCGCGTTCTCTTATGAGGAGCGGTCCGATCCGGCGAAAGCCGCGGCGATATTCAGCGATCTCCTCGGCGAAGGGTATTTTAACGTCGCGTATAACGAGGACGGCATAACGTATCCCGGGATGTCCGATGAAGAGCGCAGGATAAACATAAATACCGCCTCGGAGAATATACTGAAGAACCTGCTCATATACGTCGGCGAAGACCCTACGATCGCCTCCGGCATAGTACAGTGGCGCAGCCCGGGGCCGGGCCTCGACGACGGATACTATGAGTCTTTGCCGTCCCCTTATAAGAGTAAACACGCGCGATTCAGCGCGCCGGAAGAGCTTCTTCTTGTGAAAGGCATGAACGCCGATATTTTTAACAAGATAAAAGATCATATAACGGTGTTCGGCCCGGACACATTCGCCGTGAATATAAATACGGCGCCGAAAACGGTCCTCAGTACCATAATAATGGCCGACGCTTCCACTGATTCGAGTATCGATAAGATAACGGCGGATTTCTGCGCCGATAAAATAATCGCATTGCGCAGCGGATATGATGCCAGGCCGGGCACCAAGGACGACAACAAATTCACGACCGCCCAGGTCAACCTGGAACAGATATCGCAGGGCGCGTTGTCCGCCACGCAATCGGCCAACCTCACAAAAGACTTTACAATAAGTTCCGTCTACTTTAGAATTGATTCGAAAGGTATTGTCAAAAAGAGCAAGGCCGAGAAGAGAGTAGTGTATATTGTCCGCAAAGAACAGGGAAAGGCGCCAAAACCATCAGCCTATCGCGAATATTAGAATACTTTCGGGGTATATTCGATCTGAATAAAGATTCCGTTGCCGTCGAAATGGGCGCGGGTTTTATAAAGATAGCCCAAGCCCGCTTCGTCCGCGGGAAAAGGATCGTGACGCGGCTTACAAAAGAGCCGCTTGAAGCGAAAGAAGACGATGCGCTCGCCGCCGAGATAAACGGCATATTCGAAAGGCTTGATATCGGGTATCGCCGCGTAATGCTGAACATCCCCCGCCACCTCGTAACGATCAGGTTCCTTAAACTGCCCTCGACGGATGACGCCGAGATCCTGAAGATGTCCAAGATAGAGTCGCTTAAGCATATACCGTATGCCGACGAAGAGATGATATCCGGATGCAAGATCATAGAGAAATTTCCCGACGGGTATTCTACTGTGCTTATAGCGGTGGCGCAGGCCGAAACCGTTAAAAAGGAAGCGGAACTTTTAAAAAAGGCGGGCATATCCGTAGAAAGCGCCGCGCTGGGATCCGAGGCCCTTTCTTTGTGGTACTCGGCCGGCCGGGAGGCCGCGGACGGCAAAACGGTATTATTGGCCAATATAGACTCGGACCATATAGATATAAATATCACGAAAGGCGACGAACTGGTATTTACGAGAGGCGTATCGTATGATCCCGGCAAGCCCATATCTTCCGAACGCATGATCGAGCAGATCCACTTATCTATGGCCGCTTACAGGAAAGAATCAGGCATATCGATAGATAAGATATGCTTAAGCGGTATTCCGGCGAAAGCCGGTGAACTGAAGGCCTTCCTTGCCGAAAGAGTGAAGGTCCCGGTAGAGGTGATGGCCCAGATGGAAGCCGTGCCTGTGGCGGAAGGGCCTTCTCCGGGAGATGAAGAAGCGTCGTATATAGAGCTCATAGGCCTCATATTGAAGAGCGAAGAGGTGAAAGTGGATCTTTTGCCTGAAACGACCCGGGCCGAATACAGACTCGGCCTTATCAAGAACAATATAGTAGTAGGCCTGTCCGTGTCGGCATTGATAATCTTGATAGCTTTCGGCGCCGTTATAAAGAAACTTCACGATAAGAACGCCTATGTAGCGTATGTAAAGACCGAACTTGCGAAGATAGAGCCCCAGGTAAGATCAGCGAAGAAGATGGCCAAGACGATAGACCTCGTTACCTCGAAAATAGCCGAGCGGCCGCTTGCGATAGACCTGGTGACCGAGGTATTTAAAATAACGCCGCCGGGGATAGGGCTCTCGACGATGGAGTATGAAAAGGGCAAGACCGTTACTCTAAAAGGCACGGCGCTTAACTTAAGCGATGTCTTTAAATATATCGCGATCCTGGAAAAGTCGCAGTATTTCGAGAACGTTAAGGTCAGGTATGCCAATAAGAGAACGGCCCAGTCGGCCGAAGCGGCGGATTTCGAGATCATATGCCCTATCGCGAAGGCGAAATAAGTATGCTGATGAAAAATATGAATAAAAGAGAGAGGGTGATCGCGATAGCGACGGTTTCATTCGTATCGCTCGCGATCCTTTATAGTTTTGTGCTCGACCCGGTCTTGCGCGGCTGGCAGGGGCTGAATAACGAGATGAGATCTAAGGCGGCAGTGCTTAAAAAAGACCTCGCGATGCTCGCCTCACGCAAGACCCTGGAAGCCAATTATGAAAAATTTTCCAAATATGTGATGAGCGGTAAGAGCGAAGAAGAAACAGTGTCCGAAGCCCTCTCGTACCTGGAAAACCTGTCCAGGGCCGATTCGTGCGTTTTGCAGAACATAAAACCTATCGGGACAAAAGACTACGGTACATATAAAGAATTATTGATAGACCTTACATGCGACGGCAGTATAAGCCAATTCACTAAATTCTTGTATGACATCGAAAACACGAAGAACATGATACTGAAAGTCCGCCACTTCATCCTCACCTCGAAAGCAGGGCAGGAAGGCGCCCTGAAAGGCTCTTTTCTAATCAGCAAAGTCATAATAGAATAAAATAACATAATGCTTGACAATATCTAACGTTATGATATACTCTCTGCATAGAGAGTAACATATTACTCTCTACCCAGAGAGCACTATGAACGAAAAAAACATATACTTGATCAAAGACCTATCCCGCCTTTCGGGCCTTTCTGTCTACACTATCAAATACTACCTTAAATTAGGGCTTGTGAAAGAGATATCGAGAAGCCAGGAGACGAATTTCAGGTATTTCGATGACTCCACTCTCGAAAGATTGCAGAAGATCATATCTCTCAGGCATGACAAAGTTCCTCTGAAGAAGATGCAGGGTATTATGAACGAGGCGAGCATATCATGAGTTACTACGAAGCGCTTGGATTGACGAGAGAGCCTTTTTCTACAAGCCCCGACCCCGCTTTCTTCTACCACTCATCGGCTCACTCCACGGCGATACAGAGGCTCGAAATAGCGATAAGGCTGAAACGGGGATTGAGCGTTATACTCGGTGACGTCGGTATAGGCAAGACCACTATGTCGCGGGCCCTCCTGCAGATATTCGCGAACGACGAAGATTACGTATTCCACATAGTGCTCGACCCTTCATACACATCCGAGTTCCAGTTCCTCACAAGCCTGGCCAAGATGTTCGGCATAAAGCCGGATACGCGCTCGACCCTGGATTACAGGGAAGAGATCCAGAAATACCTTTTCAGGAAGGGCGTGGATGAAAAGAAGACGGTGGTCCTATTGATAGACGAATGCCAGAAGCTCTCGACGCCCTTTCTCGAGATATTGAGGACGCTTTTGAATTACGAAACGAATGAATATAAATTGTTACAGCTTGTGATGGTTTCGCAGATGGAGCTTTTGCCGAGAATAAAGAAGATCAAAAATTTTTACGACAGGATATCCCTTAAATATATAATCAACCCGCTCGACATGGAAGAGACCAAGGAGATGATAGAGTTCAGGCTCGCCGAAGCCGGGCTCGACCCGTCGAGAAAGATATTTACGGACGAGGCCATCGGGCGTATATTTGACTACACTCAGGGCTACCCGAGAAAGACATCTATCATATGCCACAATGCCCTGGAGGCGCTGGTAATGCACGATAAGTCGATAGTCGACAGCGCTTTGGTTTCCAGGATAATAGACAGAGAGATAATATAAATGAAGAAAAAAGACATATCGCCCGAAGAGAAACTGCTTAACCTTATAAAGAATAAGAAACACTCATCCCCGGCCGCGCATAACGAGGCGCCCGGGAAGACGGCCGCAGCCGTATTTGACGAAACACCGTCGAAGATCCCCGGTCCCGACCCGGTCAAAGAGCAGGATGCCGCTCAAGCCCGGGCTGTAATTTCGAAAACAGAAGAGCGCGTTTCCGGGATATTGAAAAACGAGATATTTAAAAGTAAAGTGTTCGAACCGTCCAGGCTTAAGGCGGTGAACAGGTACCTTATTATAGTTCTGGGGATATTGTCTTTATATTTTTTCATCGATCTCATATTTGTCCGGCCGTATAAAAATGTGCAGTCCATCGTTTCGAAGGCCGGCCTATCCGAGTCCGGCAACGGCATACGGGCCGGTTATAAAGATACTACGGTGGTGAAGGATTATTCCTCTTATTCGGGCGCCGTTTCCGGCAAGTCGGTATTCGGCAAGTCGGCGGGGGCTTCAGGCGCCGGCGATAACATAACGACAGAAGATAATTTACCCGAAAGGATAGGCCTTGTCGGGATAATGGCAGGCGACGATCCGCAGGCCATCATAGAAGACAAGAAAGTGCAGAAGACATACTACCTTAGGAGAGGGCAGTCGTTCGACGGGTATGTCGTCGAAGAAATAGCCGATGATAAAGTGATCCTCGATTACCAAGGTAAAAAAATATCATTATTTTTATAAGGAGCCTCACATGAAAAAGATCATCTCGAGTTTTATGATAACGGTCTTTACCGTCTTTTCGCTCGCCGGCGATATTTCTCTCGCCCGGGGCGAAATACAGATGGATGCCGCGAATACGCTTGCTTCAGGCGCCAATAGTCCAATGCCGCGGGTGGGAAGCTCCGATAAAGTTTCCCTCGATCTTAAAGGCATGGATATCGTGGAAGTCGTGAAGATGCTGGCGACAAAAGGCAACCTTAATGTCATCCTGTCGAACGATGTCAAAGGGCGGGTCACCATATTTTTAAAAAGCGTGAATATAATGGACGCTTTCGAGATCATACTTGCCGCCAACGGCCTGGCTTACGACAAGCGCGGCGATATTATATATGTAATGGCCCAGCGGGAATATGAGGCGATATACGGGGAGAAGTACGGCGACAGGAAAGAGGTAAAAACTTTCCACTTGAAATATGCCAAGGCCGCCGAGGTCAGCAAAGCCCTGAACCAGATGAAGACGAAGATAGGCAAAGTGGTAGTGGACGAAGGTTCCAATACAGTAGTAGTGATAGACTCGCCCCAGACGATAGCGCAGATAGCAGAAGCGATCCGTGAACTGGATATGCCGACAGTAACGAAAGTATTCGAATTGCAGTATGCCAGGGCCGCCGATATTAAAGCAAAAATAACGGATATACTTACAAAGGGCGTAGGGTCCATCCAGATAGACGAGCGGACAAATAAAGTCGCGATCACGGACCTGGACAGGAAGATGGGCGAGATAGAGACGATGGTGACGGCGTTCGACGACAAACTGCAGCAGGTACTCATAGAGGCTAAGATAGTGCAGATCACCCTCGACGATAATTATAAGTTAGGGGTTGACTGGCAGTCTGTGATACAAAAAGTAGGAACGGTAATGAAGGATATGAATTTGTCGAGCGCTTTTCAGATCGCCGCTCAGAATGCTTTCGGGCCTCCGGGAGCGCAGATCGTCATCGGCGCGCTCGGCAGTTCGGACTGGTCTGTCATGGTCCAGGTCTTAAAGACCATAGGCGATACGGATCTTTTGTCCAGCCCGAGGATAACGGCGCTTAACAACCAGGAAGCGAAGATACTGGTCGGTACTTCACAGCCTTACGCTACAAATACCGTTACCCAGACCACAGGGCTCGCGACGACAGCCACGAACCTTACATTTATAGATATAGGCGTGAAATTATACGTTACCCCGACCATCAATAAGGACGGCTTCATCACTATGAAGATAAAGCCGGAGGTCAGTTCCTCGACGAGCAATTACACTTACGGCAGCCCGTCGACGACGGTCCCGATCGTTACCACGACGCAAGCCGAAACGAGCGTTACGGTAAAAGACGGCACTACGATAATAATCGGCGGGCTTATAAAAGACCAGAGGACGAGCACAGTAGATAAGATCCCTTACTTAGGCGACATACCGATAGCCGGCCAGGCTTTCCGCAGGACGGTAAAAGAGGTCATTAAACAGGAGCTTGTCGTATTTTTGACCCCGCATATCGTTACGGGCGAATATGATCTACTGGAACAGCCAAAGACATACCCGATCAACACCCGTATGTTCACGGAAGGCGAGAAGCCTACTTTCGAAAGAAGGAACGAAACCGAAATGGATCCCGGTATTTTCAAAAAATCCAAATCCGCGGCAGCTAAGGCGAAGAAGGCAGGGCCGGCCCCGAAAAAACTCGTGATAAAAACGCAGGACGATTATTTTTACGCGGTAAGGGCGAGCATCGTCGGTAATTGCGAATTGCCCAAAGCTACCAAAGGCACCTCGACCAAAGGCAGCGTTAAGGTAACATTTGTGTTGTCCCCTAAAGGGGAGCTTGTAGGCATACCCAGTGTCGTAAAATCGACCAATCCAGTATTGGAGGAGCCGGCTGTGAATGCGGTAAGAAAAGCGGCGCCTTTCCCGGCGTTCCCCAAATCCATGGGGGGCGGCAATAAACGTTTCAGTATAGATATATCGAACGAACAATAAGAAAGGTAGATCATGAATAAAGACACTAAAGTAATAATAATATCTTTTTCTGTCGCATGTTTTATCCTTCTCTATTCGACGGTGGCATTTTACGTAATGGAAGAGGGTGAAAAAAGTAAAAAAGTCATCCTGCAGAAAAAAGTCGCGGATATCACCGCGGAAAAGCAGGATCTTGAAAGCAGGCTGAAAGAAGCGGATGCCCTCACCGTAGAGCTTAAGGCCCGCCTTAAGACGCAGGAAGATACGATAGCGGATATGACGCGGCAGCTGGCCGACGAAAAGACCGCCCACGGCGGCAATCTTGTTAAGCTGGGCGAGCGCGACAGCGAGATCCGTTCGCTCAAAGATAGGCTTGCCTCCGAGCTGGCCGAAAAAGACAGCCTTTCAAAGAAACTGGCAAAATTGAGCGAAGATTATCAAAGCATCAAACTCCAGATAGAAAATGAAACCAAGTCCAAAGAAGACCGTAATAAGAGATCCAAAGAGATAATGGAAAAAGAAGGCGTTTCGCTGGGGACTATAGTGGTGGATCAAAAGTCCCAATAGGTTGACTTTTATAATTATATTATGTAGAATTAGATGATGTAAATATAAATAAAAGGCTTAAAAGCGATAGACATAGAAAAAGGAAGGATAAAGTGAAACCCGATACGAATAGATCGAAAAAACTGAAGCTCGGCATCCCTAAAGGCAGCCTCCAGGAGGCGACCGTCAGGATGTTCAAGAAGGCAGGGTTCAATCTCGGCATAAGCGCGAGGTCTTATTTCCCGTCGATAGACGACGATGAGATCGAAGTGATACTCTTCCGCGCGCAGGAGATGAGCCGTTATGTCGAAGACGGTATACTCGATGTAGGCATTACCGGAAATGACTGGATAATGGAAAATTCTTCCAACGTCGTAAGGGTGGCGGAGCTGATCTACGCCAAACAGAGCATGCGCCCGGTCAGATGGGTCCTGGCCGTACCCGAGGCGTCGCGGATAAAGAAGGTGAAAGACCTGAAAGGCAAGAGAGTCGCCACGGAGCTGGTGAACGTCACGAAAGATTACCTGAAGAAGAGCGGCGTTAAGGCGGACGTTGAATTCAGCTGGGGAGCTACCGAAGTAAAAGCGATAGTGGGCGTCGACGCCATAGTGGAAGTTACCGAGACAGGGTCGAGCCTGAGGGCAAATAAGCTCCGGGAAGTGGCGACGGTATGCGAGTCCACGACCCAATTGATATCTAACAGGAAAAGCTGGATGGTCCCCTGGAAGCGCGCCAAGATAGAAAATTTAGCCATGCTTTTAAAAGGCGCGATACTCGCCGAAGATAAAGTGGGATTGAAGATGAATGTCCTGAAGAAAGACCTTAAAGCCGTATTGGGCCTTTTGCCGGCCATGAAGAAGCCGACCATATCCGAACTTTCCGATCCCCAGTGGGCGGATGTCGATACGATCATCGACGAGAAGACCGTTAAATACCTGATCCCGCAATTAAAAAGAGCCGGTGCTCAGGGTATCATCGAGTACCCGTTGAACAAAGTTATTTATTGATCCAGCTAATTTAAAAGTAGGGAGGTGATGATCTGATGCCCTGCGGCCGTAAAAGAAAAAGAGCAAAGATGGCGAAGCATAAGAGAAAGAAGAGGATGCGAAGAGATCGCCACAAGAAGAAATAGGATGCGGAAAATTTTAATCCCCCTTGCAGTTTTTGTTGCCCTCCTGGCCGGCGTTATCACCGGTTCAGACGGGACAACGGATATATCTGCAAGGGGCCGCACCGCCTCAAGATCACTAGCCCATTACACCATGGGCATTATTTATGATAACGAAGAGAAGTTCGAAGACGCGATACGCGAGTATCGCGAGGCTGTATCGCTGGAGCCCGATGTAAGTTATGTCCATACGCGCCTGGCGGTAGATTATATACTTACCGGCAAAAATGAAGATGCTGTCAGCGAACTTAAAATAGCCAGAACCCTTGACCCGCGGGACCTTAAACCCCGGTTCCTTACGGCCCTTGCTTATACGTCGCAGGGAAAATTCGAGGATGCAAGGAAAGAATATTCGGACATAACGCATATCGCCCCCGATAAAAGCGAAGCTTACCTGGGGCTGGGGATGCTTTATGAATTGCAGAAAGATTATCCCCGGGCATTGAAATTTTACAATGCGGTATTGGAGCGCAATAAGAACGAACCGGCCATATATTTCCACATCGGCGCTCTGTATGATAAAATGAAGAACAGGCCTGCCGCTATAAAGAAGTTCAGGGAGGCCATAAAGGCCGACCCGGAATTCGCGGAGGCTTACAATTACTTAGGATACATGTTCGCCGAGTCCGGACAGAACCTGGACGAGGCGGTGAAGCTCATAAAAAAAGCGCTTGAGATAGACCCGGAGAACGGAGCGTATATAGATTCGCTCGGCTGGGCTTATTTCAAAAAAGGGCGTCCGGAAGAGGCGCTCAAAGAACTGGAGAGGGCCGTAGAGCTTGCGCCCGATGAACCGGAAATAAAAGACCATTTGGAAACAGTCAGAAAGATGATGAAGAAATGAATAGACCCGAGATCGCGGAACTTAAGAAAAAAGCGGTAGAGATCCGAAAAGATATATTGAAGATGCTGACCATGGCCGGCTCGGGCCATACCGGCGGCAGCCTTTCCATCGTCGAGATATTGATCGCGCTATATTACTATAAATTGAACCACGACCCGAAGAACCCGGATTGGGACGGCCGCGACAGGTTCTTGCTTTCGAAAGGCCACGCCTGCCCGGCGCTTTACGCCGTTTTGGCCGACAAAGGATACTTCGCGAAAGACAAATTGTGGACGCTGCGTAAATTCGGCAGCCAGCTGCAGGGCCATCCGCAGAAAGGGCTGGCCGGGGTAGAAATATCGAGCGGGTCCCTTGGCCAGGGATTGTCGATAGCGAACGGTATTGCCCTTGCTTCGCGCCTGGACAAAAAAAATGTGAGAGTGTATTGCCTTATGGGCGACGGAGAAACGAACGAAGGGCAGGTATGGGAAGCGGCCATGACATCCGCGCATTACAAGCTCGATAACGTGTGCGCCATCATAGATTTCAACAAGCTGCAGATAGACGGGTTCTGCTGTGATATAAAAGATATGGGCCCTTATGTCCGCAAATGGGCGGATTTTGGATGGAATGCTATCGAGGTCGACGGCCACGATATAGAACAATTGATGAATGCGCTCGATAAGGCAGAACAGACTAAAGGCAAGCCCACCGCGATAATAGCTCACACCGTAAAAGGCAAAGGCGTTTCATTCGTAGAGAATAAAGCGCAGTGGCACGGCGTAGCTCCGAAGCAGGAAGAATACGAGCGCGCCATTAAAGAGCTCGACGCGGAATCGGCGAAAATAAAATAAAGGAAGGTGTATTATGGAAACATGGCTTATCTTTGAATTGCTTACTTACCTGATCATTTGCCTGGCGGCGGGGGCCATATACAAGATTTACAGGCCGTCGAGGCTATGGATAAAATCTCATTGGGTCCTGATAGCCGTCCTTACCGGCCTATACATCCTGGTGCGATTGGCGATATGGGGACTTATGTCGTTAGAGTCCTTTTACCAGAAAATAACTCTTGCTACGATGCCCATTCAGCTGATAATGGTCGCCTTGAACGCCACGATATTCGTCCTGATGTATACGATGTTCCTGCAGGGCGGCATGGCGAAGATATCGAAGTCGAAGATAAAGGGCGAGCTGGTCGACGTGAAATGGTCCGATGTAATAGGTATGGAAAATGTCAAAGAAGAAGCCAAGGAAGTCGTCCAGCTTATAAGCGACCGCGCCCGCGTAAAGAAGATAGGCGGTAAGATTTTACGCGGCATACTCATGTTCGGGCCCCCGGGGTGCGGTAAAACGTACCTTGCGAAAGCGATAGCTACGGAGACCGGGTTGCCGTTTTTGGCAATGTCTGGAAGCGAGTTCGTCGAAGTTTTCGTCGGCGTAGGCGCATCGAGGGTGAGGAAATTATTCAAACAGGCCCGCCAGCTTGCCGAAGCCCACGGCGGATGCATAGTGTTCATAGACGAGCTCGACGCCATAGCCAGGAAGAGGGTCTTCTCGGTATTCGGCGGCACCGAAGAGACGAACTCCACGCAGAACCAGCTTCTCGCGGAGATGGACGGCCTTGCCGAGAAAAAAGATAAGAAGGGGAATCCCAGCCCGGAACAGAACGTCATCGTAATAGGCGCTACGAACGCGCCGGAGAGCAATATAGACCAGGCTCTCCTGAGGCCCGGCCGATTTGACAGAAAATTGTATATCGACAGGCCCGGCCTTGAAGACAGAGAAAAACTTTTCGCATATTACCTCGGAAAGATCCAGCACGACTCTTCCATAAATGTAGGCAAACTCGCGCGTAAGGCTGTGTATAAATCACCGGCCGACATCGAAAATATAATCAAAGAAGCCGCCCTTATCGCTACGCGGTCGGGACGCGACGTGGTAAGGCTCGACGATATATCGGAAGCGATCGAGAGGGTCGACATGGGAATGAAACACAAACGGACGATGCAGCCTAAAGAGCGCGAGATGGTAGCGTATCACGAATCGGGCCACCTCATAGTCCTTTACATCCTCCATCCCGTCGACGACGTTTTCAAAGCGTCGATAGCTTCGAGGAGGGATACTCTGGGCGTCGTTTACCATCAGCCCCGGGAAGAAGTCTTCACTCATAACAAAGAGAGGCTTTTAGCCGATATAAAGGTATCGCTCGGAGGATATGTCGCCGAGAAGATGCGTTTCGGCACGACGAGCGACGGCGTGGCCGCGGATTTCAGGCAGGCAATGACGGTAGCGCATAATATGGTCTGGAGATTCGGGATGGGAGATTCCGAATACCTCGGCGATTATACCGCTATACCCGAGACGCAATTGTCCGATAAGCTAAAAGAGACGCTTAATGAAGAGGTGGACAAGATATTCAGGGCTTGTCTTAAAGACGTCGAAGCCCTGCTGATCAAAGAGAAGCCGTTATTAGAGCGTTTCGTTAAAGAACTTCTTGAAAAAGAAGAGCTGGACTACGACGAGATCGAGAATATATTCACCGAATTCGGGAAATCGCACATAAAGGTGGCATGAAGAGAAAACCTTTCTTCTTCCTGATAATGAGCTGCGCTTTATCAGCCGCTATATTGACCGGCTGCGGGCCGACTTATCCGAAGGAAAAATTCGCCGATTCCATAGTGCGGGTATGCAAGCGGGAATATAAGCTTGACGTTAAAGTGGCCACTATGGGCAAGACGGTGGCGATCTATGTGCCGCTCCAGGAATTGTGGGACATGACCTTTGCGCTCACAAAGCGCGCCGGCGAAGAGATAAATGACGTTATACTGACAGTGTCGCGGGTATCGTTATCGACGGACGCGGATTATAATTTTTACGTCGTTATAGCATACGATGTCCGCATACCCGAGATACAGATAATCATAATAAAGTCCGTCGAAGACGTTAAACGCTTTATGCTTAACGACATATCCCGCGGTGAATTCGCGAAGAGGATGCTCATAGACAAGCGGATAAATCCGCAGGCCAAGAAAGAGCACGCTGTCAAAGAGGTCTTCGAGAAGATGGGCCTCGATAAGAAGTGGCAGGATTCGGTGATGAACGATTTCTTCCGCGCCCAGCCTGCCGCTCTCGGCGACATCGGTTACTGGAACGACAGGTTCTATATAAAAGATATTTCGAAGCCGGAATTTTTGGCCGAGCAGATAGCGACCAGGGTACGGATGGATTTTTTTGAGGACAAAGTTCTTTCCGAGACGATAGTGATAAAAGCTTCCAAAGGGTCCTACCTCTCCGAAGGGAACAAGCGCTATTTCCGCATAGAGGTTTTACCGGAGCCGAAGTCGTTCTCGCAGTTAGGCACAGTCGAAATGGTAAACTCGGTTTTTAAGAAAAGCCTTGAAGTTGCCGCTCATGTCCTGCATGGGTATCAATTCAAGGATTACGATTATATAGAAATAGCGGATGAAACATCGGGCAGGTCGTTCAAAGCTACAAAAGATCAGGCCGAAAAATTCCGGCTAAAAAAGCTTACGTTCGATAACATACTCAGCACTAATATTTAGGGGCAATTAGTTATCCACAATGTAGCGCACCCTTAAGGGTGCGCTACTAAGAGTACAGTAGGGGAGAAAATGGCGGAAAATAAAGTGAAGAAGGCGTCAACGAGGGACGGATTCGGCGAAGGGCTGGTCGAGCTGGGCAAAGAAAATAAAAATATAGTCGTGCTTTCGGCGGACCTTACCGATTCGACGAGAGCGGCGTGGTTCAAGGAACAATTTCCGGACAGGTTCTTCGGCCTGGGCGTAGCCGAGCAGGATATGTTCGGCGCGGCGGCCGGTTTCGCGCTTATGGGCAAGATACCGTTCGCGTGCACGTTCGGAGTTTTTGCCTCGGGCAGGGCCTGGGACCAGATAAGGGTGTCTATAGCGTACATGAATTTGAATGTGAAGATCGCCGGAACGCACGGCGGCATTTCCGTAGGTCCCGACGGCGCTACGCACCAGGCCGTCGAAGAGATAGCGCTGATGAGGATAATCCCGAATATGACGGTGATAGTGCCGTGCGATGCGTTGGAGGCCAGGCGCGCTACGATCGAGGCCGCGCGGATAAAAGGGCCCGTTTATTTAAGGCTCGGACGATCGGGGGTGCCGGTTGTAACGAAGCCCGAAGACAGTTTTAAGATAGGGCAGGCCAATACGCTCAAAGAAGGCAAAGACCTGTCGATAATAGCGTGCGGGCAGATGGTTTCCGAAGCTTTAAAGGCAAGCGAAGAGCTGGCCGGAGAAGGTATAAAAGCCCGCGTCATAAATCTCCACACACCCAAACCGATCGATCGCGACGCTATAATAAAGGCCGCATTCGAAACAGGCGCAATCGTAACGGCCGAAGAGCACACGATCATGGGCGGCATGGGCAGCGCCGTGGCGGAGGTCGTGGTCGAGTCATGCCCTGTCCCGATAAAGATGGTGGGCGTTCAGAACCGCTTCGGTGTCTCGGGCGAGCCCGACGAGCTTTTTAAACATTTCGGGCTTACGGCCGGCGATATCGTCAAAGCGTCCAAAGAAGTCCTGAAGATGAAAAAATAACGGCTCCCGGCATATGAGATCAATTACATTAACTGCGCCTGCCAAAGTAAATCTGTTCCTGAAGGTCCTGAATAAACGCGAAGACGGCTATCATAACATCTTTACCCTCTTTGAACGGATATCCCTTGCCGACAAGATCACCATTACCGCGATCCCAAAAGGCATTCGCGTCTCATCCGACAAATCGATCACCGCAGATCCCAAAGATAACCTGGTTTACAAAGCCGCCGAGCTTATCCTTAAGCATGCAAAGATCGCAAAAGGCGTGAATATCAGGATAAAAAAGGTCATCCCGATAGCCGCAGGCCTTGGAGGGGGCAGTTCCGATGCTGCAAGCACGCTGATAGGCATAAATAAGCTTTTCTCATTACGGTTTCCAGAGAATAAACTGCTATTTTTAGCGGAAAAATTGGGCGCGGATGTGCCGTTTTTCGTATTGAACAGCGATTTTGCCTTAGGAAAGGGGAAAGGCGGCGATCTTACCCGCATAAAGAGCAATATAAAGCTTTGGCACCTTATAATATATACAGGTTCAAAGACCTCTACCAGGGACATATATGACGCATTTGACCTTAAGGCTAAGCGCTTGACATTTGACGGTGCGGATGATAAAATACCTCGTTATTTGAGCGGTTCTTTTGATCGCGGGGTACTGGAAAAAATGCTCTGCAACGACCTGGAAGATGCAGCGATATCAAAAAACTTGGGTTTAAAAATTATTATAGAACGCTTGGCCTCATCTCTTGGCAAGAAGGCTATTGTTTCAGGAAGTGGGCCGAGCGTATTTTGTCTGTGCAGTACCGGAAAGGAGGCGATGGCGGCTAAAAGAGAGCTTTTTAAGGCAGTGCCGGCAGGTGAGCGTAAAGAGTGGCAGGTATTCATAGCAAGAACAAAGTAAGTAAACCTTTTAGGAGAGTACACACATCATGGATATTACGGAAGTAAAGATCTTTTTGAAAGAAGGGCAGGACAAGAAGTTAAAGGCTTACGCGACCATAACTTTCGACAACTGTTTCGTCGTCAGGAACGTGAAAGTAATCGAAGGGAATAAGGGTATGTTCGTGGCTATGCCTTCGAGGAAGATAAAAGATCCGTGCCCGAAATGCGGTTTCAGGAACGCGGTCCGGTCGAAATTCTGCAACCAGTGCGGAGCCACTTTACCGATGAGCGAGCCGAGATCGTCCCAGCCCGGCGAAGATGCGGCGAGGCAATCCGAGCACAAGGATATAGCCCACCCGATCACCGCCGAATGCAGGGACTACATCCAGAAGAAAGTCCTGGAAGCTTACGAAAACGACAGAAAGTCTCCGTCGTCTCAGGGCGCGCCTGTCTATAGCGCCGTAACGCGAAGTTCGTCGCGCGAGATCGAGGAAGATACAGATATAGAGTTGTAACCGAATATTGCCAGCTGTGGATTGCCCGGTGGTGTAATGGTAGCACACCAGCCTTTGGAGCTGAGGGTCTAGGTTCGAATCCTAGCTGGGCAACCAGTTATTTTAAGTCAGTAAAGTAGAAAACAAGGTAAGCACATGAAAGACCCGGTAGCGATAATATTGGCGGCAGGCAGGGGCACAAGGATGAGATCCGACATGCCTAAGGTGCTGCACACCATATTGGGCAAACCGATCATCCGTTATGTGCTCGATTCGGTTAACGATGCCGGCATCTCCGACGCTATCGTGGTCGCCGGTTTTGGGCATGAGCTTCTGCGTGAAGAGCTTGTCGAAGCGAAGATCGTCGTCCAGGAAGAGCTCCTCGGTTCCGGTGACGCGGTCAATACGGCCGGCAGGGCCCTTAAAGATTATTCCGGCGATATCCTCGTCATATGCGGCGATACGCCGCTTATCCGCGCCCGGACCATAAGGAATATGCTGCAGAAGCATAAGTCATCCGGCGCGAGCGTGACTATCCTGACGGCTAAACTGAGCGACCCGACGGGTTACGGCAGGATAATCAGGGATGATAAGGGAGCCGTTACGGGCATCGTGGAACAGGAGAAGGCCGATCTTTGCCAGGAAGTCATAAATGAGATAAATGTCGGTACGTATTGTTTCAAAGCCGCGGAATTATTCGAGGCGCTTGACGCCGTAAAGCCCGATAATAAGAAAAAAGAGATATTTCTTACCGACACGATAAGTATTTTAAAAAACAAAGGCAAGTTGATAGAGTCCTATTTAACGCAAGACCCGGATGAAGCCATAGGCGTGAACACGCGGATAGATCTCGCTTATTCCACAGCCGTAATGAAGGGCAGGATCGCCAAAGAACTGATGCTGGGCGGTGTTACGATCGAAGATCCGGCCTCGACGGTAATATACCCCGGCGTGAAGATAGGGAAAGATACTACGATAAGGTCCAATACGGTGATAGAAGCGGGCGTCGAAATAGGCGAAGGCTGTACCATAGGGCCCTTCACGAGGATAAGGCCCAAAGTTTCGATAGGCGATAATGTCGAAGTCGGGAACTTCGTGGAATTGAACAGGACGACGGTCGGCAGCGATTCGAAGATCAAACACCACTCGTATCTCGGCGACGCGGTCATAGGTAAAAAAGTGAATATCGGCGCGGGAACGATAACCGCGAATTACGACGGTAAGAATAAAAATAAGACGATAATAGAGGACGGCGCGTTCATAGGCGTCGGAGCGGTTCTTATAGCGCCCATAAAGATAGGCGCCATGGCGATGGTCGGAGCGGGCTCGGTAGTGCCGAAAAATCACGATGTGCCGAAAGGCAAGATCGTGGTCGGCGTACCCGCGAGGATATACAAAAAGCGAAAACCTGCCGACAGGCGGATAAAGAAAAATAGAAGGGAATAAGGCGATGAAAAATAACTTATTGATCTTCAGCGGTAATTCCAATAAAGCTCTCGCGAACGATATATGCAAATTCCTGAAAGTGAAACTCGCCGACGCCGCAGTCGACCATTTTTCCGACGGGGAAATACGCGTAAAGATAAACGAGAACGTGCGCGGGCACGATGTATTCGTAGTGCAGCCGACCTGCCTGCCCTCGAACGAGAATCTCATGGAACTTTTAATAATGATAGATGCGCTTAAACGCGCCTCGGCCCAGAGGATAACGGCGGTGCTTCCTTATTTCGGGTACGCCAGGCAGGACAGGAAAGACCAGCCGAGGGTCCCGATCACGGCCAAGCTCGTAGCGAACCTGCTTACGACCGCCGGCGCCGACAGGATATTGACGATAGACCTGCACGCCGGACAGATACAGGGATTTTTCGACATACCTCTCGACCATCTTTTCGCTTTCACGATATTTTCGGAATACATTAAAAAACTAAAACTGGACAGCAACCTCGTCATAGTCTCTCCAGACGTCGGCGGCATAAAGACGGCGAGAGCTTACGCCAAACGCCTGAAATGCTCGCTCGCCATAGTCGATAAGAGGCGCGTGAACGACAGGCAGGCCGAGGTCATGCACATAATGGGTGATGTAAGAGGCAAGAACGCCGTTATCACCGACGACATGGTCGCGACGGCCGGGTCGCTGGTCGAAGCGGTCGAAGCGATAAAGAAAGCCGGCGCCAAAGATGTGTACGCGGCTATTACGCACCCGGTCCTGTGCGGCCCGGCGATAGAGAGATTGAAAAAGTCTAAACTCAAAGAGTTAGTAGTGACGGACACAATACCTTTACCAAAAGAGAAGAAACTGAAAAACATAAAAGTGCTTTCGGTCGCGTCTCTTCTTGGTGAGGCGATAAAAAGGATACACGAGGAAGAATCTATCAGCGTGTTATTCAGCTAAAGGAAAAGGAGCGTAATTTGTTATGGAAAAGATAATATTGAAAGCGGAAACAAGGTCCGGTGTAGGAAAAAAAGTAGCGAAGGACTTAAGGAATAAAGGCCTGGTCCCCGCGAATGTCTATAAGGGCGGTAAAGGCGCTACGAGCCTGCAGGTGGCGGTGACCGACCTGTTAAGCATCCTCCACACAAAGGCCGGAGAGAACGTCATCATCACGCTTAAGATATCCGGAGAAGACGCGGCCAAAGACAAAACGGTCGTTATTAAAGAGATCCAGCGCGAGCCGATCAAAGATCAGATACTGCACGTCGATTTTAACGAGATATCGCTGACGGAAACGCTAAAGGTCAACGTTCCTCTCGTTTCTCACGGCGATCCCGTCGGAGTTAAGGTTGACGGCGGCATACTCGAGCACATCATACGCGAACTGCAGGTAGAGTGCTTGCCTACAGCCATACCGGAAAAGATCGAGGTCGACGTTACTAATCTCAAGATAAACGAAACGATACACGTTAAAGACGTGAAGACCCCGGAAGGTGTCAAGATATTGAACGACGCCGAGCTTATCGTAATGATAGTGAAACCGCCTAAGGCCGAAGTGCCCGTCGCTGAGGCAGCCGCTGAAGGCGCCGCCGAACCAGAGCTTATAAGGAAGAAGAAAGAAGAGGCGGCTGAAGGCGAAGAAGCGCCTAAGGAAGAGGCGAAACCTGCTGCGGCGAAGCCGGCAGAGAAGAAAGAAGAGAAGAAATAATCCGCCGGAGATCGACGAAGCTATGAAGATAATAATCGGGCTGGGCAACCCCGGCCCTGAATATAAAGGCACGAAGCACAATATAGGCTTCGAGGTAGTAAGCGCGCTTGCAAAAGAGCACGGCATAAAAATGAATAAGCGCCTCCATTTTTCCGTCGCCGGAAAAGGGAAGATAGCGGGCGAGGACGTCATCCTGGCCCTGCCGCAGACCTACATGAACCTTTCCGGCCACGCCGCAGGAGAAATATGCGGCCGCGAGATGAAAGAAGGCTGCGACCTCATAGTCGTTTGCGATGACATAAATATAGAGCTCGGGAGGATAAGGCTGCGAAGATCGGGTTCTTCGGGCGGGCATAAGGGGCTTACGTCCATCATCGGCACTTTAGGCCGCGATGACTTCCCGCGCCTCAGGGTAGGGATAGCGACGGACGTTCACAAAGGCGACATAACCCGTTATGTGCTAAGCCCTTTCAAGCACAAGGAGAAGCGTAACGTAGCGCATGTGGTCAATTTGGCCAAAGATGCCCTTATTTGTATGATAGAAGAGGGCATGGAAAAGGCCATGACCAAATTCAATAAGCGTAAAATAGGGACATCGTAGAATAGGGCTATTATTTATTCTTTGATAAAATAACGATAGTGTGGTAATCTAATCAAAATAGACAGGAGAAAGATAAACGATGAATAACTATGAAATTCTGTTCATAATCAAATCGGATCTTAAAGAAGAAGACATAAAGAACGTCACCAAGACGATCACCGACTCCGTGACGAAGAACGGCGGCACCATAAAAAAAGAAGAGAGCTGGGGAAAGAAACAGCTGGTGTACCCGGTGAAAAAGGCCAAAGAAGGCTATTATTACAAGCTCGATTTTACGGCGCCGCCGAGCGCTGTAGAAAAGCTCGAAGCCGGCTACAGGCTGAATGACAATATATTAAGGACGATGGTAACAAAGAGATAAGGCGGATCCTATGGCTGCAAACCTTAATAAAGTGCTTTTGATAGGAAATCTTACCAGAGACCCGGAATTACGTTACATACCGAGCGGGTCGGCTGTGGCGACGTTCACCGTTGCCGTGAACAGGGTTTACAAAGACCAGGCCGGAGAGAAGAAAGAGCAGACGTCTTTTATACGCGTGGTCGTCTGGGGCAGGAGGGCCGAAGTTTGCGGAGAATATCTCTCGAAGGGGAGCCCCGTATTCGTCGAAGGCAGGCTTCAGTCGAGGGAGTGGGAGACGCAGGAAGGGCAGAAGCGCTCTACCGTCGAGGTAGTAGCAGACAATATACAGTTCTTGCGCGGCGCGGGGGCAAAACAGGGATCGCAGGCAAAATCGCAGGGCCCGGCGCCGGAAGATATCGAGACGATCAATTTGAGTGATGAACCGGCTGTGCCGGGAGCAACCAAGGCCGGCCCGGCAGGAGGGCCGCAAAATACGGACGAGGAAGTTCCGTTCTAACCAGGGAGAAAAAATGTTCAAACCGTCGTTTAAGAAACCATTCGGAAAACCGGAAAAGAAAAAAGTCAAAAGAGATCCTTCGAAAAAGAAGGTATTCAAAAAAAGGCCGTGCCGCTTCTGCGCGGACAAGGTTAAGAATCTCGACTTCATAGAATATCTCAGGTTCCAGAAATTCCTGACCGAGCGCGGCAAGATGGTACCGTCGAGGATCTCCGGCAACTGCGCCAAGCACCAGAGACAGCTTGCCAGGGCTATCAGAAAAGCCCGGGTAATGGCTCTTTTGCCTTTCGTCGCAGAATAATTCTATTTATTAGGAAGGGATTTAAAATGAAGGTTATATTATTGCAAACCATAGACAAATTGGGCAAGGCGGGAGATGTCGTTACCGTCAAAGAAGGATATGCCAGGAATTTTCTCATCCCGAAGAATGCCGCCAAAGAAGCAACGGCGGGAAATACGAAGATACTTGAATCCCTGAAAAAGAAACAGGCCGAGGAAGACGCCAAGAGGCTGGCGGAAGCGAAAGTCGTCGCGGAAAAGATATCGGCGCTCTCCCTGACGATCCCCGCTCAGGCGGGCGAAGAGGATAAATTGTTCGGATCCGTTTCGGGAGAAGATATCGCCAAGGCCTTGCTGGCCGAAGGCGTTAAAGCGGAGAAGCGAGATATAACTTTATCCGAACCCATAAAGAAACTAGGCGAATACCAGGCAGTCGTGAAATTGCACCCGGAAGTGAAGGTAAGCGTAAAGGTCTCGATCGTTAAAAAATAGGCAAGGTTAAATGCCAGCACAAGAAGTTGTCGAGAAACTCCCGCCCCAAAATATAGAGGCTGAAATGGCCGTGTTAGGTTCGATGCTTCTGGACCGCGACGCCATTTCGCAGGCCATCGAGATGCTCGATGTTTCCTACTTTTATAAAGACGCCCATAAGAAGATATTCTCCGCCGCCATCCAGCTATTTGACGAAAATAAAGGCGTCGACCTGGTCATCCTGATAGAAGAGCTTAAAAAGACGAATTCGCTCGACGCGGCCGGCGGCCCGGCTTATATTACCAATATTTCCTCGAGCGTCCCGACCACCGCGAATTTCATCCATTACGCCAAGATAGTTAAAGAGAAAGCTCTCCTGCGCAACCTTATCGCTACTGCTACGAAAATAGTTTCAAGCTGTTATGATACTTCCCAGGACATCGATACCCTTCTCGATAAATCCGAACAGCTCATATTCGATGTGAGCTCGAAAAAAGTGGAGTCGCGTTTCTCTCCCCTTAGGGAAGTAATAAAGAATTCGATAGAAACGATCGATAATCTATACCAGCGCAAAGAGAATATCACGGGCCTTGCTACAGGCTACAGGGACCTCGATATAAAGACGGCGGGATTCCAGCCGTCCGACCTCATAGTCGTGGCAGGACGCCCGTCGATGGGTAAGAGCGCCCTGGCATCATGCATCGTCGAGCATATCGGCGTCATAGAAAAAGAGCCCGTCGCGTTCTTCTCTTTGGAAATGTCGAAAGAGCAGCTCGTTCAGAGGATGCTCTGTTCGCACGCGAGAGTCGATGCGCACAAAGTGAGGACGGGATTTTTATCCCAGGCGGATTGGCCCAGGCTCGTAAGCGCCGCCGGAAAATTATCGGAAGCGCCGATATACATAGACGATTCGCCCGGTTCCACGGTATTGGAGATACGCACTAAAGCCCGCCGCCTCAAAGCGCAATTCGATATAAAGCTCATCGTCCTCGACTATTTACAGCTTATGCAGGGCCCCAGCAATGCAGATAACAGGCAGCAGGAGATATCGGAGATATCGCGGTCGCTTAAAGCGCTCGCCAGGGAGCTTAATGTGCCTATCATAGCGATAAGCCAGCTGTCGCGCGCGGTCGAACAGCGTTCGGACCACAGGCCCCAGCTTTCGGACTTAAGAGAGTCGGGAGCCATAGAGCAGGATGCGGATCTTGTGCTGCTTCTTCTCAGGGAAGAGTACTATAACCAGACCGACGAGAATAAGGGCGTGGCCGAGGTAATAATCGCTAAGCAGAGGAACGGCCCGGTTGGCAGCCTTAACCTGGCATTTTTAGGCGAATATATGAGATTTGAAAATCTTGCGCCCAAGAGCGAAGAGTTCGTAAGCGTAGATATGGAGAATGCATGAGATACCGAAAGGTAACAGCAGCGTTTTTAACCGCGCTATTTTTATTCATTACCGGCACGGCCTATTCTCAGGCGCCCACGCCGCCGCCGTCTAACGACGGGAAAGAGATAACCGCTATAGGCATAAAGAACAACAGGACCATAAGCACCGAAATAATTTTATCGAAGATCAGGACGAAGGTAGGGGACAGGTTCAGCCAGGAAGTGCTGAACGACGACCTGAAAAAATTGTACGCGACCCAGTTCTTCACCGATATATCGATCGACGTCGTCCCCGACAAGGAAGGGGTAGCCGTAACGTTTGTAGTCGAGGAAAAGCCTATCGTCGAGGACATCGTATTTAAAGGCAATAACGAGTTCCGTCCGCAGAAACTGAAATCCTCCATGAAGACGAAGCCTAACGAGATGCTGAACTTGGCATTACTGGCCCAGGATATGGCGGAAATAAGGGCGATGTACGTAAAAAAGGGATATCCGCAGATAGATATAAAGTACGACATCGACTCCGACAAAGATAACAACAAAGCCATTATTACCATAACCATAGACGAAAAGACGCACGTCAAAGTCGCAAGTGTGAAAGTATCCGGCAATAAGGCGATAAAGACGAATGAATTAAGGAAGATCCTGGGGACGAAACCCGCCTGGCTTTTCAATCCCGGCATATTCAATGATGAAACGATGCAGGACGATATCGACAAGATAAAATCCCTTTATGACGATATAGGTTTCATGGATGTGGAGGTCACGCCCAAGCTGGATTATTCTAAGGACGGGAACATACTCAATGTTACGTTCGAGGTCAATGAAGGCAAACAATATATCGTCGGCGATATAACCCTGAGAGGGAACCTTATTTATAAAGAAAAAGAGGTCAGGGCCAATATTGCGATGAAAAAAGGCAAGCCGTTCTCGACCAGGGCGCTGCGCGAAGACGTCTTTTCTATAAGACAGTTCTATTATAAATACGGCTACATGAACGTCATAGTGGATGTCGAGAAGAACCTCGACATACAGACAGGCACCGTTAACCTCATCTACAATATCGACCCCAAAGAGATAGTCTACGTCGGTAAGATCGATGTCCGCGGCAATCTGAAAACGCGGGATGTCGTCGTCAGGCGAGAGCTCAGGCTATTCCCGGGGGATAAGTTCAGCGGTGACAAGATACGCCGGTCGAAAGAGCGTCTTTATAACCTCGGGTTTTTCGAGAATGTCAGTTTCGATACGGAGCCTACGGATGATCCGAACGTTCAGAATTTAGTGGTGAACGTTAAAGAGACGAAGACGGGAGAATTCTCCTTCGGCGGCGGTTACAGCTCCGTGGATATGTTGATGGGCTTCGCGGAAATAACGCAGAGAAATTTCGACATCATGAACTTCCCGACATTCACGGGCGGCGGGCAGAACCTTACGATAAAAGGCGAAATAGGCATGGTCAGGACCAATTACAATTTGGGCTGGACCGACCCGTGGATATTCGGTTTCCCGTTCCTCGGAGGTTTTGACGTTTACAGGACGGCGCATGACAAGGATTCGGACGTCGGCTGGTCCTATGACGAGACCAGGACGGGCGGCGATCTAAGGCTCGG